>JBBQDZ010000010.1:0-25412 GCA_038320185.1 Gaiellales bacterium
GGATTCGCCACCACCAACCAATACCCTACGAACTAACGACTCAGGACACTAGGAGGGTCTAGCGAAACTCGGTAGCCGCTTGTCCATGCGGTTTCCAAGGTAGCGGCTGGGCCAGTTACCCACGAATCCAGCGGCTTTTACCCACTGGCACTCGATCCGCTGAGGGCCACAGGCGGGTGCCATCTGCGTTAGCGCTTTCGGGGTTCCATCCGCGTGAGCGCTTCCGCGATTCGGTCGATTTCCTCACTGTGCACGATGAAGCCCTGAAACCCCTCATAGTCCGATCCTGCCGTGGCGTAGTAGATCCAGTGTTCGTGTTTCGCCGGCACTACCTTTTCGATCTCTTCGTCCGAAAGGCGCGTCAGTTCTCGGAATCGGTTCTTATACAGCTGGTAGCGTAAGCCGTCTTCGGCGGCGCTTTCGCCAGGCAGAAGGCTGATGATGGTTTTCCGTCTTCCGTTGAAGAGACCGGCGAAGCCGATGGAGCTTCTTGTCGTGTGCTTCTGGAGCAACGGCTCGAACGCGGCTACAGCATGGTCGTACAGGTCGCTCATGCCGGCCTCGGCCGCGAGTGCGTTCAGCTCCTCATAGCTTAGATTCGGGCGACGCTTAGATGTGCCTTTCGTCCGCGTGTTCAGCTCAACCTCGGAGGGCTCGATGAGAAAGACGCGCGCCAGTAGTTCTGATCCATCGGGCGGCTGGAAATACTGGAACGTCGCCGCGTTGATATTCACTCCGTGCGTGTCGGAGAGGTACCTGATGATGCGTTCTGAACTCGCGTCGATCTCGGAGGCCACGACAAGAACTCGGTGATCCCCGTTCAGTGTCTCGGGAGGATCGATCCCGAACCTTGTCCGAAACGCGCTCTCGAAGCCGGCGTCGAGATGGTCGTTTGCGATCGATGTGACCCGCTCGTTGGAAAGATTGACCGCCCACGAGGCGTAGTCGAGTGCCTGGGCGGTGATCTCCCGAGGCGTCTTGTGCCGCTTCAGTTCCACGATGACGAGGTCTCCAGCGGCGTCGATGCACAAGAGGTCGAGAAGGCCGCCAAAATCCGTTTGGACCTCATGTCCTATAACCAAGAGGCTCGGATCGAGGATGGAGATGTCTCGCACCAGCCAATCCTGCAGCCGGGATTCGAGGTCGAGTTCCGTGCGTCGGATCTCGGTTAGCTCATCGCCGTGGCCTATTCGCCACAGGTGAACCTCGTCGGGCATCCTAGACTGCTCCCTCTCGCTTAGCCCACTTCGAGCTTGAAGTAGCACAGCGCCTCACCTCAACAGCGGCACCCTTGGCTCGTGGGTCGAGGCCCATAGGGCGATCTTCTCACTTTGATTCTTGGCGCGGGCCACAAGGCCCTGGCGGAGTAAAGACCAACCGGCCCAGCCGTGGTCGGCTGGGCCAGTGGCGGTTCGCGAACCTCTCCTATCGGAAGGAGGCTTCAGTCTATTGCCCCGAGTCGGATTCGAACCGACGACCTCCTCCTTCCGATAGAAGCGCTCTATCCGCTGAGCTACCGGGGCTCAGGCGTGATTGCCTGAGCCGGGCTATCGAGTTTTTTTGCGCGATCCGTACGACTTGTCCGAAATCAGCTCGGACGGCCGATACGACCACCCTGATCTACCGGCTTCCAGACACCGGCTCCGTCCGATGCCCCGAGTAGAATTAGTCCTGCAAATCCCAATAAAGTGCCCCCGCGAAGTTGGAGCTTCCGGGGGCGTGACCAAACGAGGTATCCGCTCGAATGGCAGTCCCCAACGTACCACGGCGATCCGTCGCCACTCTTCTCTCAGACCTTCTCGACTCGCCCGAGATTGCGGGCTTGATCGAGGAGCTTGAGGCGCTGCGGTGGACGGGTCGGAAGGGCTACCCGATCTGCAGCCTCGTCGGAGCGTGTCTTGCGAAGAGCCTGTACGCGATCCCGACTTGGAGCCGTACCGCCGCGCTGATCGCTGAGCACGCCGCGCTCCGGGAGGCGCTCGGAGCCGCGCCGTCCGTGTACGCGCTCTACAGGTTCGCCGCGAAGCTGCGCGCCAACAAACCGCTGATGGACGCCTGCCTTGCCCGCGTAGCGGACTCGCTTCGCGCCGAGCTTCCCGAGTACGGCCGCGACATCGCTATCGACGCCTCCGACCTCCCGGCCTACGCGAACGGGCAGCGGTTCCTCTCCAAGAACGGCCCGGAGCGCGAGCGGTACTCCGACCCGGAAGCATCGTGGGGGCACCGCTCGGCCGTCTCGACCCGGAAGGGCGGCGGGTTCTTCGGCTGGAAACTTCACATGGCCGTCTGCGCCCGGACTGACCTTCCGGTCGCGTGGCGCGTTGAGACGGCACGGACACACGAGTCGAGCCTGGCCGACGATCTGTTGCAGCGCGTCCGCGAACGCAGCTTCAAGCCCGAGACGGCGACCCTCGACAAGGGCTACGACGTAAACCCGGTCTACGAAGCGTGCGAGCAGGCCGAATGTCTCCCGATCATCCCGCTCCGCAAGACACCCTCCGTGGTCAAGGGCGAGCACAAGCCGCCGACCTGCGAGCACGGGGTCTGGGCGTTCGCCGGAGCCGACTTCAAGCGCAAGCTGACGAAGTGGCGCTGCCCCTCCGGCGAGTGCGAGCCCAAGTCCGTCTGGGTCAAGGCCAGCCGCCTACATCCGCTCGTGCCCCGCGAGTCGAAGCGGTGGGGCGACCTCTACGGCGGACGCGGCTCAGTGGAGCGCGCCTTCGGACGCTTGAAGCACGAGCACGGGCTCGCCCCGCTCCGCGTTCGCGGACTCGCCAAGGTCGCGCTGCACGCCGACCTCTGCATCCTCGCCACCCTGGCCTGCGCGCTCGCCCGAGCGCGAGCCGTCCCGCTCGCGGCGTAGACCGCCGCCCTCTCGATACAGAAGGGCCGGGACGTTAGCTCCTGCCCCCGTTCAGGATTCCGCCCGCCCTCGTCTCCGCATCGGCCGTTTCGGCCCGCTCACCCTGCTCGCAGCCGCCGACCCGCGCGAAGATCAGCGCCGATGCGCCGTTTCGCTAGCCCTTTCGCCCGACCCTCCTAGTTGAGTGCGCTCGTGCGGTCGTTTCAGACGGAGTGCGGGCAAGCCCGCACTCCTGAGGTCGGCACCGCAAGCGGCGCCTAGGCCGGTGAAAGCGGGTGCGCGGTCAGCACGAGCTTGCGGCCGCCGCAGAGCTCGACGAGGGGCTTCAGCCGCAGCAGGCCCTCCTGGCCGCTGAAGCTGTAGCTGTACACCCCGATTCGCTCTTTGCCCGTGCAGGCGAACGAGCCGCTCACGTCCGTGATCGTGACCTTGCTGCCGGTCCAGACCGCGATCCCGCGGATCACGACTTTCCCACTCTTCGTAGTCGTGAACGAGCCAGGGGACTTCGAGCTGAAGTTGAACACCCACTTCCCGTTCAGGAGCGCGGGTGTCTTTCCCTTGAGAACCGTCTGGAACTTGCCCGACGGGTGGAGCGAAGCGGCGCCGAGCGCCGAGGCGGCGGCGATCAGTGCGCCGGCGCCGAGGCAGATGGAGATGAGTCGTCGTCTGTTCATGCGCCGGACGATTTCACACTTTGCACGCCGGCTGTCGATACGAGCGGTGATGGTCGCAGTCGCACTCTTCGTCGCCTTGCTCGGCTCCGTGCATGGCGCAGGGCAGATCCCTCGCTGGGTCTTGCTGACTGACGGTAGCTTGAGCGGATGCGCACCGCCACCGCCGCCGCAGCTCTCCTCGCCTGCCTCCTCCTCGCCGGCTGCGGTGGCGGCCGCTCCGCCGCCCCGTCCGCGCCCGCGAAGCGCGGGCTCTTCGACTACAACCGGTCGGCCCCGCTCCGGCTCCAGGACCGGGGGCTCATCAACCATGGCTACCCGGTCGGGATCCGCGACGTCTCCTACGCGAGCCCGCGCGGAGGGCGCGTACCCGCCTACCTCGTCATCCCGCCGGTGCGCGGGCGTCGGCCCGCCGTGATCTTCATGCACGGCTCCGGCGGGAGCCGCGACCAGTTCCTGCTGCCGGCCGTCTGGATGGCAGCGCGAGGCGCCGTCGGCCTCACGATCACCTCGCCGTTCGACAGGCAGCCGAGGCCGGCGATCCCGCGGGGCGTGGCGGGCCTCGAGCGGCAGCGCAAGGTGACGGCGAAGAACGTGGTCGAGCTGCGCCGGGCGGTCGACGTACTCCGCTCGCTCCCCTACGTGGACGGCTCGCGCATCGCGTACGTCGGCTGGAGCGCCGGTGCGAGAACCGGCGCGCTGCTCGCGGGTGTCGACCACCGGATCCGCTTCTTCGACCTGATCTCGGGCGGTGCGACCCCGGTTTCGGGGTACGCGGCGGCCGCTCCTCCCCGACTCAGAAAGGCAGTCACAGCCGCGCTTGCGCCGGTCGACCCGCTCCGGCTCGTGCGCCACGCGGCGCCGTCGGCGCTCTTCTTCCAGGACGGTCGGACGGACGAGGTCGTGCCACGCGCGGCGCTCCTCGCCCTCTTCCGGGCCGCGAGCCGGCCCAAGCTGATTCGCTGGTACGACTCGGGACACGCGCCCTCCCCCAAGGCCTACCACGATCTCCTGGGCTGGGTCTCGGCGAGGCTCGGACTTCACGGTGTGATCGTGCGCCGGGTCGAGACCGGTCCGTAGGATCCCGCGCCGTGCCCAGACTCTTCCTCCTCACGGCGCTGCCCCTCGTCCTCCTCGCGTTGGCGCCGCCAGCGGCACCGTCGGACGGCGCGAAGGTGTACTTCCTCGAAGGGGAACAGTTCGTCCCCGTTGCCCGGAAGGTGCCGGCACGGCCGCTCCCCGCCTTGAAGGCGCTGCTCGCCGGACCGACAGCCGGCGAGCGCGCGCGAGGGCTGAGGAGCGCGCTCCCTCGCGGGGCGCGTGTCGTGGCCGTGAGCCTGGGAGCCGGAACCGCGCGGGTGGCGCTGCGCTATCCGGCCGAGCCGGGCGGCGCTTTCGTCGCCTCGCTCGCACCCGCGCGCCTCGCGCAGGTGGCGGCGACGCTGAAGGGCCTCCCGGGTGTCGATCGGGTCGCGATCGCTGTCAACGGGCACCACTTGGTGGCACCAAACTCCCCCGCGCCGACCTCGTCCCCGCCCGAGCCGCCCGACCTCGAGCCAAGCGCACCCGCGCCGGAGAACACGCTCGCGGTGCAGGCGCGCCTCTACCAGCTCCACTATCTCCCGCTCTCGGCGGTGACGGGCATCTGGGACTACCGCTCCCAGCAGGCGGTCGAGGCGATCCAGAGCTGGGAGGGTCTCGACCGCGACGGCGAGGTCGGCACGCACACCCTGGCGAGCCTCGACTCAGCCGCCGTCCCCGTACCGCGCGGAAGGGGCGCTGGCAAATGGATCGAGGTCTACCGTGAGAAGGGCGTCACCCTGCTGGTGCGAAACGGGGTCGTCCAGCGCGCTCTACACGCCTCCACGGGCCGGCCGGGGTTCGAGACCCCGACCGGCACCTACCACGTGTTCCGCAAGGAGCGCTTCTCGTGGTCTGCGCCCTACCAGGTGTGGCTCCCCTACGCGAGCTACTTCGTGAACGGGGTCGCCTTCCACGCCTTCCCGGAGATCCCGACCTCGCCGGGCTCCCACGGCTGCGTCCGCCTGCCGTACCCGGAGGCGCCCCTCGTCTACGCCTTCGCGACGCTGGGGACCGCCGTCGTCGTCTACTCCTAGCGTCGACCATTGGACGCATCAGCTCTGCGCTCGCGACGCGCACGAACCACACTCGCGAGCCACGCCGGAAGGCGCCGGCGCGCGGTGGCGAGTGCCTCGCGGAACGCCGGCTCCGCGTCCTCGAGGATCCCCTCGCCGTGGCCGCAGAGGACGATCCCGGGCGAGATGCCGCCAAGGCGCCGCCGGGGCGGGATCGGGCGCAAGAGCGGATGAACGGCCAGCCGCTCACCCCGCGCACGGTAGAAACGTCCCGTACCGAGGGCGTCCGCGCAGAGGAGCAACCGCTGCTGGCGCCACCAGAGCGCGACCTCCTGCCAGCGCCGCCCCTTGCGGACGAGCAGGAACTCGAACGGCGCGCCGTCGAACGGCTCCCGCGGAACGAGGTGGTGCGGGACGCCCAGCCGCGCCGCGAAGGATGCGCACGATCGGTTGTGACGGTCGAGCAGCTGGATCACGCCGGCCGGCTCTCCGCGCGCCCGAACGCGCTCCTCGACGCCCTCCGCCTCGACCGGATCGACCAGCCAGACGCGTCCCTCGTGCACAAGGGCGTGCGAGCAGCGCTCGTAGGTCTCGTCGAGGATCCAACCGAAGCCGAACGGCAACTCGTCGCAGAACCGGGCCGCCACTATCCGACCGCGGCCGTCGTCAGGACGTCGCCGCTCGTGAGCACCACGCCGTCCTCGCAGCGCGCCTCGACGAGACCGCCCTGGAACTGCTGGCGGTAGAGGTCGGCGTAGAGCCCGCCACGACTGAGCAGCTCCCGGTGTGTTCCCCGCTCCACCAGTCGCCCCCGGTCGAGGACGAAGATCACGTCGGCGGCAAGAATCGTCGAGAGCCTGTGGGCGATCGCGATCGTCGTCCTCGTCTCCATCAGCGGCACGAGGGCAGCCTGGACGAGCCGCTCGCTCGCCGTGTCGAGGGCGGAGGTTGCCTCGTCGAGTATGAGGATCCGCGGATCCTTCAGGATCACCCGCGCGATTGCGAGCCGCTGCTTCTCGCCGCCGGACATCCGGTAACCGCGCTCGCCGACGAGCGTGTCGAAGCCCGACTCCAGCTCGAGGATGCGGTCGTGGATTGCGGCCGCGCGCGTGGCCGTGTCGAGGTCTTCCTGGGACGCGTCCGGTCGGGCGTACAGGAGGTTCTCGCGGACGCTCGCGTGGAAGAGGTAGGTCTCCTGGGTGACCATGCCCACGAGCTCCGCAAGCGATGAGAGCTCGATCTCGCGGATGTCGACGCCGTCGATCTCGACACTCCCGCGGCTGACGTCGTAGAGGCGGGGCACGAGGTAGGAGACGGTCGTCTTGCCGGCGCCGCTCGGCCCGACGATCGCCGCCAGCTGGCCCGGCCCGACCTCGAGGCTCAAGTCCTCGAGCGTCCACGGCCTCGGCCCCGCCCCGTTGCCGTCAGCCGCCAGCTCGTCGTAGCGGAAGTACACGTTGCGAAGCCGCACGTCGCCCCGCGCCTCCTCGCGCGCGATCGGGCGAGCCCCCGGCGCGTCGACGATGTCGTGAGGGAGGTCGAGGTAGCCGAAGATCCGCTCGAAGAGCGCAAGGGAGGTCTGCACCTCGACCGAGACCGAGAGCAGCTGGCCGACCGGGAAGAGCAGCCGCGTCTGCAGCGCGGTGAACGCGACGATCGTGCCGGCGGTGATCGTCGGACCGGTGTGGTGGCCGATGGCGACGCCGGCGGCGAGGTAGATGAGCGCGGGCGTGATCGAGAAGAAGGTCTGGACGACGGCGAAGAAGGAGCGGCCGACCATCTGCTGGCGCACTTGAAGCTCGGCGAGCCGCTGGTTCTCGGCGCGATAGCGCTCGACCGCGTCCACCTGGCGATTGAAGACCTTCCCGAGCAGGATGCCCGACACCGAGAGCGTCTCCTCGGTCATCGCGGAAAGCTCCGCGAGCGACTGCTGGGTCGAGGACGCGATGCGCCGTCGTGCCCGTCCGACCCGGTAGGTGAGCCAGACGAAGATCGGTACGACGAAGAGCGAGACGATGGTCAGCTGCCACGAGATGACGAGCATCGCGACAAGCGTCGAGAGCACTGTGACGCCGTTCGACAGGATCGACGACGCGGTGTTCGTGACGACGGTCTGAACGCCGCCGACGTCATTCGCGAGCCGCGACTGGATCTCGCCCGTGCGCGTCGCGGTGAAGAAGCGCAGCGACATCCGCTGAAGGTGCGCGTACAGCTCGTTGCGGAGGTCCTGCATCACGCGCTGGCCAACGACGCTCGTCAGGTAGGTCTGGCCGACCCCGATCGCACCGCCTGCGATCGCGATCGCGATCATGACTCCGACGAGGGTGTAGAGCATCCCGAGGTGCGGGCCGGCACCCTTCGGGAAGAGCGCGCGGTCGAAGACGACCTTGATCAGGACCGGGTTCGCGACTCCGAGTGCACCGGTGACGAGGATCGAGGCGCCGACGATCGCGACCTGCGCCCGGTAGGGACGGAAGAGACGCGAGATCCGGCGGAGCATCCCTCCAGACTACGCCGTGCCCCGAAGGCTGCGCGACTGCACGATCTCGTCGATCAGCCCGTACTCCCGTGCCTCCACGGGCGTCATGAAACGGTCGCGGTCGATGTCCTGCATCACCTTCTTTACGGGCTGGCCGGAGTGCCGCGCGATGATCTCCGCCATCCGCCGGGTCATCTCCAGGATCTCCCTGGCGGCGATCTGGATGTCGGCCGGGCTGCCCCGGAAGCCGCCCGAGCCCTGGTGGATCATGATCTTCGCGTTCGGCAGGGCGAATCGCTTTCCGGCCGCTCCACCGGAGAGGATCATCGCCGCCGCCGACATGCCCATCCCGAGGCAGATCGTGCGCACGTCAGGCTTGACGAACTGCATCGTGTCGTAGATCGCCATTCCGGCGTACGCCGAGCCGCCGGGGGAGTTGACGTAGAGCGAGATGTCCTTGTCGGGATCCTCCGCCTCGAGGAACAGGAGCTGCGCGGTGATGAGGTTTGCCACCTCGTCCTCGACCGAGGTGCCGAGGAAGACGATCCGCTCCCTGAGCAGGCGCGAGTAGATGTCGAACGCGCGCTCCGCGCGACCGTCCGAGTCGACCACCATGGGGACGAGCTGGCTCCGCATCGCGGCTCCCTTCGCTAAGGTGCAACCATTGAGTTGCGTATCGTAGTGCAACCGTTCGGTTGCGTAACGAGGAGGAGCAATGGAGGTCTCGGTGAAGCGGCAGATCGAGCTCGATGCGACGCGGGAGGAGGTCTGGCGGGCGCTGACGGAGCCCGAGCAGCTCCGCGAATGGCTCGCGAACGACGCCGAGCTCGACGTGCGGCCCGGCGGCACCGGAAGGTTCCGCTGGGAGGACGGCGAGGAGCGCAGGGCAGTGGTGGAAGAGGTCGAGCTCGAGCGCCGGCTCGTCTTCGCATGGGGCGAGGGCGAAGAGGCGACCCGCGTCGAGCTGACGCTCGTCGACGCGGTCGCAGGGACTCGCCTGAGCGTCAGCGAGACTCCGCTCGGCCCGCGCGCCTGCGCAGGCTCGTGGAGCTGGGCGGTCGAGCTCCGGCTGCCGCAGGCACTCGTCGTCCTCGTCTAGGCCCCTCTCTGGGACATGTGCACGATGGATGACACGCGACACGTGGTGCGAGGCAACGACGCAGGGGGCGCGGGACGCGTCATCGCGCCGCGTGGCGGCTGTCGGGCGGCGCCCTGGTTCAGGTTGCGGACGGGCCCCTGAGCGTGCCAAGCGAGGCGGCGGTCTTCGCCGCGCTGGCCGACCCGACACGCCGTCAGGTCGTGGAAGCTCTGGCAGGGCGGGAAAGCGCGACGCCGAGCGAGCTTGCGGCGGAGCTCCCGGTCAGCCGGCAGGCGGTATCGAAGCACCTGGATGCCCTCCAGGCAGCCGGTCTCGTCTTCCGGGAGCGCGTGGGGCGGGAGACCCGCTTCTCTCTGACGCCCGCTCCGCTCGCCGATGCGGCGTCGTGGATGGCCGCGGTCGGTGCCTCGTGGGACGAGCGCCTCGCGCGCCTCCAGAACCACCTGCTCCGGCCCTGACCATCGGAGCCCGGCGGTGACCTCGGCGGCCAGGTCCGGTCCTCTGAGGCGCCTCTGGGGGTCCTCTGGGGCAGCGAGGTGCCGGGAAGCGCGCAACGATGCCGATCTGGGGAAAGAAGGGACAGACCCGTTACGAAGTCGGTACTCCGTTTCGGCCCGGGACCCTCCGGAACGGACGCCGCGCTCCTGAGTGCCCGACGGCGTAGCGGGGCGGGCCTTCCCCGGGCGCGTCAGGATCGGCGCCGCGCTCGGATTCGCCGGCCGACGATGAGCGTCAGAGCGACCGTGACGACGAGTTCGACCGCGGCGAGCCCGCGGAGCTTCGAGTGCCCGCTCTGCCGCTCGCGCATGGTCACCGGCACCTCGTCGATCCTGAGGCCTGCCTTCGTGAGCCGGATCAGGCCCTGCACCTCGGGTGCGCCGCTCGTGTACGGCTGCGCGAGGATGGGGATTGCCTCGGCGTTGACGGCGTAGAGACCGCTCGTGGCGTCGGCGAGGGGTCGGTTCAGCCGCCACCCCATCAGCCGGCGCAGGATCGCCGTGCCGAGCGCTCGCGGCGCGGAGGGTCGGTACCTGTACTCGTCGTACCCCTCGCCCGAGACGAACCGCGAGCCCACGGCGACGTCGCACGCTCCGCCGTACACACGCTCCAGCAGCCGCCGGAGCTCCGCCGCCGGGTGCTGCCCATCTGCGTCGAGGCGCCCGCAGTATGCGTAGCCATGATCGGCCGCGTAGCTGTAGCCGGCAAGAATCGCCGCCCGCAGCCCGCGGTTCTCGCCGAACGAGAGAACCCTGGCGCCGCCCTCGCGGGCGTGCTCGGCCGTCCGGTCGGTGGAGCCGTCGTCGACCACGAGCACGTCGGCGGCCGGCAGCTCCTGCCGTAGCTCTGCAAGCACCGCCGGGAGGCTCGCCTCCTCCTGGTAGGCGGGGACGAAGACGAGCGTAGGCCCGCGCGGTTCGGGAATAGCACCGCCGTCCGGGCTGTTCTCTCGAGGAATCAAGTTTGAGGAGCAAACGATGAAGCTGGAAGGGATCCACCACGTCACGTGCATCACGGGCGATGCGCCTGGCAACGTCGACTTCTACACGCGCGTGCTCGGGCTGCGGTTAGTGAAGAAGACGGTCAACCAGGACGACCCCACTGTCTATCACCTCTTCTACGCGGACGAGCGGGGCAGTGCCGGCGCCGACCTCACGTTCTTCGAGTACCCGGGCGCCCGGCGCGGGAGGGCCGGCGCGGGCATGGTGCACCGGATCGTCTGGCGGGTCGCCTCGGAGGACGCCCTCGCCTTCTGGGCGCGGCGCCTGCGGGCGGAGGGCGTGGGGGAGCGAAGGACGGCTGCGCGTCGACGACCCGGAAGGCCTCGGCCTGGAGCTCGCCGCGATCGAAACCTCGGACGAGCCTCTCGTGGCCGAGCATCCGGAGATCCCGCAGGAGCTCGCGCTGCAGGGCTTCGACGGCGTGCGCGCCTTCGCGACGGACCCGGAGGCGAGCCGGGGGTTCCTTGAAGGAGCGCTCGCCTTCAACGCGGCGGGCGAGCGGCGGTGGGAGGCGCGCGGAGAGCACCGCGGCGGTTTCTACTCATACGACGAGACCTCGGAGCGCGGCCTCGGCGGCGCGGGCACGGTCCATCACGTCGCGTGGGCATCGGCGATGGCCGAGCACGAGCGCTGGCACGAGCGGGCCGCCGCCGGAGGAGCGAGCCCGACGCCGGTGATCGACCGCTTCTGGTTCCGCTCGATCTACTTCCGCGAACCGAGCGGCGTGCTGTTCGAGATCGCCACGATCGGCCCCGGCTTCACGACTGACGAGCCCCTCGAGCACCTAGGGGAGTCGCTCGTGCTGCCGCCGGCGTTCGAGCATCTGCGCTCGCGGATCGAGCCGGCGCTGACCCCGCTGCCGGATCCCCGATCGGCCCGGAGCAGCCGATGAGCGGGCTCGCCGGCCTGACGTACCTGTCCCGCCCTGCGAACGGGACGCCCGAGGGACTGCTCGTCCTCTTCCACGGGCGCGGCGCCGACGAGCATGACCTCGCGCCGCTCCTCGAGCTCCTCGACCCGGATCGGCGACTCCTCGGCGTTACCCCGCGCGGGCCGCTGTCGCTGCCGCCCGGCGGTGCACATTGGTACGCGGTCAGGGAGATCGGCTTCCCCGACCCTGTCACCTTCGCCCCGACCTTCGAGCGCGCCGCCGACTGGCTCGACGAGCTCTCCGCCGAGACGGGCCTCGCGCCCGAGCAGACGGTCCTCGGCGGCTTCTCGCAGGGAGCCGTGATGAGCTACGCGCTCGGCCTCGGCGCCGGTCGTCCGCGGCCCGCCGCCGTCATGGCCCTCAGCGGCTTCATCCCCTCCGTGCCGGGCTTCGCGCTCGACCTCGACTCGCAGCCGCTCCCGAGAGTCGCGATCGGACACGGTGTCCACGATCCGGTGATCTCCGCCGACTTCGCGCGCCGGGCCCGCTCTCTTCTCGGAGCTGCCGGCTTCGACCTCCTCTACCGGGAGTCCCCTCTGCCACACGCGATCGACCCGCGGTTCCTGCGCGAGCTCGCGCCCTGGGTCACCGCTCCCGTGCTCCGGAACGCACGGAAACAATCGGACTCCTGACGGAGTCGAGGAGCGCTCAAGGCGAGGCCGCACTCGCAACGTGACCACAGACGCCGAGCCCGAGGCGCCGCGCGGCTGCGCGCGCCCGCGCCAGCGCGCGACGTCCCTGGTACAGGGCGCCCTGGATGCTCTCGCTGTCCCCGATCAGCGACGCGACCCGCAGGCGTTTCGCGGCCGCGATCTCGGCCGCGATCGCTCGCACGAGCGAATCGGCCGGCTCCTCCAGTCCTTCAGGAGCCGGTAGCTTGCGGAGGCGTGCCGCCTCCTGCTCGGCCAGAGCCACGCGACGATCGAACATCGCTGCGAGCTTGTCCGGAGTGCGCTCCGCCGGGAGGGCGGCGATCGCGGCCTCCTGCCGCTCGCAGATTCCATCGGCGCGGGTGGCGAACGACGATCCGTGTCCGCCACAGCCGGCTGCGAGACCGACAAGCGCAGCCGTCACGGCGGCGGTGAGGACCTGCACGCGAGGCAAGTCGTCAGGCCGTTGGCGGCGCCCCCGCCCGCCCGGTGGCCCGCTCGAAGCGATCGGCGACGGCGCGCCAGGCGACCACGTTCCACCACGCCGCGAGATAGTCGGGGCGGCGGTTCTGGTAGCGGAGGTAGTAGGCGTGCTCCCACACATCGATCCCGAGCAGCGGTGTCCGTCCTTCCAGGAGCGGCGTGTCCTGGTTTTGCGTCGAGACCACCGCCAGACCCGTACCGTCGTGGATCAACCAGGCCCAGCCGCTGCCGAACCGCTTGACGCCCGCGTCGTTCAGCTGTGCCTTCAGATCATCGAGGCCGCCGAACGTCGAGTCGATCGCGTGCGCGAGGGCTCCGTCAGGCTCGCCGCCGCCGTCCGGGCCCATGATCTCCCAGAAGAGGGTGTGGTTCGCGTGGCCCCCGGCGTTGTTCCGCACGGCAGTCCGGATCGCCTCCGGCAGTAGGTCGAGGTTGTCGAGGATCTGCTCGACAGGGCGATCGGCCCACTCGGTCCCCTCGAGTGCCTTGTTGGCGTTGTCGACGTAGGCCTGATGATGCTTGTCGTGGTGGATCCGCATCGTCTGCTCGTCGATGTGCGGCTCCAGCGCCTCGTAGGGGTACGGGAGCGGCGGCAGCTCGAAGGACATCGTGTTCCTCCTTCTCTTGAGGGTCTCGCCGCGATTCTCGCAGTTGCTAGGTTCGGCCGGTGCCCCAGGTCCAGCTCTTCGCCACGTGCCTCGGCGACCTCATGTTCCCCGAGGCGGTGGCGCACGCAGAAGAGCTGCTTCAGCGGGCCGGCTTCGAGGTCGCGTTCCCCATGCGTCAGGTGTGTTGCGGACAGCCTGCCTTCAACGCCGGCCACCACGGCCCGGCCCGCCGCGTCGCCCGGGGATTCGCGCGCGCCTTCTCGCGCGGGACGCCGATCGTCACCCCGTCCGGCTCCTGCGCGACGATGGCCTCGCACTACCTCCCGGACCTCGTTGGCTGTGCCCCCTTCGAGGTGTGGGAGCTCTCGTCGTTCCTCGACGCACAGGCAGCGCCGATCGAGGCAGTCAACGCGGGCCGGACGCTCGCCTACCACGACTCCTGCCACATGCTCCGCGAGCTCCGGATCTCCGAGGCGCCGCGCCGGCTCCTCGAGCGCTCCGGCGCAATCGTCAAAGCACTCGAGCGCCCGGATCTCTGCTGCGGCTTCGGCGGCACCTTCTCTGTTCGCCAGCCCGAGGTCTCCGTCGCCATGGCCGACGACAAGCTGTCGAGCGCCGGCGCAGCCGACGCGCTCGTGACCGCTGATCCCGGCTGCCTCATGCACCTCGGCGGCAGGGCCGACCGCAGACCCTCCAACCTTCGCGTCGTCCATCTCGCGACCGCGCTGGCGCGAGGGGCGTGACCGAGCTCGCGCAGCCGCGGGAGCGCTTCCGCGTGATCGCGCGGGGGGCACTCGCTCGCGGGCACACGCAGGAGGCTCTCGCCGCCGCAACGGATCGGCTGCGCGACAACCGCGTGGAGGCGTGGGCCGCGGTGCCAGCCGTGGAGGAGCTCCGCGACCGCGCGCACGAGATCCGGATGCGCGTCATCGACGACCTCGAGGGCCACCTCGCCGAATTCACCCGCAACGTCGAGCGGCTGGGCGGCCACGTCCACCGGGCGGCGAACGCCACGGAGGCACAGGCCTATGTCGTCGAGGTCTGCCGGCGGCGGGGCGCGCGCCTGGTGGCCAAGTCGAAGTCGATGGCCTCGGAGGAGATCGGGTTGAACGAGGCCCTCGCCGCAGCCGGGGTGCAGGCCGTCGAGACCGATCTCGGGGAGTACATCCTCCAGCTCGCGGGCGAGCACCCCGTCCACATCATCGCGCCGGCAATCGAGAAGACCGCGACGGAGGTCGCCGAGCTCCTCTCGGCCGTCGAGGGAGAGCCGGTCGAGCCGACGCTCGAAGCTCTGACCCAGGCGGCCCGTAGGCAGCTCCGCGAAGTCTTCCTGACGGCAGAGGTGGGCGTGACGGGCGTCAACTTCGGCGTCGCCTCGACGGGCTCGCTCTGCCTCGTAACCAACGAGGGAAACGGGCGCCTCGTCAGCGCGCTGCCACCCGTTCACATCGCGCTGATGGGGATGGAGCGGCTGGTCGCGACGCCAGCCGACCTCGCCGTCCTGCTGAGGCTCCTCGCGCGGAGCGGGACGGGCCAGCGCCTGTCGACGTACACGACGCTGCTGACGGGCCCGCGACGCGAGGGCGAGCAGGATGGTCCGGAGGAGCTTCACGTTGTCATTATAGACAACGGTCGGACGAACCTCCTCCGCGGGCGCTACCGCGAGATGCTTGCCTGCATCCGCTGCGGTGCCTGCCTCAACGTCTGCCCGGTCTACCGGAAGGCCGGCGGCGGCGCGTACGGGCCCGTCTACTCGGGACCCATGGGTGCGGTGCTGGTGCCGCTTCTCGTCGGGCTCGAGCGCGCGCCGGCGCTGCCCCACGCCTCCTCGCTGTGTGGCGCCTGCACCGAGGCGTGCCCCGTGAAGATCCCCCTCCACGAGCTCCTGCTCGACCTCCGGCGCGACCTCGTCGCCGATCGCGTCGCGCCGCTCGCCGAGCGGCTGGGCTTCACGCTCTGGTCGCTCGCCTGGTCGACACCGCTCGGCTATCGGCTCTCGACGGCGCTCGCGCGCCTCGGGCAGCCGCTCGCCGGCCGCATAGGCCCTGGCCGCACCTGGAGCGCCGGCCGTGCGCTTCCCCGCCTCGTCTCACGCCGCTTCCGCGACCGCGGATGAGGGACCTCGTCGAGGA
The DNA here is from genome assembly GCA_038320185.1 of Gaiellales bacterium. Classification (GTDB taxonomy): domain Bacteria; phylum Actinomycetota; class Thermoleophilia; order Gaiellales; family Gaiellaceae; genus JBBQDZ01. The sequence goes on from JBBQDZ010000010.1 coordinate 15,512, forward strand.
GTTCGTCCGAAACGCCGAGATCTCGGGTTTCACCGTCCACCGGGGAGGGGCGCCGGCCATCGACGGCGCAGGCGTCTCGGAGGCGATGTACGGACTCGCCGATACGGGCAGCGTCGTCCTCGCCGCCTCGTCGCAGGAGCCCCGCGCCGCATCGCTCCTCCCGGCAATCCACGTTACCCGACTCCACGCCGATCGCATCCTTCCCGGTCTCGACGAGCTCTTCACCGCGCTCGGGGACGACCTGCCGAGCTCCCTCGCGATTGTCACCGGCCCGAGCCGAAGCGCTGATATCGAGCAGCGGCTCGCAGTCGGCGTCCACGGCCCCGGCGAGGTGCACGTGGCGCTGATCGAGTAGCGGAGGCACTCGCCCCGACTCAGCTGGCCGAGCGCGTCTTCAGGAAGCTCAGTACGAGCGCACGAACCGGCGCCTCGTAGCGCGGGTCGAGCAGTGACGTCCCGTGGTCTGGCCCATTCCTCACGACGAGGCGCTTGTCGGCCGAAGCGGACGCCGCATAGAGGTTCCGCGTATCGGTCACGAACGGCTCGTCGAGAGACGACGCGACGAGGAGGATCGGCGCCGTCAGGCGCTTGACCGCCGCGACCGCGTCCATGTCGAACCAGCTCGCGGGCCCGGAGAGATCGATCACGCCGGACACCCGCGGACTCACGTCGGGAGCTGCGGCAACGACGGCCGTGCCGCCGAGCGAGCCCCCCATCAGGAAGATCTTGCGCGCCCCGCGCCTGCGAAGCTCGGCAGCGGCTCCAAGCACGTCGCGGGCGTGGTGATAGTTCGGAACCCTGTCGCCCTGGGAGGAGCCGTGGCCGCGCAGGCTGATCGCAAAGGCGCGGTAGCCGCGCGCGGCAAGGGTACGGGCGAACGGGACGAAGCCGCAGTAGTCCTGGTCGGACTGATGCACCAGGACGATCCCGACCGCTCCGCGCCCGAAGATCACGCCGGCGAGGATCCGCCCGTCGCTCGCCTTGAAGCGCAGGACCGTGGCGTGGTCTGCCTTGCTGACGCAGCTCTCCTTCGGCGCCAGCATCGCTGGATGGCCCGGCGGAGAGGCGGCCGAGCGTGGACTCGCCGCCCCTGACGTCACGATGCCCGCCCCAGCGACGCAGAGGGCGAGAGCGCGAAAACGCCTCAGCTTGCCTTCCCCGGCGCCCGGACACGGCGAGGACCTCGTCCGCCCAGCCAAACGACGGAAGCGCTGCCCGGCTTCAGGATCCGCATCGGACACTTCGACGCGAATCGGCGACGGTTGTTAGCGCGGCTCCTCCCTATCCTCTCTCGCATGATCGTGGCTCACCTCGACCTCGACGCCTTCTTCGCGGCCGTCGAGGAGATCGAGGATCCATCGCTGCGCCAGAAGCCCCTGATCGTGGGCGGCGATCCCCGCGGGCGAGGCGTTGTCGCGACCGCCAACTACGCCGCCCGTCGCTTCGGGATCCACTCTGCCATGAGCTGCGCCGAGGCCCTGCGCCGCTGCCCGCAGGCGGTCTTCGTCCGGCCGCGCCACAACCTCTATCGCGAGTACTCGCAGGCCGTCTGGATCACGGTGCGCGAGGTGGTGCCGACGCTCGAGCGCACCGGTCTCGACGAGGGCTACCTCGACGTTGGCGAGGTAGCCTCCGACTTCCTGCGCGCTCGTCGAATCGGCGAGGCCGTGCAGGCGGCGGTTCGCGGCGCAACGAGCCTCACGTGCTCGCTCGGCATCGCATCGTCCAAGGTGGTGGCGAAGGTTGCGAGTGACCGGCGAAAGCCGGGAGGCCTCGTCGTCGTCCCGCGGGGGCGCGAGGCGGCGTTCCTGGCGCCGTTCCCGATCCGGCTCCTGCCGGGCGTCGGGCCGAGCGCCGAGCAGCGCCTCGGTGCCTCGGGCGTCGGCACGATCGGAGGCCTCGCCGAGCTCTCGGACACGGCCCTCCGGCACGTGCTCCCCGGAAAGGTCGGGCACCTTCTACGCAACCGCGCGCGTGGCATCGACCCCCGTCCGCTCGAGCTCTCGAGCGAGCGCATCTCGATCGGCCACGAGGAGACCTTCGAGCAGGACGTGAGCGACCGGGAGCGCCTCTACGACGAGCTCAGGCGGATGTCGGCGCGCGTGGCACGGTTGCTCGAGGAGTCGGGCCGCTCCGCCCGGACAGTGACCACCAAGGTGCGGTACCCGGACTTCTCGATCCGTAGCCGGTCGACGACGCTACCGGCCGGGGTCGACGACGCGGAGGCGATCGGCGTGCTCGCCTGCGCTCTTCTCGACCGCGCCCTCGGCGACCGTGACGGTCCACTGCGCCTGGTCGGCGTCAGCGTCTCCAACCTCGCGGACTACCGGCAGCTGGCTCTGGCCTAAGAGTCACGATCAGAACGACTCACACGGTCGATTCGCGCGATGAGTGGTTCGTGGAAGGACGCAGGGCGCGTTCGTCTCCGGAGGGTACGGGCGCAACCGAGGACGAGCTCCACGGGCCGCTCAGCGTACCGCAGCGGCCCCATGCTCATTTTGATTGGGGCTCTAGAGAGCGGTCAGCGGCTCGCGCGCGCCAGGGCTACGGACGATCGGCCGACGAGCTCGTCGAGGAGCTTCAGCCGCTTCGCGTCGAAGTGGTCGCCGGGGCCGCCTGGACGGAGCGACACGTATCCGTTCACCTCTACGAGGGGCGCTACGAGCTCCTCCGCCTTGTGCAACCGCAGCTCGCCGTAGCGCGCGACGCAGCGCGCCTTGCCGCGGGAGCGCAGGTACAGGGAGACCTCCGAAGCGTCGAGCAGCCGGGAGAAGGCGCGAACCGACTCCCGCGCGATTTCCTCGACCTCGCCGAGGCCGAGGAGCGCGTCGGAGAAGCAGAGGAGATCCTTCGCCTCGTCGGCTTCCCGTCGCGTCTGCTGGAACTGCCTCGCCTTCTCCAGCGCCACCGACGCGTGCCCTGCCAGCACCTCGAGGAGCTGGACGTCGTCGACGTCGAACGAGCCCGAGCCGAGCTGGGCCATCACGAGTACGCCCGTCGTGCGGGTCCCAGAGAGGAGCGGCACGGCGAGCAGGGACTCCTCGATCTCGGCGGTGTCCGGGACCCGCAGTGCGAAATCGCACTCGAGACCGTTGCGGACGAGGATGGAGGCGCCCGTCTCCGCGGCGCGGCCCGTCACTCCCTGGCCCACCTTGCACTCGAGGGCGCCGAGGCCTTTCTCGCAGTCGCTGCACCCGCAGCCGCGGAACGCGATCGGAACGAGGTCCTCGCCCTCCCGGAGGTAGACACGGCAGTTGTGGTAGTCGACTAGCACGCGCAGCTCGTTCGCGATCGCCATCCCGATCTCGTGAACGTCGTTCAGGCGGTTGAGCTTGATCGACAGGCTCTGAAGCATCCGCAGGTGTGCGATCGAGCGGACGTCGCGCCGCCCGGCGGCGCGGCCTGGGCTCTCGGTGGTAAGCCGCTCGTCGTAGAGGACGACCTTGTTCTTGCCCCGCGCCTTGGCCGTCAGCATCGCTTCGTCGGCGCAGGCCACAAGCTCGCGCGGGTTCATCGCGTGCTCCCGCCCCAACGCGATCCCGATCGAGACGGTGATGCGCCCGACGGCCTCGAACTCGGTGCCGGCGAGGCGCTCCTTCAGTCGTCCGGCAAGGCCGACGGCGTCGCCCGCACCGCAGGAGGTCATGATCACCCCGAACTCCTCGCCCCCCAAGCGGCAGACGACATCGGAGCCTCGGACAGCATCTTTGGTCATCTCGGCGACACCGATCAGGAGCTGGTCGCCGCAGCCATGGCCGTGAACGTCATTCACGCGCTTGAAATCGTCGAGGTCGAGCATCAGGACTGCGACGGTGTCGCCCGTGCGACTCGCGCGAATGAGCTCCGAGCGGAGCCGCTCGTGGAAGTACCGGTGGTTGTAGAGGCCGGTCAGGGAGTCGGTCTGCGCCTCGTGCTCGAGGCGCGCGCGCGTCTGCGCGTTATCCAGCGCGAGGCCGGCGGCGTCGGCGAAACGCTTCGCGAGCTCGAACTCGTCATCGGCGAAGTGCCCGTGCTCGCCCAGGCGGTAGATGTTGAGGCAGCCGAGCACGGATCCCCGTGTGACGAGCGGTACTGCGATGAGCGCCTCCGGGTCGGGCGGGGTTCCCGGGAGGATCTCGACCCTGGGATCGAGGTGCGCGCGGTTCGCAAGGACCGGGAGGCGATGCTCGACCGCCCAGCCTGTGATGCCCTGCCCGAAGAGCGGCCTGCTCCTGAAGATCTCCTCCAGGTAGTCGTCGCTGCGTGCGAACACCGGAGCGAGCTCGCGCCGAGCCTCGTCCGCGCCGTAGATCACGAGCGCGTCGTAGGGAACGAGGTCGGCGAGCGTCGCCGCGATCCGCTCCAGGAGCGAGTCGCGGTCTTGCTCGGAGAGCACCTCGTGGAAGATCTCCGCGAGGCGGCGATAGGAGTCGGCGTGGCGGAGCTCGAGCGGCTGCCCGCTCGGCGCCGCGGCCGCATCCGAGGCTCCAAACGCTGTCCCCGCACGGGTCGCCAACGAGCCGAACATTCCAGACCGCCTATCGGCACTGCGCGCGGACGGCTTGAGGCGCTTCCGGCCGGTTTTGGCCGCTCAGCGCGGGCTTTTTACTCCTCGTCGTCCCAGTATTCGAGCTGCTCGAGACGTGTCAGGACCCCAACGCCCCGCAGGTAGACCTTCCCCGAGCGCGGGTAGTAGACGATGTCGTTCGGCTCGCGCGTGCCGTACGCGAGGTAGGAGAGTCCGCTTTCGCCGGCTCGGAAGGCGTGAGCGACGCGCGTTGCGGCAGGCCGCGAGACCACGTGGCCGCGCCGGACGGGATGCTCCTCGGTCGCATGGGTCGATACCGGCGGATGCACCCGCGTCCCCGGATGATCGTGCAGCAGGAGGGCGCCGTCGCCATCGAGGATCACGAACAGCTCTTCCTCGGCCGAGTGGCAGTGCGGCGGAGCGCCGACCTTGCCCGGGGGGAGCGTGTAGTGCTTGAGGCCGGTCTTGATCGATCCGGCGGCGCGGCCCAGGTCCCGCAGGCGGTAGCGCGAGTCGCCTCGTCCGTCCTCCCGCTCCTCGACGTCGTCGAGCGACACGATCCAGTCCGGGCAGGGGGCGACCTCGCCGAACTCGAGCTCTCCCGCCGCGACCTCCCGCTCCCACGGCGCCGGCTCCGGCGCGAGCTCGACCCAGCGGCCGCCCGGCGCCCACATCACACCGGCTCGTGGCAGGACGCCGTTCTCGGTCTGGAGCCGCTGGCCGAACGCGAGCACGTCGAGGCCGCCGTCACCGGCCTTGAGCGTGTGCGCCTCCGTCTCGGCCAGGTGTACGAGGCAGTCGCCGGCAGCCACCTCGTAGCTCTTCCCGTCCTGCCAGGAGAGGCCAGAGCCGGCGAGGACGAAGAAGATCTCTTCCTCCGCGCCGTGGACGTGCACCGGCGTCGACAGCTTGCCCGGGTCGACCTGTAGCCGGCGCAGGCCGATGGTGATACAGCCGGCCGCCTCGCCGAGGAACGTCCACGTCGAGGTGAGCGGTCCGAGCTCCCGGCGCCGGTTCGGCGCGTCGTCCCAGTGCGCGATCACGGAAACAGATTCTGCTCGAGCGGCAGGACAAGGTCCTGCGCCGCGCCGTCGCCTCCGACGTCGAGCCCGCGGACGATCGCCGCGGGGACGCCCTCGGCCTTGCCGCGGACGAGGTCGGCGGCGCCCGCAATCTCGTCCGCGAGCGCGACCTGGGTCGAGCGCAGCTCGTAGCCGGCCCGGTCGCGGGTGCCGCGCAGATCGACGAGCGCGACGATCCCCGCCGCGCCCACCGCAACATCGGTCGTCCCGCGCCGCCAGGGGCGACCGAAGGAGTCCGTGACGACGACGCCGACGGTCCGTCCGGTCAGCTCGCCGAGCCGGCCGCGAAGAGCCCGCGCCGAGGCGTCTGGATCGAGCGGCAGGAGCACGACCGTGTCGGGCGCCGGAGCGTTCGAGGCGTCGACCCCGGCGGAGGCGCAGAGGAAGCCGTGAGGGGTCTCCGTGATCACGAGCGGCGGACGCGAGCGGACGACGCGCCGGGCCTCGCGCAGGATCACTTCGAGGCGGCGCGGATCGTCGTCGACGGCGAGCCGGCGCGCCTCCTCCGAGGGCTCGACCTCCGTCAGCGAGACAACGCGCCCCTCGACCTTCGAGACTGCTTTGTGGGCCACGACGACCACGTCCCCGTCCTCGAGCTCCGCACGCTCGGCGATCAGACGTGCCAGGTCGTCGCCCGCTCCGAGCTCCGGGATCCCCCGTACGGGGATCACGCGTACCTCGGTCAAGGCAGGCCGGTGATCCGCATCCCGGCGTGGGCTTTGTAGCGACGGTTCAGGTTGACGATCACCGCCGTCAGCCCCTCGAGGGCGCGCGCGCTCGCCAGTGGCCCCGCGTCCAACGCACGGCCGCGGACGAGCCCCGCCGCGAGCTCGAGAGCGAGTTCCTTCGCGGCCGGGTCGTCCCCGCAGACGAGCGCATCCTGCTCGGGCGCCCCGCTTCCTCCGAGATTGGAGGCCGCGAGTGAGTGGAGGCCCGCGACCACCGGCCCAGCTACGAGACCGGCGACGCGCTCGGCGAGCGAGAGCTCGTCGGGCCCTGGATAGACGCCGTCGCTCGAGAAGCGCAACTCGCTCGCAACGCAGAGCACCGGCGTCTCGTCGAGCAAGGGAGCGAGAGCCGCGGCCGTGTCTAGGACGGCATCGGCGTTGACGGCGAGAACGGCAACCTCGGTGTCGGCCGCCGCGTCGTCGTTCGACGCGCCCCGCACGCCGAGGGCGGCAGCCACCTCGCGCGCGCGCTCCGCGCTCCGCGAGCCGACCGTGACGTCGTGGCCGGCCTCCTTCAGCCGAAGCGCAAGTGCCTTGCCAAACGGCCCGGTGCCGCCGATGACAGCGACTCTCATCGCCGCGCCCCCGCCGCGTCGAGCGCTGCCTCCGCGAGGCGCCGCCGGGAATCGGCATCCCGCATCAGTGTCTGCGTGACGATGGCTCGCACGGACACGCCGTCGAGGTCGCTGGCGTCGTCCTCGTCAACGACGATCGCGTCGATCAACCCCTCGTAACACTGCACCACGTGCAGCGGAGACGTCCCTCCCGCGAGCCTTCGCAGCATGCGATCGGCAGGCCCCTTGACTGCCCGCCCTCCGATCAGTGGGCTGACGGCGACGGCGGGTACCGTTCGCCTCTCGAGAAAGGCCCGCACCGCAGGGACTGCGAGAATCGGACCGATCGAGACGAAGGGGTTGCTGGGGGCGAAGATGAGGAGATCCGCCTCCTCCAGGGCCTCGAGCACGCCGGGTGCGGGGCGCGCCGCCTCCTCCCCTTCGAAACGGACGCCGTCCACCTCGTCGCGGTGACCCCGCGCGACGAACCAGTCCTGGAAGGCGAATGTACCGGCGGGCGTCTCGATCCACGTCCGCAGGCGGTCGTCGGTTGCAGGCAGGACCGTCGTCTCGATACCGAGCGCGCTCGCGAGCCTGTCCGTCACGGCCGAAAGCGACTCACCTGAGCGCAGCGCCGCGGTTCGCACGAGATGCAGCCCGAGGTCGCGGTCGCCGAGCGCGAACCAGCTCTCGCCACCGAGGGCGCGAACCGTCTCGAGCGCGCTCCAGGTCTCGCCTGCCCGCCCCCAGCCCCGGTCGTCGTCGTTCAGGTCGGCAAGGGCGTAGAGGATGCTGTCGAGGTCGGGCGAGACGTGGAGGCCAAGCACCTCGAGGTCGTCGCCGACGTTGCCGATCACGGCGACCGCCGCCGGGTCGACCACCTCGACGAGCCCTTGCACGAAGCGCGCCCCGCCGACGCCCCCGGAAAGGACGGCGACCTTCACGAGCAGACCCGCAGAGACTCGAGAACCGCCTGCACGTGCGGGCCGGCGCGCGCACCGAGCCGGTCGAGGTCTCCCAGCGTGTCGACGTCGTCGACGAGGTTCGGGATCTCAAGCGGCGTGAGGCCGAGCGCGGCGAAGCGTGCCGCGCTGCCGGGTCCGTAGAGCGCACGGAAGTCGGCCGCGTCGGCGAGCGAGATCGCGTTCGTCGTCCCGTCCGTGGCGGCGACGAGTGCAGGCGCCGCGGCGAGGAGCGCCCCCACGTCGGCAGGTCGCACGCACGGCAGGTCGGCGTTGACGACCGCCACCGGTCCGCGAACGCCGCGAAGAGCCGCCGCGACGGCGGCTCCCTGGCTCTCTGGTAGGTCTGCCACCAGGGTTCTCGCCGTTGCCGCGCAGGCCGCGTGGACGTCGCGGAACATCGCTTCGGCGAGCTCCTCCCGCGCACGCACAGCGAGTGGCGCCAGGCGGCTCTTCGGGGCGTCGCGGCGGAAGGGCACGACCACCAGGGCCATCGCGGGGACACTACCGGCGAGGCCTTGCAGGAGCACCTCGAGAACAGCGCCATCGCCGAGCGCCTGGAGGCGTTCGCGACGCTGCTCGAGCTCGCCGGAGCGCAGCCGTACGCCGCCCGCGCCTACCGGCGTGCGGCGGAGATGATCCGCATGACGAAGGTGCCCCTCGCCGAGCTCGTCCGCACGGGACGCGTCCAGGAGCTGAAGGGAATCGGCCCCGGGATCGGCGGGCGGCTCCGGGAGCTCGTCGACACGGGCGAGATCGCAGAGCTCGACGAGCTCGAGCGGGAGGTCTCACCCGAGCTCGTCGGCCTCGGCCGTTACCTCGGGTTCGGACCGAAGCGGGCGGTCGAGATCACGCGGGCACTCGGATTCCGCACGGCCGCCGAGCTGCGGGCGGCCGCGGCCGCGGGCCGGCTCCGTGAGGTGCCCGGGATCGGCCCGGAAACCGAGCGGAAGCTGCGAGAGGCGCTGGCGTCAGCGCAGCCGCCGCGGCGCGAGAAGGGCATGCTGCTGAACCGAGCCCGGACGCTCTTGGAGTCCATCGCCGTAGCGCTGGGCGGCGAGGTCGCCGGCGACCCGCGCCGCTGGCGGGACACGTGCCACGAGTTCGCGGTCGTGTGCTCGAGCGGGCGTCCCGCTTCGATCCTCGACCGCTTCGAGGCGCTGCCCCAGATCGTCGCCGTCGTCGAGCGCGACCCGCGTCGGGCGGTGGGGGTCACGGTCGAGGGAGTTCCGGTGGAGCTGCACGTCCCAAGCCCCGAGGCGTTCGGGACGGCGCTCGTGCGCGCCACCGGATCGGCAGCCTACGTGGCCGCCCTCGAGCCGCTGCCGGAGGCTGCGAGCGAGGAGGCGGTGTATGGCGGGCTCGGGTTACCGTGGTGCCCGCCGGAGCTGCGAGAGCAGCCGTTCCGGAAGGCCCCGCCGTCGCTCGTAGAACTCGCGGCGATCCGCGGCGACCTCCACTGTCACACCACCTGGTCGGACGGCAAGGCTTCGGTCTACGACATGGGGCTCGCGGCGCGTGAGCGCGGCTATGAGTACCTGGCGATCTGCGACAACACGCGCAACGTCCGGGTCGTGCCGGGCCTCGACGCCGACGATCTGCGGCGCCAGGCGGTAGAGATCGCCGAGGCGAACGCGCGACTAGCGCCGTTCCGCCTATTACGCGGAACCGAGTGCGACATTCTCCCCGACGGCAGCCTCGACCTTCCGGACTCGATCCTCGCCGAGCTCGACTGGGTGCAGGCTTCAGTGCACGCCGGCCAGCGTACGCCGCGAGCGGAGCTGACCAAGCGCGTGCTGGCGGCGCTCGAGAATCCGTACGTCTCCGCGCTCAGCCACCCGAAGGGGCGGATCGTCAACCACCGCCCGGAAAACGCCCTCGATCTGGACGAGGTCTTCGAGGCCGCCGCCCGGCTCGGCGTCGCGGTGGAGGTGAACGGCCTCCCGGACCGGCTCGACCTTCACGGCGAGCAGGTACGGGTCGCACTGGAGGCCGGAGTCGCGGTCGTCTGCTCGACCGACGCTCACTCCATCCGAGGCCTCGACAACATGGCGCTCTCGGTCGCGAC
>JBBQDZ010000011.1:0-24259 GCA_038320185.1 Gaiellales bacterium
CGATCACCCGCCCGGACCGGCGATCGTCTACGTGACGCTGCAGCGCACGGCCGTGCGCGTCGCGACGCTGCTGTCGGACGCGGGCCTCCCGGCGCGCGCCTACCACGCCGGCATGCCGGCGGAGGACCGCGTCGCGGTGCAGGAGTGGTGGACGGGGTCAGATCGCAACGTCGTCGTCGCCACGATCGCCTTCGGCATGGGCATCGACAAGGCCGACGTGCGCTACGTCTACCACTTCAATCTCCCCAAGGGGCTCGAGTCGTATTCGCAGGAGATCGGGCGTGCCGGGCGGGACGGGGCTGCCGGCATCTGCGAGCTCTTCGCCTGCCCGGACGACGTCCCGACGCTCGAAAACTTCACCTTCGGCGACACGCCGACTCGCGGCGCCGTCGCGAGTCTCCTCGAAGAGGTCTTCGCAAACGAGCCCGGCGTGCAGTTCGCCGTCTCCGAGTACGACCTGTCATCCCGGCACGACGTGCGGCCGCTCGTGCTGAAGACGATCCTCACCTACCTCGAGCTCGACGGCTTCCTCGAGCAGGGAACGCCCTTCTACGCGGGCTACGGTCTCCGCCCGACTGCGGGGTCGCTCGACGAAGTGTTCTCCGGCTTCGACCCCGCCCGGGCCGAGTTCCTCCGCCGCGTCGTCGCCGCCGGCAAGACGGGGCGCATCTGGACGAGCATCAGTCCCGACGCCGCAGCCGCGGAGCTCGGCGAGGAGCGAGGCCGGATCGTTCGAGCGCTCGGCTACCTCGAGCAGCAGGGTCTCGTCGAGCTGAAGCCCGCCGACGCGCGCCAGCGATACACGGTGCTGGCGCGGCCGGGCTCGACCGGCGATGTGCTCGACGGGCTCGCGGGCCGATTCGACCGGCGCGAGGAGGTGGAGACGGCCCGGATCGCGCGCGTGCTCTCGCTCGTCACCCACGACGGCTGCCAGGTGAACGCCCTGGTCGGCTACTTCGGGGAGACACGCGATGAGTCCTGCGGCCACTGCAGCTTCTGCCTCGCCGGCATCGCGCAGCAGCTTCCCGAGCAGGCGCCGGTGCCGCCGCTGGAGACGGTCGACGCGAGAGCGCTCGCCGCCCTCCAAGCCGCACAGCCAGAGGCTCTTGGAGATCCGAGGCAGCGCGCGCGTTTCCTCTGCGGGATCACGAGTCCGGCGACCACCCGCGCGAAGCTGACTCGCGGGCCACTCTTCGGCTCGCTCGCCGACCGCCGCTTCGCAGAAGTCCTAGCGTGGTGCGAGACACCGGTACCGCGCCGCGCAGCCTCGAGTCGAGGCTGAAGTGTCGCGTGGCGGCGCCCGCCTGCGCCGGTCTGTCAGCGGCTGAGCAGGGCGGAGGCGCGCTCGACTAGCGGCGCCATGTCGAGCTCTCGAGCGGTTGCGAGGGCGCGCTCGAGGAGGTTGCGGATGCGTTCCCGGTCGCCGTCGTCGCCCATCGCGAGGAGTGTCTGCGCGTGGTCGCAAGCGGTGTGCGCAGCTTCGGGGCGTGCGCCCATGTGGTCGTTCATCGCCAACGCAGCCTGGAAGTGACGGCAGGCGTCGTCGTAGCGCTCCATCGTGGCGGCGAGGATTCCGAGGTAGCGCGACGCCGAGCCGAGCGCGAGCTCCGGTGGATTGATGACGTTGTAGGAAGCGTACGGAGCAAGGATCTCGTACAGCTCGCGGGCCCAGCCGGCGTGTCCGACCCGCCCGCACACCTCCGCCAGGAGGCTGTGGCCGAAGAACCATTCGATGTCGGCGGAGAGCGGCGTAAAGCCCTGGCTGCCCAGCACATCGAGGATCGCCCGCGCCTGGTCGGGTTGGTCGAGATGCAGGTATGCGTTCGCGAGAATGCACCGAAAGACGGGGCGAGTGGGGTATTCATCTACCGCCTGTTCGAGTGTCGCAGCGAGCTCGCTTAACCTGCCCTGCTCGCGCCGAAGCCCAAAGAGCTGGATCCGCGACATCGTTCCCGCGTCCCAATTCTGGGCGCGGTTGCCGAGCTTGATGCCCTCGCCGATCAGGGCTTCAGCCTCTTCGAACCGTCCTGCCAGCAGAGAGCGCATCGTCCTCGCTCCCATGAAGATCCACGCCTGGGCCGGCTGACGTAGCTCTTCCGCGAGGTGGGTGACGACCTCGAGCTCCCGGTCGAGGGCGGCCATGTGGCCGAGAGCCGTTAGGGCGACGATCCGGTGGAGACCAGCGGCGAGCACGCGTTCGCGGTCCAGGGCTGCGCTGCTGAGGCGCCCGATCTCGGCTGCGGTGTCGAGCCATCGCTCCGCGTCCTTCGGCCAGACCAGCTCGGCATAGCTGTCAAGCGTGTAGGCGAGCGTCTCGGGCTCGCCGAGGCGACGGGCGATTAGGACGGCTTGGCGGCTGAGATCGGCACGGCGGTCGATCGACTGCTCGTCCCTGAGGGCGCCGGCGAGCCGGGCGAGGAGCTTGGCTCGCGGGCGGCTATCGGCCGGTCCGACCGCTTCGAGAGCCGCCTCGAGCAACGGGACGATGTGCCGGTCGCCACCCGCGCGCAGCCACACGAAACGACCGCCGTACCCGAGCGCGGCGCGGCTGAGCTCCTCCGGAAGATCGTTTGCCGCGGCGATGCTTGCAGCACGGCGGAACGTCTCCTTCGCCGCGACCATGTCGCCGGCGCGTCCCTGCGCGTCCCCGAGCGCCAGTAGAAGGAGGCAGCGCTCATGCTCGCCGGCAACCTCGGTCAGCTCGAGCGCCTGGAGTGCCATGCCGTAGAGCCGCTCGGCCTCCTCGAATGCCGAGAGCGCCGTCGCGCGCTCACCCGCCCGCCGTGCGTAGTCGATGGCCTTTTCCGCGTCGCCCCCGGGCGCGGCCTCCAGGAAATGGTGGGCGAGCTCGGCGACGTGCGCCTCCACCGACTCGCCGTACAGTCGCTCGAGCGTCTTGCCCACGCGGCGGTGCAGTCGGATTCGCCGAGGAGTCCCGAGCTCGGCGTAGAGGGTCTCCCTGATCAGCATGTGGGTGAATCGCATCCTGCCGAGCGCGTCGGGGGCATCCATGAGCACGTGCTCCCGGCCTGACTCCTCGATGACCGCCGAGAGGTCGTCTTCGCCGAGGCCGGCCACCCCCTCAAGGGCATCGAGGCGAAACTCGCGCCCCAGAACGGCCGCCACACGGAGTGCCTCGAGGCAGGCCTCCGTGAGATGGCCGAGCCGCCGGCCGATCACCTCGCGAACGCCCTGTGGAACCGTGAGCCGCCAAGTGCTCGCGTCCTCCAGCCGCCCCTCGGAGGCAAGCAGGCCCGCTACCTCGCCGACGAAGAGCGGGTTCCCTTCTGTCTGGGCGTGAATCCGCGTGATGAGGCCCTCAGCCGGCTGGACCCCGGTCGTAGTCTCGATGATGCTCGCGACGGCCGCCGGCTCGAGCCCGGTCAGGAGCAGACGCTTCGTCACCGGCAGCCGGGCGAGCTCGGCGATCGTCCTCGAGCGGCTTGCATCCAGCTCGAGTTCGCGGTATGCGCCGAGAACCAGGATCCGTGCCGAGCCGAGCTCGCCGGCCAAGAACCCGAGCAGCAAGAGCGAAGGCAGGTCGGCCGCATGCAGATCGTCGAGGACGAGTGCGATCGGTTCCTCTCTTGCACTAGCCCTGAGGAAAGAGGCGACGGCGTCGAAGAGGCGGAAACGAGCGCTCTCGGACTCGAGCGGCAGAGCCTCCGGCACGTCCGGGATCGCATTGCGTAGGTCGGGGAGAAGCTCGGCCAACTCAGCGGCGCCAACATGGACGCGGGAACGCAGCGCCGAGGGCCCGAGCTCGCGAAGGTAGGCGCGAAGCGCCTGCACCCACGGCCAGTACGCAGGCGCGCCGCCCGCCTCCCAAGCACGGCCTACAAGGACGCGGACGCCGCGCTCGCGCGCCCTGACCGAGAGCTCTTCGGTCAGCCGCGTCTTGCCGATCCCCGGATCGCCCCCGAGCAGGACCACCCGACCGGCTCCTGCGAGAGCATCCTCGAGCGCGGCAAGCAACTGCCCGAGCTCCTGCTCTCGTCCCACTAGAGGTGCAACGCCGCGCGCGGCGGCGCCCTGCGGATCCTCCCTGCGAGCAAGCGGGGGGAAGCTGTCGAGCGCCTCGTCCTGCTGCAGGATCGCCTTCTCGAGTTCTCGCAGCGAGCGGCCCGGCTCGATGCCTAGTTCCTCGACGAGCGCCCGGCGTGCGTCCTGATAGGCGGCGAGGGCGTCCGTCTGGCGCCCGGAGCGATACAGCGCCAGCATCAGCTGGGCGCGCGGGCGCTCGCGCAGCGGCTCGGAGGCGACGAGCCGCTCGAGCTCGGCGACGAGCTCCGCGTGGCGGCCGAGAGCGAGATCGGCGTCGATTCGCCGCTCCAAACAGGTGAGCCGCAGCTCCTCCAGGCGACCGATCTCGAGCTGGGCGAAGGGCTCGTAGGCCAGGTCGGAGAGCGGGGGGCCCCGCCAGAGCGCTAGCGCCTCGCGCATCCCGTCCGCGCTCTCTTGCGCTCGCAGCTCCTCGAAGCGCTCGAGATCGAGCTCACCGGGCTCGGTTCGGAGGCAATATCCCGGCGCCTGGGTCGCGATCCGGTCTGCGCCGAGGGCCTTGCGCAGGTTCGAGACGTGAACCTGGAGCGCCTTGCGGGCGGTCTCGGGTGGTTCTCCGTGCCACAGCTCCTCGATCAGGAGATCGCTCGAAACTGCCTGGTTTCGGTGCAGGAGCAGGAGCGCGAACAAGGCGCGCTGCTTCGCGCCGCCGAGCGGAATCGCGACGCCCTCGTTCGATACCGCAAGCGGACCCAGGATCTGGAACTCCATCGGCCTCCCCAGCTGACCGTAACGCGTACGGGGCGCGCGGTAAAGGCTCTGCCTTAACCGCGGCGTTGCCGCCGGGTAACCGAGCCTTTGGCGGCCCCTGGTCTTCTGAGGCTCCGACGGATCGCACAGGGCGATCCCGCAAATCGAGGAGGAAGAGATGACCAGCAGGACCCACAGAAAGCGCTTGTTCGCAACGGCCCTGGCTCTGGGGCTCGGGGTCGCAGCGATCGCCGTGCCGGCAGCGCTTGCGGACAGCCGCTCGCCGGACACGATCGACGCGGCCCGCGCGGCGCAGAACCTCGCACTCGACGGCCGCTCGCCCGACACCCTCGCTGCCGTCGAGGCCGCCGATCTGGCTCCCGCCGCTGTCCCGGTCGACGGCTGGCTCCCGGGTGCGGTGGAGCAGGGCTCGATCGTCCCGGACGGACGATCCGCAGACACGCTCGACGCGGCCGGTGTCATCCAGGAGCAGGCCCCGGTCGACGGGCGCTCGACCGACACCCTCGCCGCCGCCTTCCTCGCCCGCGACCCGGTCCAGAGCGATGGTTGGCTCCAAGGCGCCGTCGAGCAGGGCTCAATCGTCCCGGATGGCCGATCCGCGGACACGCTCGACGCCTCGTATGTGGCGTACGAGCCGGTCGTGACGGTCTCCGTCTCGCGCTTCGACTGGAGCGATGCGGCGATCGGCTTCGGCGCCGCAGCCGGGCTCGCGCTGCTCGGTCTGAGCATCGCTCGCGGGCTGCGCGGCGATGACCGCAAGCCGAGCCTGTCGATTCCGAACATCCCGGCGTAGGAGCCGACAGGCTCCTCCAAAGGCTGGGCCGCTCCTCTGGGGAGGGCCCAGCTCGGCGACGGTCTAGGCGAAGCCGAGCGCGCGCCGCAGGTGCGGGATTCTGGAGGCTCTCCCGTCGGCTGCGGCAGCTGCGACCGCCGCAGTGAGGCGGGCCTGCGCGTCCAGCTCCTCCTCTACCGGCGCGAGCACGAGTTCCTGGGCGACCTCCTCCACGCTTCGGCGGAGGGATCTGGCGGCTGCACGGGAGCGCCGGTGTGCGCTGAGGCCGTTTACGAGCCGGGCCAGGATCGCGAGCATGATCCCCGTCGCCGCGCCACCCACGAGTAGCCCGGTCGGAACAGGCACGCTCCGGACCTCGGGAACAGGCGTGTCGCCAACGCGCAGGTAGTCGAGAAGCGCGAGCGCGAGCAGCCACAACATGCCCAGGACCACCGCCGCGGCGAGCAGCCGCTGGAGCCACGCGACGCCGCTCCACCAACGCGGGCGGCTGACGTGCAGGTCCGCGCCCGCCACGGCTCGCTCGAGCCGATCTGCTACCCGGTCGTCGCCTGCAGTTGCCGCCGCACGCAGGAGCCGCGGCCATGGCTCGGAGAGGCCGTCGGCAGCGCGATCAGCCAGCCCGCGCGCGGCCGTCGCGACCTGGGCGCGCTGCACGTGCGTCGGCGGCGGCAGGGAAGACCGGCCGGCTGGCTCACCGCGGTCAGGAAGCCGGAGCCGCCGCAACGGATCGGGGCGCAGGCGGCGAACCCAGCGGATGAACGGCCAGCCCGTTGCGAGCGCCCCCCGGCGCCGATGCGCGGCGCCGACCGCCTGGACGACCCGCGGTACGCCCGCAGCGTCCTCGAGTGCCGCCAGGAGGCGTTTTCCGTCGTCGTCCCGCACGCCGCCGGCGCGGCCTTCGCAGGCAGGCGCGAGCGCGGCCACGGCTGCGTCGACGTCGGCGCCCAGGCGGGCTACGGCAGCGCCTCGGGCAGCTACTCGCTCCGCGAGGAGTCGACGCAGATCATCGAGCCCCTCTCCGGTGCGCGCGGAAACCACGATGAGTGGCACGTCGCGGAGCCCGTCTTCACCGAGCAGCCGTTCGGCGTCGTCCTTCCACGCGCGGATCTCCGTGGGCGAGAGGAGGTCGGCCTGGTTGAGAACAACCGCCATCGCGGCGGCGTGCGAAGCGAGGGGCCGGAGGTACCGCTCGTGCAGCGCGGCGTCTGCGTACTTCTGCGGCTCGACCACCCAAACCACGAGGTCGGCGAGGGCGACAAGCCGGTCGACCTCGAGCCGATGCGCGGAAGCCACGGAATCGAAGTCCGGAAGGTCGAGCAAGACCAAACCGCTGAGCCCGTCGCCATCGAGGCGCTGGCGTCGCCCCACCTCCAGCCAATCGAGCAGGGGATCGGCCCCGTCCCCCCAGGCCGCGGCCTGAGCAACCGACGTCGTCGGGCGGCGGCGCCCGACCGAGGCGAGTTCGGCCCCGGCCAGTGCGTTGAAGAGGAGCGACTTGCCCACGCCGGTCGGACCCGCGAGCCCTACCACCGTCATCTCCACGCCGAGGCCGAGCCGGGCGCCCGCCTTGGCGGTCACCGCCTGCGCCTGCTGGACAAGCTCCGCGTCGAGGCGCCCGTCGGCGAGCTGAGCAGCCTCGGCGAGCGCGGCTAGCCGCTGATCGAGGCGTTGACTCACGCAGCGCGCTTGATGGCGTCGGCCGCTGCATGCAGTCGCGCGAGGCTGTCGGCCTCGGGCGCGGCAGCGTCGAGCAGGGTGTCGAAGCGGGCGGCATCCTCGCGCAGCAGGCGCGCAACACGTGCCAGTAGGTCCTCTCGCGCGCGGGAGGCCAGCGTCCGCACGGCCTGATCGCCGAAGATCGCCTCGAGAACCTTCTGCCCCAGCGCGGACGTGCCACCGGCGACCACGACCTCGGTCCCGGTCAGGCCGCCCGTGTGCACGAAGACCGCCATCATGACCGTGAGGCCGGCACCGTTCACTCCGAGCGAGGCGAGTCGCGCCGTCGTCCGTTTCGAGGCTCCTTCGCTCCGAACGAGCTCCAACACGAAGCCTTGCCAGGCGCGTACCTCTTCCGTCATGGCCTTGTCGAGCTCAACTGACGCGCGGTCGAGTGGAGCCGCGCGGGCAAGTAGGGCTTTACCGGGTACGCGTTCGCGCCACGCGCGTGCCGCGCGCTCCGCCGCCCGCTCTGCGGCCGCACGGATGACAGCTTCGATCCGGTTCTCGACCGCTGCCCGAAGCTCCTCGTCCGCCGCCGGCTTGCCGGTGACAAGGCTGCGCAGCCGGTCCCGCACCCAGCCGACGCGCGTCTCGAGCGCACGCATGATGTCGCCGGTGCCGACCATCTCGTGCCAGCGCGCGAGCACCTCGCCGCGGAGGAGCGAGCCACTGCGCAACGCCGTCTCCACCTCCCGCTGGGCGGCCATGTAGGGAGCGTCGATCTCCACCCTCAGGTCGGCCGCGGCAGCGAGCTGCTCGGCTGCCGCCCGTTCGACTGCGAGCACGCGCGCGGGAAGGCTTGCGAGCGCGCCGCTCAGGGTGCGTCGGACGAGAGCGGCGCGGGCATGCGCATCGGCGGCCAGGGCGTCGAGCCAGCGCTGCACCGGCTCGAGCGCGCGCGCCGGGAGCAGACCGCCCTCGAGGCGGGTCTCCGCAACCACGAGGAGATCCGCCTCGGCGAGCCCCTGCTCGCGGAGCATCTCGAACAGGTGCGCCGTCACCTCCCGCCCCGCGTCTTCCGGCACACGGTTGAGCACGATCGAGAGTGCGGTTCCTCGGTCCCGCGCGGCCCGAAGGAACTCCCACGGCACGGCGTCCGCATAGCGCGCCGCAGTCGTGACAAAAAGCCAGGCGTCGGCCGCGGCGAGCAGCTGGTTCGCCAGCGCGCGATTCTCGACCAGCACCGAGTCGATGTCGGGCGAGTCGAGCAGCGCGAGCCCCGACGGCAGGGACGGCGTCGGGACGAGCTGCAGCGTGCCCCGAGTCGGTGTGCCTCCGGTCGCCCGCGCTAGCCCGGGCAGGATCCGGTCGCCCTCGAACCAGCGAACGTCGTCTGGGTGGCAAGCCAGGACGGGAGCGCGCGTCGTCGGCCGAAGAACACCCGCAGGGCTGATAACCGAACCGACGAGGCTGTTGACAAGCGTCGACTTGCCCGCACCGGTCGAACCGCCGACGACCATCAGGACCGGCGCGTCCATCTGGCGCAGACGCGGGAGCAGATAATCGTCCACCTGCGCCGCCAGATCGTCCCGCACGCGCCGGGCCTCGGGCGCGCCTGGCAAGTCGAGATCGAGCCGAACCGCGGCGAGGTCGTCGCGCAGGCGGCGGAGAGCGTCTGCGAGGTCGGCGCTCATCGACTGGCTCTACCCGCGAACCAGCCTGCGTACGCTTGCCGAAAGCGAATGCACACGTTGCACTGCGTCCTTCGGCGGCCGCCTGCACCAGCCTGACGGCCTTGACGCGTTCGAGGAGCTGCGAACCGGTGAGGGAGCACTACCTGCCCTTCGACCGCAGCGAGCACCGCGTCGCGCGCGCTCGAGAAGGCAACGAAGAAGGGGTCGCCCTGCGTGTGATCTCATGGCCGCCGCGGGCGGCGAACGCCGTTCGCAGGAGGCGCTGCTCCGGCGAGCGCGCAAGAGGGGGTCGCAAGACCCGGCCCCTCCCCGCCGAGCGGAGCCCGTCCGCGAGACTCGGCGAGGAGTGAGAGCCCTGCAAAGGGGCTATTTTTCACCGAAGATCTTTGTTTGACTCCATGTCGAACCACATCGCGAAGAGAGTGAACTGCGAGCCGAAGATGAGCAGTAGCGCGACGAGGACGATCGTCGCCGCCGTGATCTGGTTGCCGAGGGCGCGCAGGACGATCTCGGCGATGCCGAGTGCGAGGCCGAGCACCGACATGAGGAAGCCGAGCCCGTAGAAGAAAACGAGTGGATGGAAGTCGCGGATCACGTACTTCTCGCGCATGCGCCAGAAGAAGCCCTTGACGAGGAGCCACGAGATCGACGGCACCACCCTTCGCAGCCGGATTCCGCTGCGCTCGCCCACGCCGTAGATCGGCCGCGACGGGAAGTCGCGCACCCTCGCGTTCGTCACGTTCAGATGGACGAGCATGTCGTTCGGGAAGCCGTAGCGCGTGTAGATCCGGTCGAGGTCGAGGAGCCGGAGCGTGCCGAGGCCGATCGCGGTGTAGCCCGCCTGCGAATCGGCGACGTGCCAGTAGCCGGAGGCGATCTTCGTCAGCAGCGAGAGGACGGCGTTGCCGAGATACCGCGTGCGGGGGATCAGATCCCAAGCCTGGCCGGAGAAGAGCCGATTCGCCTTGGCGTAGTCGACCTTGCCGCGCGCGACCGGTGTCGCGAGCACGGCCAGTTCGGAGGGATCCATCTGGTTGTCCGCGGCCATGACGCAGGTCACGTCCACGTCCTCCTCGAGCGCCCGGCGGTACCCGGTGACGATCGCCGCACCGACCCCCTGATTGCGCTCGTGGCGGAGCAGCACGACCCTCGGGTCGCCTGTCGCGGCGTCCTGCGCCCGCTGCACGGTCGCGTCGCTGGAGGCGTCGTCGACCACGTAGATGCGATCGACGAAGGCGGGAATGCCGGCGAGCGTCTCGGTGAGGAGGACCTCCTCGTCGTACGAGGGGACGACGACCGCGACTCGCTTGCCTTCGAGCACGTTGCCCGGGGAGGTTACTGCTCGGGTCGGCTCGGAAGCCTCGCGGCGATCGGCTCCCAGAGCAGCGCCGCCAGCGCTGCGAGGAAGAGCCCGATGACCCCGCCGACGAGCGCGGAGGAGCGCCGGCCCGGCGGCGTCCCCCGGTGCGCTCTCGCCGGCTCGACGACGCGCGCCCGCTCGATCTGCCGGCCGAGGGTCTGGAGGTCGCGGAGCGTCAGCTGCGACTGCTCGAGGTTCGCCCGGCGCTGCTCGTTGAACTGGATCACGTTGTTCAGGTTGGCGAGGACGATCAGCTTCTCGGCAGGGGAGATCGAGTGGTTGGCGAGCAGCTGCTTCTGCTGCTGCTCGGCAAAGGCAAGCCTGGCGAGGACCTTCACGCGCTCGCGAACGCTCCTTGCGAAGCGGGCGTCGTAGGTCCTGAGCTTTTGGTCGACGTAGGTCGAGGAGCGCGTGACGACGACCGCGGCAAGCCGGTTCGCCGCGCTCACCTCCTTGCGCGCCGGGAGCCCCGTCACGTTGATCTCGAACAGCGGCGTGCCGAGGTTGCCCGCCTTCGTCTTGACCCCGGGCGCGAGCCGTGCGGACACCCCCGCGGTGAGCTTCCCGGGCTTGACCCCGATCTGCCCTGCGACCTCGCGGAGCGTCGAGCGCGAAGTGACGACCTCGTTCGCGAGGGCGACCGCCGTCGTCAGGTTCTGGATCGGGCTTGTGCCTCCGGGTGGGAACGGCTGGCCGAGATACACGATCGCGGCCGCGTCGTACTTCGTGCTCTTGCCCACCGAGAGGAGGATGCCGACGAGGATTCCCGCCGCCAGCCCGGCCGCGAGGAGCCACCAGCGCGCGCCGATCGCTCGGGCGTAGCGCCCGAAGTCGAACTCCTGCTCCCCCTCGAACTCGGGTTCGAGCCGTCGCCTCCGCTCGCTGTCCACGCTCACCGGGCGCGCACTCTAGCCAGCGCCCAGCGCCACTGAGCCGTCAACCCCTCCTCGAGTTCGACGCGAGGCTCCCACCCGAGTTCTGCACGGATGCGCGTGATGTCGGCTGCCGTCCGGCGCACGTCGCCCGCCGCCTCCCGCCCGCCGCGAACATCCAGCCGCCGTCCTGAGATGCGCTCGGCGAGATCGATCGCCTCGAGCATCGTGACCTCGCCGCCGCCGCCCACGTTGTAGGTCGTCCCCGGCGGCGCGCCCTCCATCGCCCGCATCGTCGCCGCGACGGCGTCGGTGACGTAGGTGAAGCCGCGCGAGCGCGAGCCGTCACCGTAGAGCTCGAACGGCCGGCCTTCGGCGAGCGCCGTCACCATGCGCGCGAAGGCCATGTCGGGCCTCTGCCGCGGCCCGTAGACCGTGAAGTAGCGGAGCGCGACGACGTCCAGGCCGAAGCTCGCGGCGTACGCGCAGGCGAGGTGCTCGCAGGCGAGCTTCGTGATTCCGTAAGGCGAGATCGGCTGCGGCACGAGCTCCTCCGGCGTGGGGTAGCGCTCGGCGTTCCCGTAGACCGAGGATGAGGACGCGAAGACGACGCGGGTTCCCACCTTCACGGCCGTCTCGAAGAGCCTCTGGGTCGCGAGGATGTTGCGCCGGACGTAGTGCTCGAAAGCGTCCCCGAAGCTGCGGACGCCCGGCTGCCCGGCGAGGTGGTAGACGCCGTCGATGCCCTCGAGGTCGGGCTCGTCCTGGGCGAGGTCGAGACGGAGGACGTCTCGACCCGCGGCGTTCTCCTCCTTCAGGTCGGGGTCGTAGTAGTCGGTGAAGGAGTCGAGGCCGACGACCTCGTGGCCCGCCGCTGCGAGAGCCTCCGAGAGGTGCGAGCCGATGAACCCAGCCGCGCCGGTGACGAGGTAGCGCACCGGAACATCATCGCGGACGCCCGGCGCGTACCTCGCGGTAGAGCCGCTCGTGCGCCTCGGCGGCGGCCTCCCACCCGAGCCCACGCCGTGCCGAGAGTGCGCCTCTGTAAGCGGTTTCGGGGTCACGAAGGAGTTCCCGCACGGCCTCCGCGAGTGCGCGCGGATCGTCCGGTGGCACGACCGCTCCGGCGCCGTACCGGCCGACCATCTCGCCGAGGCCGCCCACATCGGAGACGATCGCCGGGCGCCCGTGGCCGAGCGCAAGAGCAAGCACGCCGGAAGAGTCTGCACGGCGGTACGGGAGGACGACAGCCGCGGAGGAAGCGAGGAGCTTCGGCACTTCGACATCCGGGACGAAGCCGAGCCGCCACTCGACGCGCTCTGCGACGCCGAGGTCGCGAGCGAGGGCCTGAAGCGGCTCCACCGGATCGAGGGGATCCCCGGCGACGACGAGCCGCGCCGCTGGCACGAGGGCGAGCGCACGGAGGAGCCCGTCCAGGCCCTTGTAGTCCCGGATGAGCCCGAAGAAGAGCAGCGTCGTCCCCTCGGGCGGCGAGGGCTCGGGCCCCGGCGACTCGAAGACGGGGTGCGTGATGACCGAGATTCGCGCGCGCTCGACCCCAGCCCGCGCGAGCTCGTCGGCTCCGTTCTCCGAATGGACGACGACGCGGTCGACGGCGCGACAGACGGCGAGCCAGAGAGTGCGGCGGTCGGGCCGGCGCCCGAGGAGATCGTGCGCAGTAAAGATCGTCGGCCGCGTGCCGGCCAGCTCCCGCAGCCAGCCGAGGTCGCGCTGCGGGAGGGCGAGCCACTGAACATGGACCACGTCGGGGTCGAGCGCCGTCAGGCGGCGGCGGAGCCGCGAGACGCTCGCGTGGTACTCCGAGCCCTTGACGAGACGGTGCGCGCGCGAGCGCGGGGCAATTGCTCGCAGCCGCCCGCTCAGCGGAAAGAAGACCTCCTCGCGACGGTAGCCCTCGGGCTCGGGCGCCTCCCCGTACGGGAAGCGCGAGGTCAGCAGCGTCACCTCATGGCCGCGCCGCGCCAGTGCTCTTGCGAGGCTATGGTCGTAGGGTGGCGTGTAGCTCGGCAGGTCGAGCAGCGCGGCGCGCACCAACGAAATCTGCCATGACCCGAGCGCTCAAGTCCGTCGCCGACCGCTTTCTGGCTGCGCTCCTGCTCACGGGAACGGCCCCGGCCCTGCTCGGGATCTCTGCCTGGATCGTCCTCGCCGATGGCCGGCCGGTGCTCCTGCGTCAGCGCCGCGCCGGGAGAGACGGCGTTCCGTTCGGGATGTTCAAGTTCCGAACGATGGTGTGCGACGCGCTCGAGCAGGGCCGGCGGATGGGGCTCGAGGACCCGTTCGGCGTCGTCAAGGACGACCCTCGGATCACCCGGAGCGGCCGCTTTCTGCGCCGCACGGGGCTCGACGAGCTGCCACAGCTCCTGAACGTCCTGCGCGGGGAGATGAGTCTCGTCGGGCCCCGCCCCGACCTCGTCGAGCAGGCGGCGCACTACACCGATTCCGACCGGCGCCGGCTCGCCGTACTCCCCGGGATCACCGGCTGGGCGCAGGTGCAGGGACGCGAGGAGATCCCGTGGCCACAGCGCATCGCGCTCGACATCTGGTACCTGGAGCACTGGTCGCTCGCGCTCGACCTCAAGATCCTCTGGCTCACCTTCGCGCAGTTCTCGCGCGAGGAGCCCGAGCCGATCGAGGACGCGATGAACATCGAGCGAGCCCGGCAGCCCGCGAAGCCGTGACGGCGACGGCGCACGCCCAGCTCGATGAGGTGGCGCCAGCGGCGTGGGACGGCCTGCTGGCGGGCGCCGCCGTGGCTGACGTCTACTTCCAGCGAGACTACGTCGAAGCGGCGGCCCCGCTCGAGCCCGGTCGCGCGCGCTACCTCCACCTGGCTGAGGCCGGCGGAGCGGTCTTCTTCCCCTGCATCGTCCGCGAGCGCGACGGAGTCGTGGACGCGACGAGCCCGATGGGCTACGGGGGACCCCTCGCCGTCGGCTCCGCGCCCCCGCTCGAGGCCTTCCACGAGTGCTACGAGCGCTGGTGCGCCGACCAGCGGATCCTCGCGACCTTCGTCCGGTTCCACCCTCTCCTGCGAAACGACAGGTACTCGGGCTTCCACCGCGAGCCGGTGGCCGGCTCGGTCGCCTGGCGCCTCGAAGGCGATCTCCTCGGGGGGATGCATGCCCATCACCGCCGCGCCGTACGCAAGGCGGAGCGCGCCGGCCTGGAGGTGGCGGCGGAGGTCTCGCCGCCCTCACTCGAGCGCTTCGCCTCGCTGTACCGGGAGACGATGACGCGCCAGGGGGCCTCGGGCTATTACTTCTTCCAGGAGACCTACTGGGAACGCCTCCTGCGCCTCGGCGAGCGGCTCCTCCTCCTGGAGGGTCGCCTCGAGGGAAGGCCCGCCGGCGCGATCCTCTGCCTCGCCGCACCGCCGTGGCTGCACTACCACCTCGGCGCGAGCTCCGAGACCGGCCGCGGAACGGGAGCCAACCACCTTCTCATGCTCGCCGCCGCCCGGTGGGCGCAGGAACGAGGCTACGAGCAGTTCCACCTCGGCGCGGGCGTCGGCGGCGGCGGCGGGCCGCTCCTCGACTGGAAGCGGCGCTTCTGCCCGGGGGAGCTGCAGGAGCAATGGATCGGCAAGGCGATACACGACCGCGAGCGCTACCGCGAGCTCACGGGCACCCTCGCACACGAGGGCTTCTTCCCGGCTTACCGGCGGCCGTGAGGCTCCGGCCGGCCGTCGCCTTCGGGCTGCTCCACGCGGGCCTCGCGCTCGCGCGCGCGTTTGGACGGGCAGGAGTCGAGACGTGCGGGATCGTGCTCTCCGCCTCCGACTTCGGCCTCTCCTCGCGCTACCTGCGGCGGCGCTTCCGCTGCGCGTCCGACGAGGAGGCGCTTCGGGCGCTACGGGAGCTGTCGGCCGGAGGGCGGCTCGTCCTCTTCCCGGAGCGCGACGAGCACGTCGAGTCGATCCTCCGCCGCTGGGAGGAGGTGCGGGCGATGGCGGACGTGCCGCTGCCGGAAGACCCCGAGATCGTGCGGCGCCTGCGCCGGAAGGAGCTGCTCCCGGCCGTGGCCGCGGCCGCGGGCGTTGCGGCTCCGCGCACGCTTGCCGCGGACTCGGAGAACTCGATCCGCACGGCGCAGCTCCACCCTCCGTTTCTCGTCAAGCCCGCGGAAGGACAGGGCTTCGCGTTGAAGTTCGGCCACAAGGTCGTCGTCGCTGAGACGGTCGAGGAGGCGGTGGCCGCCTGGGCACGCGCCCGCGAGCACGGCTTCGAGACGATCGTGCAGGAGCTGATCCCCGGCTCGCACGATCGGGTGCACTCGCTCTTCACCTACGTCGGGCGCGAGGGCGAGCCGCTCGGCAGCGTCGTCGGGCGCAAGGTGCGCCAGGGGCCGCTTCGCTTCGGGACGAGCGCCGTCTTCGAGTCGCACTACGACGAGCGCGTCGAGGAGCTCGGCCTGCGGCTGCTGCGCTCGGTCGGGTACCGCGGCTTCGCGCACGTCGAGTTCGCCT
This sequence comes from Gaiellales bacterium, assembly GCA_038320185.1. GTDB lineage: Bacteria > Actinomycetota > Thermoleophilia > Gaiellales > Gaiellaceae > JBBQDZ01. The sequence continues at coordinate 15,641 of JBBQDZ010000011.1, forward strand.
GGGACGAGCGGGACGCGAGTTACAAGCTGCTCGAGGTCAACACGCGGCTCCCGGTGTGGGCGGGCCTCGGCATGACGAGTCGCTTCGACCTAGCGACGCTCGCCTACCGCGACCTCTGCGGCGAGTCAGTTGCACCTCTCGGCCACCTCCCGGACGGGCCCACCTGGATCTACATGGGCAAGGACGTCTACGTGTCCGCCCAGATGGCAAGGCGCCACGAGCTTGGCCCACGGGCCTTCCTCGGCCCCTACCTCGGCAGCGGAAAGGTGCGCGCGACGTGGGCGCTCGACGACCCGCGCCCGGCCCTCCGGTCACTGCGCTACCTGGCCTCGAGGGCAGGCTAGCGGGTTCCTTCTGCCTTCTCCCACACCCCCGGGACGCCGAAGCGCAGGTAGCGCACGAGCGCGACAACGGTCGCCCACGTGACGAGCACGTAGTAATAGGCGAGCGCGGCGCCGGGCACGCGCAGGCGCTCACGGCCCAGCAGAGCCAGCGCGAGGAACGCGACCTGCGCGCCGAGGACGACGTCGTAGACGAGACCCGCGCGCCTGGCCACGAGCGCGACGTTCGTCCCGAGCAGGACGACGTGGAGGAGCCCGCTCGCGTAGCGAAGCAGGCGATGCGACACGATCGCGACGAAGTAGCCCGGTGGCAGCCGCCGGAACATGCCCCCCTCGAAGACGGTCAGCCAGCACCACTCGAACATCCGCACCTTGCGGCGGTACTCGTCCTCCTGCTCGGCGGAGGGCTTCTCGAAGGCGAGCGCCTCGGGCTCGTACACGGCCCGCCTGCGCCGCTGCACGAGCTTGTACGGGAAGCCGAGGTCGTGGCCGAAGCGGTGCTCGATGTACTCCGCGGCCCGCACCGCGCAGATCGAGCCGTTGCCGCCGGTGACCGAGCTCGCACGCGACTCCTGCTCGCGCACCCACAGCTCGTAGCGCCAGTACGCTCCCTCCCGATTCGAGCCGTCGGCCCGTTGGAGTCGCAGGCGGCCGCAGACGTAGGCGACCTCCGGGTCCGCGAAGTTGCGAACGAGCTTGCGCAGCGCATCGGGAGCCCAGGTCGCGTTCGAGTCGGAGAACGCCAGCACCTCGCCTTTCGCCTCCTTGTAGGCGCGGTTCTGGGCGGCGAGCTTGCCACCGCGCGGGTAGCGCAGCAGCCGCACCCTCGGGTCGCGCGCGGAGACGCGCTCGACAATCTCGTCCGTGCCGTCCGTCGACGCGTCCGAGGCGATCAGGATCTCGAGCCTCTCGGGCGGGTAGTCGAGCGAGAGGAAGTTCTCGAGCCGCCGCTCGATGACACCCTCCTCGTTGTGCGCGGCGACGACGATGCTGACGCTCGGCGTGAACTCGCCCTTCCGGACGCGCCGGGGACGCAAGCGAGCGGTGAGGGCCATCGCGGGCGGGTAGAGCACGTGGGTCCAGGCCAGCAGCCCGAAGGAGATCCAGAAGGCGACGGCGAGCGCGATCACGCCTCCACGTCCTCAGCGTTGCCAAGGGGGTCGACGAAGTCGCCTCGCAGCCGCCCGATCCACTCGGCGAAGAGCGGATCGACGATCGTGTACCGCCGCTCCGCCGTCTCGAGCTCGGCCGTCGCCACAAGCCGCTGCAGCGCCTTCCGCGCCGTCCCCTTCTCGAGCGCGAGCCGCTCGAGCACGCGGGTTCGAAGAGCGGAGCCCCCGCCGGCGATCACCGCACGCAGAGCCTTCTGCTCGGAGGTCCCGAGCCGGCGCCAGCGCCCGTCGAACTCAGCGTCGAGCTCGGCGAGAGCCCCCTCGTGAGCCGCTGCCCAGTCTCCTAGCGTGCCCGCCGCGCCGGGAGCGACCTCGTTCCAGAGGCGGTGCGCGAGCAGCATCGCCCGCTGCGGGTGACCCTGTGCCGCCGACAGCAGCGGGTTGAGGGCCTCGCCGACGTTGCGCCCGGTGTCACCGAAGCGCCGAACCACGTATTCGGCGATATCGCGGCTCTCCAGCCGCTCGAGACGGATCGGCACCGCCGAACCGTAGAGCGGGCGCTCCTTCTCCTCGAAGAGCTGCTTCATGAGCCCCGGCTCGGAGCCCGCGAAGACGTAGGAGGCGACGTCTCCCTGGAGCTGGATGTGGCTCCTGAGAATGGCGTCGAGCTCGTCGACCTTGACGACGTCCTGGAACTCGTCCAGCACGATCAGGGCGCGGAAGTCGCCGCGCTCGTCGAGGCGCAGCGGCAGGTCGAGTAGCGCGTGCAAAGCCGGCAGCGGCTCGATGCGGGGATCGAGCTGGAGCTTCGCGCTGACGCCGAACGCGCCGAGCGAGAGACCGAGGCCGGTGCTCTGCAGGAACTCCTCGATCCGCGTGCGCAGCTTCCCCTTCAGCTGTCGCGCATAGGCCCGCTCGAGCCTGACGGTCACGTCGGAGAGGGACAGGATGCCGTACAGGTCGACGAGGATCGGGATCAGGCCCTCCTGGCTCTCCCCGTCGCGAAGCACGCGCCGGAGCAGACTGGTCTTGCCGTACTTGCGCGGTGCGTAGAGGCGGACGAAGTGCCCTCCGACAGCAGCCTGGAGGAGCTTCCTCGTCTCCTCGTCGCGGTCGACGATCTCCTCCGGCGCGACCGGGTGCGAGTAGACGAACGGGTTGACGTCGGTGATCAAACGGTGACGGCGATGGTCGGTGGTGCTACGAGAGGATACCAGTTAGTGTCCTTGTGGGACACTGACTTGTACCCCGCGAGGACACGTCGCCTCTCACCTCACCGCCGGTCGCGCCTCGTCGGCGAGGTTCCGGACGGCACGCCGGGCGAAGACGATCGGCGCGGCGAGGAGAAGCGCCGCGAAGGCGTAGAAGTAGTAGAAGGTCATCGTCAGGTAGAAGACGTTCGCGGCCATCGTTGCGACGAGCGCCGCCGTCAGCCCCCACGCGAGCGGGCGCACGCGCGCCGCGGTCGCGTCCCGCTGCAGGGCGAGCACCCGCCCCACTCGCCGCGCGGCCGCCAGCCGGCGGAAGAACCAGAACAGGAAGAGCGCGAAGGCGCCGATCCCGACGATCCCCGTATCGACGAAGAGCGACACGTAGAAGGAGTGAGGACCCCAGTTCGTCTTACCGGTGATCAGCTCGTAGTAGACGGAGAAGTTGTTGAGGCCGAGGCCGAAGAGCGGATGCAGGTGGAAGACCTGCGGGATGAAGTCGTAGACACCGAGGTGTGTGGAGGTCGAGCGGTCGCCGGTCGAGAACCGGGCGCGGAGCACGGTGCCGACGTAGTGCGCCTTGGCGGAGGCGACCACCGCGAGGACGCCGGCGACACCCGCGACGGGCAGCAGCAGCTCGCGCGTCCGCAGCTTGTGCCGGTAGGGGAGCAGGAGCACGAGGCAACCGGCGACGAGGCCGAGCATGCCGCTGCGCGAGAGGGTGACGATCTCCATCAGCAGCAGGAACCCGACCAGCAGCCCGAGGCGCACGCGAAGGCGATGCGTGCGCTCGAGGCGCAGGTAGATCGGAGTCAGGACGAGCAGAGGCAGGAGCAGGTCGATGCCGAGGTGGTTCGGGTCGCCCGTCAGCGCATTCGGCCGGTAGACGCTCGTCCCGTTGACCGCGCCGAAGAGGTTGATCTTGCTCGCGCCGCCCGTGATCGGGTTGACGAACAGATCGTCCAGATTGTGCCCGGTCTGCGCGACCCCGAGCTGGAGCAGGCCGTAGGCCGCGTTGAAGGCGATCCCGCCCATGAACGCGCCGAGCGCTCGCCAGTAGAACTCCTCGCCGCGCCGGATGAGGTAGGCAAGCGCGGCGAGCAGGAACCCGTAGTGGATGAAGAACTTGACGAGCCCCTTGACGAACTGGTGGAGCGCCTGGTTCGTGTCGAGGTTGAAGTAGCCGAAGAGGTAGACGAGGACGAAGAGGCAGAGGAAGAGGAGGAGCACAGCCTGCGTCCGCGTCGGGCGGCGCCCCGGGAGACCCAGACGGCCGAGCAGGTAGAGCAGTGCGAAGCTCGTCGCAAGGACGTCGACGAGTGTGACCGCGCCGGCGATCTCCCAGTGCACCTTCTCGAAGGTCGCGCAGAAGAGGCTCGCGAGCAACAGCCCGTCCATGAGGCGACCCCGCACGCTCACGTGAGGCTCCAGAGAAGCTCGGCGAGCTCCTGTGCGCGCGCACGCCTGGAAAGGCGGTCGCGCAGCTCGGGCGAGAGGGGCGTGCCGTTCAGCGACCCCTCGCGCCAGCGCCGCTCGAGACCGTCCAGTGCGGCGCGCAGCGCGGGAACGTCGTCCGGCGCGGCGACAATGCCTGCCCCGGCTTCGCGGATCAGCTGCGCCGCAGCGCCGTCGGGGGGAACCGCAGCGAGGATCGGGCGCTCCGCCGCCAGGTACTCGAACACCTTCCCCGAGAGGACACCGCGGCCACGCCCGTCCGCCTCGGGGATGAGGAGGAGGAGGGCATCTGAGTTGCGCTGGAGCTCGAGCGCGCGACGGTGCGGTGCGTAGGGCACGAGCTCGAGCCGCCGCCCGAGGCCCAGCTCCTCGGCCCACTCCCGGTCGGCCGGCCGGAAGCCGCCAACGAAGCGAGCGAGAGCCTCGGAGTCGGAGTCGTGGAGCGCCTGGAGGAACGGCCGGGGGTCGCGGCGGCCGAAGAAGCTGCCGGTGTGGGTGATCCGGAAGCGCTCGCCGCGCAGGTAGTGCAGCCCGGCGAAATCGTCGAAGTCACAGCCGTTCGCGATTGTCGCAACCGTGCCCTTCGGGTAGAGCGCCCGCGTCTCCGCGGCGATCGCGTCGGAGACCGCGACGATCGCGTCGGCGGAGCGGGCGACGACTCGCGCGACACCTTCGCCACCCTTCTCCTTCAGCCGCACCAGCCTGCTCTCGTAGCGCCGGTGCGGGTGGGCGGTCAGCGAGTCGCGCAGATCCGCCACCCAGCGCACGCCGGTCGCCGCCTTTACCGCCGCGCCGATCAGGTGGATCGAGTTCGGGGGCGAGGTGGTGAGGAGGACGTCGATGCCGTGCCGCCGGACGAGGCGGATCGCCGCCGGAATGGCGGTCAGGTTCCAGCCGACGTTCTCGTCCGGCACGAGCAGGCGACGCCCGAGCAGCCGGGCCCGAGTCCGTGCGAGCTCCAGCCCGTGCTTGCCGTGGAGCTCCTCCGCCGGTCGCCTCCCGGCCGGCCCGAGGTAGCGCACGCGATGCACCCATGCCTGTGTCGGCACCCGCACCTCGTCGTCCACGTGGATCCAGCGAGGGTCGTCCGGGGCGAGCACGTGCGTCTCGACGCCCAGCGCCGGAAGGTGAGTGGCGAACTTCAACGGACGCTGCACGCCGCCGCCGCCGGCCGGCGGGAAGTAGAACGAGACGAGGAGGACCTTCAAGGCTGACCGGCGGCCGATCTTACCCCCGGCCCTCGCGCGTCCTCCGCGCCGTCTACGCTCCTGTCAATGCTGCGCCGCGTCCTCATCACCGGGATCGTCGCCCTCACGCTGGCGGCCGCCACCGTGGGTGCGACCTTCACGGTCGTCCCGCAGAAGGGTCTCGCCGGCGTCTCGCTCGGCATGAGCAAGACGCGCGTGAAGCAGATCCTCGGCGCGCCGTCCCGCGCGAAGCACGGCAGCAACGACTTCGGCGCCTACACCCAGTTCTTCTACCGTGTGCGCGGGATCCAGGTCTCCTTCCAGAGCGCCGACGCCGTCTCCGCGGTCTCGACGACGAGCCCGAAGGAGCGGACGGCGGCGGGAATCGGGGTCGGCTCGACCGAAGCGCAGGTAAAGGCGAAGGTCGCGAACGTCCGCTGCCGGACCGAGTCCGGCTTCCATCACTGCTTCGTCGGGAGCTTCCTGCCGGGTAGGCGCGTAACGGACTTCACCTTCCGCGCGGGCCACGTGAACGAGGTCACCGTCGCCGTCGTGATCGACTGAGCTACGCGAGCGGCGCCTCGATGACCGCCTCGATCACCCGCGCCTGCTCGTCCTCGCGCAGCGAGTTGTAGAACGGGAGCCGGATCAGGCGATCGCTCAGCGCCTCGGTGACGGGGCACTGGCCGGCGCGCCCGCCGAAGCGCAGGCCCATCTCGGAGAGGTGGAGCGGGAGGTAGTGGAAGACCGCCAGGATCCGGCGCGAGCGCAGGTGGCGGATGAGGGCAGCCCGGGCCTCCGCGCTTTGCAGCAGGACGTAGAACATGTGGAAGCTCTGCTCGCAGTGCTCCGGGATCGTCGGCAGCGTCGCGCCGACCTGGCCCGCCCAGCCGGCGAGCCCTTCCGCGTAGCGGCTCCAGATCCGGGCCCGCGCCGCCTGCACCTCGTCTCGGCCCTCGAACTGCGCCGCGAGGAAGGCGGCCAACAGGTCGGAGGGGACGTAGCTCGAGCCGACGTCGACCCACGTGTACTTGTCGATCTCGCCGCGGAAGAAGCGCTTCCGGTTCGTTCCCTTCTCGCGCAGGATCTCGGCCCGCTCGACGTAGCTCGAGTCGTTCAGCAGCAGCGCGCCGCCCTCGCCGCAGGTGAAGTTCTTCGTCTCGTGGAAGCTCTGGGCGGCGAAGGAGCCGAAGGAGCCGAGCGGTCGACCGCGGTAGCGCCCGAAGAGGCCGTGCGCGTTGTCCTCCACGACCGCGAAGCCCCGGCGCTCCGCGAGCGCGCAGATCCGGTCGAGCTCGCAGCCGACGCCCGCGTAGTGGACGGGCACGACGGCGCGCGTGCGGTCGGTGACGAGCGACTCGAGCTGCTCCTCGTCGAGGTTCAGCGTGTCGGGGCGGATGTCGGCGAAGACGATCCGCGCGCCCCGCAGGACGAACGCCGTCGCCGTCGAGACGAAGGTGAACGCCGGTATCACCACCTCGTCTCCCTCGCCCACGTCGAGGAGGAGCGCGGCCAGCTCGAGCGCGTGCGTGCAGGAGGTCGTGAGGATGGCGCGCTCCACGCCGAGCTCCTCCTGGAGGAACGCTTCGCAGCGTCTCGTGAACGGCCCGTCGCCGGAGATCTGCCCGTTCGCGACCGCCTGCTCGATGTACGCGGCCTCGTTGCCCACAAGGCTCGCGCGGTTGAACGGGATCTCCCAGTCGCTCGCCTTCATCGGTACCACTTGTGGAAGTAGAGCCGGAAGTCGGTCGTCCGGAAGCCGTAGCGCTGCACGTACCGCTGGGTCCGGACGTTCCGCCCCGCCACCTCGACGGAGACGGTGCGCATGCCCTCGGCCTGAAGCCAGCGCACACCACCCATGAGAAGCGCGGCGGCAGCGTCTCCGCCTCGCGCACCTTCCTCCACCGCAACGATCCCGAAGTGAGCGTCGAGCCCTTTCTCCGGCAGGTGGCAGGTGATGTAGCCCGAGGGCCCACCGTCTCCCTCGGCGACGAGGACTGCGTTGGCCCACCCCTCGCAGCTGCGCGCCGCCCACGTCTCGTAGTAGTCGACGACGCGGTCGGCAGGAAAGCCGGGATCGAACGCGAAGCGCGAGACGTACCGCGTCCGCCGGGCGAGATCGCGGATCCAGTCGAGATCCTCCGACTGATGGCGCCGGACCTCGGTCGTCTCCTGCGGCTCGCCCTCGTGGGTCAGCGTCAGGCGCGGCTCGACCAGGCGAAACCCTGCGCTCTCGGCCGCCGCGACGGTGCCAGACTCGTCGTCTGCAAGGAGATAGAGGCACGCGAGCGCCTCCCGCTTAGCCCACTCGTCGAGCGCCTCGGCGCCTGGCGGATCGAGGCGAGATCCGCGCGCGCGGCCGACCCTGAACCCCCAGAACTCCGTGTCCCAGGCGAGGAGCTCAGCCGGCGCGGACACGCCCGTCCGTGTCGAGCGCCGACCCGACCTCTTCGCGCACCGCGTAGGCGGGACGATCCATCAAGCGCACGTGCATGCGCGCGAGGTACTCGCCGATCACGCCCAGGGCCAGCAGCTGCGCTCCCGAGAAGATCGCGATCGCCGAGGCGAGGAACGGGAAGCCCGGCACCGAGGCGAAGCCTTCGGCGATGTAGCGGACGACCACGTATGCGAGGACGCCGACGCCGAAGAGGATCGTCGCGAGACCGATCAGACTCGTGATCCGCAGGGGCCGTGTCGAGAAGCCCGTCAGCATCGTCATCGCCTGCCCGGCGAGCCGGCGGAAGGTGTAGTTCGACTTGCCCTCGGCACGCTCGTCGTGCTCGACCTTGATCGCGTCGAAGCGGGTGGTCGCCCACGAGAGCAGGACGTCGATCGTTACGTAGGGCCCCTGGAAGAAGGCGAACGAGTCGCGCAGGTGCGTGCGGAAGGCGCGGAAGGCGCTGACCTTATCGGCGAGCTCGATGCCGATTGCACCCCGCAGGGCCGTACGCGTCATGCGGGTGCCCACGTTTCGCCAGAGCCCGTGCTGGCGCACGCGCGGCTGGCCGTAGACGACGTCGAAGCCCGCGTCGAGGCGCTCGAGCAGCTTGGGAATCTCCTCGGGTGGGTTCTGGAGGTCGTCGTCGATGGTGACGACGACCGGGAAGCGGGCCGCCCGGATGCCCGCGAGGAGCGCGTTGTGCTGCCCGTAGTTGCGTGCGAGGTCGAGGCCGCGGATCCGGGGGTTCCCCCGCGCGAGCTCGAGGATCCGCCCCCAGCTCGCATCGGCGCTGCCGTCGTTGACGAAGACGATCTCGTACTCCTCGAGGACGGCCTCGAGCCGGCGGACGAGGGGCTCGAGGGTCTCGGCGCCGTT
>JBBQDZ010000012.1:0-24061 GCA_038320185.1 Gaiellales bacterium
GCTCGCGCTTCTGCGGGAGGTCCCCTGCGAACGAGCGCCATTCGGCCAAGCGTCCTCGAGGCGCCGCGTCGCCGGCGCCGATCCAGTCGCCGAGATGCGGGATCGAGCCGGGCCCGAACGCGACGTCGACGTACGGATAGAGCGAGAACAGGCGCTCCTGCTGCGCCTCGGCGTAGCAGCCGCCGACGGCGATCACCTTGTCAGGGTCGCGCTGCTTGAGCGCGGCCGCCTGCGCGAGGTGGGCGGCGAACTTCTGGTCCGGCTTCTCGCGGATCGTGCAGGTGTTGAAGACGAGCACGTCGGCCTCGTGCTGGTCGGCCGCCTCGCCGAGGCCGAGCGACTCGAGCATGCCCTTGATCCGCTCGGAGTCATGGGCGTTCATCTGACAGCCGAACGTGGTGACGTGGTAGCGCTTCATCGCCCGGCCCATGGTAGCCGCGGCCGCCGCAGCGCCCGGGCGGAAGAGTGCTGCGCTGGAACATCAACCATGCGTCCTCCACGGACGGCGCCCGAATTCGTCGACTGGCTTACGGCGCGTCATCCCGCGATCGCGGCGCTCAGGCACGAGCAAGTCGCCTGCGACTGCGAACTGCTCGCGCACCTCCTTTTCGGCGACGCACCCGGTACGCCGCCGAACTGGCTCGGCGCTGTGACGAGCGTGTGCCGATCGTGTGCCGGTTCTCGGCGCCGGCGGTGACGGGAGCGGCGACACTCTCCGGATGGCGGCGCGCACCATCCTCGTCACCGGCTCGACCGACGGGCTGGGGCTTGCCGCCGCCCGCGTGCTCGCGGCGGAAGGGCACACACTGCTCCTACACGGGCGCGACCGTGGGCGGCTCGACGCCGCGCTCCAGGAGGTCGGCGCCGCGGCGACCGGCGAGCCGCCGGACGGCTTCCTCGCCGACCTCTCGTCGCTCGCGGCCGTGCGCAGGCTGGCGGCCGAGCTCGAGGACGAGCCGATCGACGTGCTCGTCAACAACGCCGGGATCGGGCCCGGCCCGCCCGACGTCGTGCGCGACGAGAGCGCCGACGGGATCGAGCTCCGCTTCGCCGTCAACTACGTCGCTCCGTTCCTGCTGACGCTGCTGCTCCTGCCGGGGCTGCGCCGTCCGGCACGCATCGTCAACGTCGCCTCCGCCGGGCAGGCGCCGATCGACTTCGACGACCCGCTGCTCGAGCGCGGCTACGACCGGATGCAGGCCTACCGGCAAAGCAAGCTCGCCCAGATCCTCTTCACGTTCGAGCTCCAGAGCCGCCTGCGCGAGGCCGGGGACGACAAGGTCACGGTCACGGCCCTCCACCCCGCCTCGCTGATGAGCACGAAGATGGTCTACGAGGGGTTCGGCGAGGCGTGGACGGGGCTCGAGGAGGGCACGGCCGCGCTGGTGCGGCTTGCCTCGGCGTCGGGGCTCGACGGCGTCGGCGGCGTGTACTTCGACGGGCAGTACGAGACGCGGGCCGACGCTCAGGCGTACGACGAGGACGCCCGCCGGCGGCTGTGGGAGCTGAGCGAGGAGCTCGCCGGCGCTACTTGGCGAACTCGATCGCCCGGCTCTCCCGGATCACTGTGACCTTGATCTGGCCCGGGTACTCGAGCTGGGCCTCGATCTCGCGGGCGATCTCGTACGAGAGCAGGACGGCGTCGTCGTCGTCGATCTCGCCGGGCTTGACGATCACCCGGATCTCGCGTCCCGCCTGGAGCGCGTAGACCTTCTCGACGCCCTTCTTCCGCGCGGCGATCTCCTCGAGCGCCTCGAGGCGCTTGATGTAGTTCTCGAGGCTCTCGCCGCGGGCGCCCGGGCGCGAGGCCGAGATCGCGTCGGCCGAGATCAGCAGCACCGCCTCGACCGTCTGCGGCTGGATCTCGTAGTGGTGTGCCTCGATGGCGTGCGCGACTGCCTGCGACTCGCCGTAGCGCTTCGCCCACTGCGCGGAGATCAGCGCGTGTGAGCCTTCCACCTCATGGGTCATCGCCTTGCCGAGGTCGTGGAGCACGGCCGCACGCTTCACGGTCTTGATCCCGGCCTCGAGCTCGGTCGCCATGATCCCGGCCAGATGGACGACCTCGAGCGTGTGCTTGAGGACGTTCTGCCCGTAGCTCGTGCGGTAGCGCAGCCGGCCGAGAACCTTCACGATTTCCTCGTGCACCTCGCCGCAGTTCGCCTCGAAGACAGCCTGTTCGCCCGCCTGGCGGATGTGCTCCTCGAGCTCCGACTTGGACTGGTAGTAGGCCTCCTCGATCCGGACGGGGTTGATCCGGCCGTCCTCGACGAGCTTCGTGAGGGTCATCTTCGCCACCTCGCGACGGATACCGTCGAACGACGACAGAACAACGGCCTGCGGCGTGTCGTCGATGATGAAGTCGACGCCGGTCAGGTGCTCCAGGGTTCGGATGTTCCTGCCTTCGCGGCCGATGATCCTCCCTTTCATGTCGTCGGAGGGAAGTTCGACCATCGATACCGTCGTCTCGGCTGTGTGGCTGGCGGCGACCCGCTGCAGGGCGTCGGCCACGAGGCTGCGCGCGCGCCGCTTGGCCTCCACCTGCGCCTCCTCCTCAAGCTGCCGGACGCGCCGGGCGAGCTCGTGACGCACGAGCTCCTCGGAGCGCTGGAGCACCTCCGCCTTCGCCTGGTTCAACGTCAGGCCCGACACCCGCTCCAGCTCCGTGAGCTCTTGCAGCTTCGCCTGCTTCAGCTCCTCCTGAAGACTCTTCGAATGGACCTCTCGGTCACTGACTCCCTGCTCACGCCGGGTGAGTTCCTCCAGCTTGTGCTCGACCTCCGTCTCCTTCGACCGTATGCGCTCGCCGACAGCAACCGTCTCCACCCGCCGCTCAGTGATGTCGGCCTCGATCTCGGCCCGTAGCTTCACCGCCTCCTCGCGAGCCTCGATCTGCGCTTCTCGCTTGAGGGCGTCAGCCTCGCCGCGCGCCTCGGCGAGCAGAAGCTGGCGCATGCGGCTCGCCGCGGCGAGACGAGACCCCCGCAGGCCAACCACGGCGAGGAAGACCGCGCCGCCGCCCAGAACGAGCCCGATCAGGATTCCGATGCCGATGAGCATTCCGCTCCCTTGGTATCCGGGTTTCCACGGGCTTCGCCGTGGGCCCATTCGACACCCGCGGCATGTACGGGCACCCGCGACTCGGTTACAAGCGGAGCCGAACGGCTCCGGAAAGCGGCTTGACTACGCGCTCTTCGGGGCCTTCGGGGATCCTTTGCTTGCTGATCTCATCGTGCGGCTAATCGAGGACAGGACTGAGAACCGATTCGGAAATGCTCAGGATGCAGGCAAATGTCGGATGAAGCTCCTGCATCGTACCGGCGCCTGCAGGTTCTATGCAACGAGTCCCGGTAGTGCAGCCTCCACGGTCTCCGCGGAAAAGCCCTTCCGTGCGAGGAAGCGGGCGGTAGCCGCACTCGCTCCTCTTCGGGCGACGATGCGAGCTGCGCGTTCGGCCTCGAAGGCGAGCGCTGCGACCGCCCCGTCCCGCGCCTCTTCCCGGTAGCCCGAGCGTTCCAGGTCCCAGCGGATGAGCGCATCGCCGCTGTCACGTTCGGAGAGAACCCGAGCCCGCTGCGCAGCCGCCTCTCCATCGTCCACGAGCCCTGCGCGTTCGAGTGCACCGAGCGCCTCCCGGCGTGTCTCGCGAGAAGAGCCGCTACGGGCGAGCCGTTCGTCGAGACGCGCGCGGGAAAGCCTCCTCCCCTGGAGCGCTTTGGTGGCTACGGCAAGTGCCTCGTGCCGGCGGAGCTCCCGGCAAAGGCGGCGCGCCCGCGGCCGGTCGAGAGGCACGCCTACATCGCAGCCCGCCGCTAGCACCACCTCCGCGGGTAGCACCCGCCAGGGCTCGCCGTCGAGCTCGACTGCGAGCCTGCCGGTGCCCGCCTGCCGGAGCCTCGTTATTCGCTTCACGTCGTCGCCGCGACCTCCTCCGTCAGCGCCTTGCCGTTCGCCGACGACGGCGCGGACGGCTGCGCCGCAGCGGGAAGCAGCCGCGCGGAGACAACCTCGTCGGCCCCCGCCTGCGCCTGGAGACGCGTGAGGATCTGCTGGGTGACGTCGGGATGCTCACGCAGGAACGCGCTCGCGTTCTGGCGTCCCTGACCCAGCCGCTCGTCCTCGAAGCTGAAGTACGAGCCTGACTTCTGGATCACCTTCCGCTCCAGCCCCGCGTCGAGCACCGTCCCCTCCCAGGAGATGCCGTGCCCGTAGAGGATGTCGAACTCGGCCTGCTTGAACGGGGGCGCGACCTTGTTCTTCACGACCTTCACGCGCACGCGGTTCCCGATCGCCTCGACACCCTCCTTCAGCGTCTCGATGCGGCGGATGTCGAGTCGCACCGAGGCGTAGAACTTGAGCGCCCGGCCGCCCGGCGTGACCTCGGGGTTCCCGAACATGACGCCGATCTTCTCGCGAAGCTGGTTCGTGAAGATGCAGATCGTGTCGGTCCGGTTAAGCGTACCGGTCAGCTTCCGGAGCGCCTGGCTCATCAGGCGCGCCTGGAGGCCAACGTGGCTGTCCCCCATCTCGCCTTCGATCTCAGCCTTGGGCGTCAGGGCGGCGACGGAGTCGACCGCGACGACGTCGACGGCACCGCTGCGGATGAGCAGCTCGGTGATCTCGAGCGCCTGCTCGCCGGTGTCGGGCTGGGAGACAAGAAGCTCGTCGATGTTGACGCCGATCCGCCTCGCGTACTGCGGATCCATCGCGTGCTCGGCATCGATGAACGCGCAGATGCCGCCGCGCCGCTGAGCTTCGGCGATCACGTGGTAGACGAGCGTCGTCTTGCCCGACGACTCCGGGCCGAAGATCTCGACGATCCGACCGCGCGGCAGGCCCCCGATTCCGAGCGCCAGGTCGAGTGAGAGCGACCCTGTCGACACCGCGCCCACCGAGACCTGGGCGCGGTCGCTCATCCGCATCACCGAGCCCTTGCCGAACTGCCGCTCGATCTGCCCGAGAGCGACGTCGAGAGCTTGCTCACGATCCACTTTGACTACCTCCTAGCGCAACGGTTTCGAGAACCTCGTACTGCGCCCCGGAAGGTCGCAGCACCGAACGATAGACAGCAGCATCGGACGGACTGAACGGCGCGATCTCTGGCAGCCGTGGGAGAAGGCGAGGTGGCTCGCGGAAGCGGAGCACTGTCACGTGCGGGACCCACACACGCCGCTGATGCGTGTCGATCCCGAGCCGCGCGAAACGGTCGTAGAGGTTCCACCAGAGCACTCGAGGCCCGCGGGTGGGATCATCGTCCGCCAGACGGTTGCGGAGCCGCAGCATCCCCACGCGTAGAGTCTCGCGGTAGTCCCGCACTCCGAATGTGTCCGCCGCCGTCTCGCGCGCCGCGGCTCGCAGCTCGCGGACGATGACCTCCAGCTCGGGAACGGTTCGCGACCCGAAGAACGCAAGGGTGACGTGCAGGTTCTCCCTCGGCGCGAAACGAACACCCTCGCGAACGTCGAGCGCATCGCGCTGCCATGCGACGAGGGCATCGAGCACCTCCCCGGGAAGCCGCAGCGCGCAGAACAGCCGGATCCGCTCATCCCCGCCCACGGTACCGGCGCCGGTGTGACCTATTCGAGACGATTCTGTGACAGGACTCGCCTGAGGAGGTGCAGCGTGGCGGTCGTCGCCCGGGCCCTGATCGCAGCGCGCTCGCCGGGCAGGCTCGAGGTTGCGCCGAACTCGCCGTCGGGGGCGGACACATGAAGGTAGACGAGGCCGACCGGCTTCTCGACACTGCCACCGCCAGGGCCGGCGATGCCCGTCACCGAGACGGCGACGTCGGCCTCGAGCAGGCGGCGTGCGCCCTCGGCCATCGCGCGCGCCACCTCGGCCGAAACGGCCCCGTGCTCGCGGACCGACTCGGCCGGCACGTCGAGCGCGGCCGCCTTGACCCCGTCGGCATAGGCGACGACGCCGCCCCGAAAGACCTCGCTCGACCCCGGGATCGCCGTGAGCCGAGCCGCGACGAGGCCGCCCGTGCACGACTCCGCGGTCGCGAGCGTCAGCCCCCGTGCGCGGCACAGCTCGAGGACGAGCTGCTCCACGGGCCGCTCGTCCTCCGAGAAGAGCTGAGAGGCGAGCGGCTCACGCAGTGCGCGAGCGAGCGAATCCGCGCGCTTCTCCGCTCCCGGCTCGACGACGAGATCGACGTGGATCTCGAAGTCGCGCGCACAGATCGTCACCTCGACTCCGTCGCCGTCCCCGCCCGCCTCAGCGAGCGCGCGCGCGACCGCCGACTCGCTCGCACCGAAGTACCGCAGGCGGCGCCTGCCCGGAGGCCGCGCTCGCTCGAGCACGCGCCGCACGGGCGGGGCCTCGAGCGCGCGCTCCCACAGTCGCCGTAGCTCTGCCGGCGGGCCCGGCAGAGCCACGGCGACGCAGCGCCCGAGGTCGAGCACCACCCCCGGTGCCGTTCCGGCAAGCCCAAGCGAAAGAGCCCCCTCCGGGAGCGAGGCCTGCTTGCGAACCCCTGGCTCAAAATCGGCA
The DNA here is from genome assembly GCA_038320185.1 of Gaiellales bacterium. GTDB lineage: Bacteria > Actinomycetota > Thermoleophilia > Gaiellales > Gaiellaceae > JBBQDZ01. The sequence continues at coordinate 6,496 of JBBQDZ010000012.1, forward strand.
TAGGGCCGTCGCAGCCGCTCCGCAACCAGCCTCGACACCCCGCCGATCTCCTCGACGAGACGATCGTCGAGGGCGACCGGCCTTCCGGCGACCCGGGCGAGGAGCTCGATGGTCCGATCGTCGTGTGTCGGCCCCAGGCCACCCGAGATGAGGCACAGGTCGGCGGCGAGGCCGTCGCGCAGCGCCGCCTCGAGCTCGTACTCCCCGTCACCGACGATCGTGATGCGCGTGGGCTCAAGCCCCAGCGACAGCGCCTCGGTGGCGAGGAAGGGGCCGTTGAGATCAGTTCGCTCGCCGCGCACGAGTTCGCTGCCCGTGACGACGACGGCGGCGCGCGGCCGCGTGGTCAACGAGTGGGCTGAGCCGGAGTGATGCTGTTCGCAGTCACGAAGACGACCACCGGTGCTGGCGTCCCGATCGAGATCGGGCTACCGTTGAGCTTGATTGCAAGGTTCTCGGGCGCTCCGGCGTTGACCCAGAGGCGGCGGGCGACGAACCGCTGCACCTGGCCCCGCTCCAGCGTTCCCTGGTACAGGAGTTTCCCACCGGCCGAGCCGACATGGACCTCGAGCCAGCAGTTCCCGCGCGACGCGCGCACGAGCAGGTTCGCGGGTGTGACCCGCGGCTTTCGCGCCTTGGACCGCGCCGCGGGCGCAGCCGGGACCGCCGCAGGCTTCTGCTTGTGCGGCTTCGTCACCCTTGCGGGTGGCGTCGTCGTGGTTGAGGCGGAGCTGAACTTCCAGGCGGCGATGACGAGGGACGTCATCACGAGGATTGCAGTCAAAGCGAAGAGGACGACGTTCGTCTGGATTCGCCGGTCGACGCGCTCCCTGCTGCCGCTCGATGAGCTGCGGCGTGGTCGCATCGGCAGGAAGCTCGCCCCGGTGACGAAGCGGGAGGTGTACTCGTCCACGTAAAGCTGTCCGTCGAGCTCGAGGAAGTCCGCGTAGGCGCGGAGGAATCCCCGCACGTACGTTTCGGCTGGAAGCGCCTCGAAGTCCTCCTCCTCGAGCGCACGCAGATACCTCGTACGGATCTTCGTCGCCTGCTCGACCTGGCGAAAGTCGAGCCGCCGACGTAGGCGCGCCTCGCGAAGAGTGCTGCCGATCTCGAACACGGAAAGCCCGATTGTAGGGCGTGCGGCGGCCGCGGTGGTGTCCCGTTTCCCGCAACGAGCGAAGAGGCGCTCAGAAGCTCTAACGGAATGACCACGCGTCGGCGGGGCGCGATGGGCGAGTGCGGTGCAAGGACGCAGGGAGCGTCAATAGCAGAGCTATTGACGCGACCGAGGACGCCGCAACGTGCCGCCCAGCGTGTTCCGCCGGCCCGTGCTTCGTTTCGTTCGAGCTTCTTTAGCCGCCGAAGACCTGGAGCAGCCGGTAGAACCCGAGGGAGAGCGCTCCGGTGAAGGCGACGAAGATGCCGAGGACGCCGAGCACGCGGCCGAGACGGGCCGCGTGCCGCCCGCGGGCGCGCCCGAGCGTGCGCTGGAGCCGGCGCCGGCCGCGCCGAGCCACGAGCACGGCGAGCAGACCGAGGACGCAGCCCGCGACGATCCCGGCGATGCCGCCGGGGACGAGGTCGACGCGTTTGCTGTAACGCGACGCGGCGATCCCCGCAGGGAGCGCGAGCGTCGCGAGGAAGCCGAGCAGGAGCGACACCGCGGCGGCCGGGTTGGCCGGGCGCGGGCCGCTACTGCTTCTTATAGGGACGTCCAATCGCTGCGGGCGGGATCGAGCGGCCGATCACGCCCGCGACCGCGATCAGGGTGAGGACGTACGGAAGCGCGTTGAACAGCGTCCCCGCGGACTGGGAGTAATCCTGGAGTCGCTGCGCCAGCGCGCTCGAGAACCCGAAGAGAAGCGCCGCTCCGAACGCGCCGAACGGCCGCCAGCGGCCAAAGATCAGCGCCGCGAGCGCGATGAACCCGCGGCCCTCTGTCATGTTCTGGTTGAACGAGTGCACGAAGCCGATCGAGAGGTAGGCGCCCCCGAGCGCCGCCAGCATCCCGGAGAGGACAACCGCACCGTACCGGACTCTGTACACCGAGATGCCGACGGTGTCCGCCGCCCGCGGATGTTCACCGACAGCGCGGATCCGTAGACCGATCGGCGTCCGGAACATGACGATGTACGACAGGACGATGACCGCGAAGCTCAACCAGATCATCAGATTCAGATTCCCCAACGCCGGACCGATGAAGTAGACGTCCCTGAGCCCCGGCAGGCTCACGTTCGGGATCTCCGAGATGCCAGCGGGCGTGCCTTGATCGCCGTACGTCTGGATGAAGAGGTAGCCGGTCAGCCCGAGGGCGAGAAAGTTGATCGCGGTTCCGCCGACGATCTGGTCCGCTCTCAGGTGAATGGCGAAGAAGGCGTGCACCGCTGCGAACACCCCTCCGGCGAGAACGGCGACGAGGAGGCCGAGAATCCACGAGTGCAGCTTGTCGGCGCCGAGGATGCCGAAGAAGGCGCCGGCGAGCATCATTCCTTCGAGCGCGATGTTCACCACGCCGCTGCGCTCCGAGAACATGCCGCCGATCGAGGCGAAGACGAGCGGTGTCGCGTAGCGCAACGTCGTCGCAACGAGCGCTGACCAGACGAACACGCTCTCGAGGTGCGTCGTCCCCGAGAGTGTCGCGAGGTAGCCGAGCGCTGCTCCGAGGACAGCGGTCGCGCCCGCCCCCCACCCCACCCGCCGCTCGTCGTTCCTGATCGCGTACGCACCACAGGCAAGCGCAGGTACGGCGATCACGATCGACCAGACAGCCGTGCGCACCTCCGCGGGCGGAAAGGCGATCCAGGCCGCAAAGATGCCGAGGACGATGCCGAGCTGTCCGATCCGCCGCGGCCCGAGGGCGAGAGCGAGCAGCTCCGAGCGGTTGCTCACCTGCGCAGCGGCCCGCTCGATCAAGCCGTGTGCCTCGAGCGCGGCGAAAGGTTGAGCTTCTTTCTCGCCTGCCAGACGTAGAGCACGAGCAGGTCGGCTCCGATGAAGAGGACGACCAGCCCCTGGATGATCAGCGTGAGGTTGCTGGCCAGCTTCGGGTCGAAGCTCGAGGTCAGATTGCGCGTCGACGTGCCGACGTACAGCGAGCCGAAGACGATCGCGCCGAGGAACGTCCCGACCGCGGTGTTCCGCCCGAGCAGGGCGACCGCGATCCCGATGAAGCCGATCGTCGACGCGTCGATGGTGGCGCTCGCGAGCTGGAACTCCCAGCCGAGCATGTCGACCGCGCCCGCGATACCGGCAAACGTGCCCGAGATCGCCATCGCGAGGATGTAGCTGCGGCGGACGCTGATCCCGCCGTAGCGGGCCGCCTCCGGGTTGAACCCGACCGCCCGGACCTCGTAGCCGAGGGTCGTCCGGTTCAGCACCACCCAGTAGACGACCAGCGCACCGATCGCGATGAAGAACCCGACGTGCAGGCCCTGAAGCACCGGGTCGCCCCAGAACACCGGCAGCTTCGCCCGCTCGACGATGGGGCTCGAGACAGGGTTGAACTCGTCGTTGGAAACGGAGCTGTGCAGGGGACCGCCGAGGCCGAACATCCACTTGCCCCCCCAGATCGCGATCCAGTTGAGCATGATCGTCGAGATCACCTCGTGGGCGCCGACGGTCGCCTTCAGGAAGCCGGCGATGCCCGCCCAGGCCGCTCCGGCGAGCGCCGCGAGGAGGATCGCGAGGAAGATGTGCGTCGGACCCGCGAGCCCCGCCCAGCTCGAGCCCACGATCACTGCCACGTAGGAGCCGACGAGGTACTGGCCCTGTCCGCCGATGTTGAAGAGTCCGCAGCGGAAGGCGAATGCGACCGCTAGGCCCGTCAGCGTCAGCGCCGTCGTGATGATCAGCGTCTGCTGAAGGTTGAGCGCAGCGTCGGTCGAGCTAGGGAACGTCGGATGCTGGACCGTGACGAGCAGGAACAGCCACTTGAAGAAGCTGCCGATCCAGGTCAGGCCCGTGCCGCGGAAGATGTCGCGGTAGCTCGTCAACGGGTTGTGACCCGTCGCTCCCACGATGATCCCGCCCATCAGGAATGCGATTAGCGCCGTGATCAGCGGCGTGACGATCCCGCCCGCGCGCTGGTACAGCGCGAGCCGGCGGGCAACGCTCGGAACCGACCCCTCGGGACCAGCTGGTGGTGGGGCCTTGGCCGCTTCCATCCTAGGCGGCCGCCTCCGCGCCCTTCCCGCCTCCGGTCATCGCGAAGCCGAGCTCCTCCTCGGTCACGGTCGGCGGAAACTCACCCACGATCCGCCCCTCGTAGAGCACCAGGATGCGGTCCGAGAGCGACAGGATCTCGTCCAGCTCGAGCGAGACGAGCAGGATGCCGCGCCCGGCGTCCCGCTCGAGGACCAGCCGGCGGTGGACGAACTCGATCGCCCCGACGTCGAGCCCTCGCGTGGGCTGCGCGGCAAGCAGCATCCGCGGGTTCCGGGAAACCTCGCGCGCGATGATCACCTTCTGCTGATTGCCTCCCGAGAGGGCGCCGGCGCGCGTCTGCGGGCCGCCTCCCCGCACATCGAACTCCTTCAGCAGCCTGCGCGCGCGAGCGACCAGGCGGTGCGGGAAGAGCCAGCCGAAACGCGAGTCGGGCTCCTTCCGGTAGTCGTGGAGCGCGATGTTCTCCGCGAGCGAGAAGTCGAGGACGAGCCCGCGTTGCTGCCGGTCCTCCGGGATGTGCCCGACATGCGCGTCGTCCAGCATCGTCCGCGCGTTCGCGCGCGTGAAGTCGCGGCCCTCGACCGCGATCCGGCCGGCCGAGGTTCGCCGGAGGCCCGTGATCGCCTCCACGAGCTCGGCCTGGCCGTTGTTGTCGACGCCGGCGATCCCCACGATCTCCCCCGCGCGGACGACCAGCGACACGTCCTTGACCGCCTCGAGGCCCCAGTCGTCGAGTGCCCTCAGTCCCTCGACCTCGAGCAGGGGCTCGCCGGGCTCGGCCGGCGCCTTGTCGATGCGCAGGAGCACCTCGCGTCCCACCATCAGGCGCGCCAGCCCCTCCTCGGTGGCGCCCGCCCGCGGCACCGTGTCGACCTTCTTTCCGCGCCGGAGAACGGTGATCCTGTTGGCGATCTCGAGCACCTCGTTGAGCTTGTGCGTGATGAAGATGATCGACGTGCCCTCGCGCTGGAGCGTCCGGATGATCTCGAAGAGCTCGGTCGCCTCCTGCGGGGTCAGGACGGCGGTCGGCTCGTCAAGGATGAGGATCGCCGCGTTGCGGTACAGCGCCTTCAGGATCTCGACGCGCTGCTGCTGGCCCACGGTCAGGTCCTGGATGCGGGCACGCGGATCGAGCTCCAGCCCGAACGTCCGCGAAAGCTCGCGGACACGCGCCGCTGCGGCGCCGTAGTCGAGGAATACCCCGCCCTGGGTCGGTTCCGCAGCGAGGACGATGTTCTCGGCCACCGTCATCACCGGGATGAGCATGAAGTGCTGGTGAACCATGCCGATCCCCGCCGGAATCGCCTCGTGCGGCGACCGGAAGGACAACCGGTTCCCGCCGATCAGGATCTCGCCCTCATCGGGTTTGTAGAGCCCATAGAGGATGTTCATCAGCGTGGACTTCCCGGCGCCGTTCTCGCCGAGGAGGGCGTGCACCTCGCGGCGGCGCAGGTCGAAATCGATGTGGTCGTTGGCGAGTACTCCCGGAAACTGCTTGGTGATGCCGCGGAGCTCGAGGACCGGCTTCTCTTCCATCCGAAGCGATTCTAGGCCGCGGGCCAGAAGCATCGGGGCGGGTCTTGCCCGCCCCCGATGCCGGCTGGTCATTTCGAAGCGAGTCCTACTTCGTGGGCGGCTTCAGCGTGCCCGCGATGATGGCGGCTTCGGTCTTCTTCTCAGCCGCCTTGATCGACGCCGAGACCTTGCTGCTGATCGGGGCGAGGCCCACGCCGCCGCCCTTTAGGGCGAAGACGTGATCCCGGCCACCCTTGAACTTGCCGTTGACCGCGTCCTGGATCGTGTTGTAGACGCCCACCTCGACCTTCTTCTCGCCGCTCGTGAGGACGTTGTTCGGCGCAGACGAACGCTGGTCGACGTCGACGCCGATGCCCCACTTGCCTTTCTCCTTCGCCGCGTCAAGGACGCCGAGCCCACAGGCGCCGGCCACCTGGAACTCGACCGACGAGCCGGCGTCGAAGTGCTTGATGGCGAGCTCCTTGCACTTGTCCTGCGCGACGAAGTCCTGCGAGAAGTCCTTCAGGACGGTGATACCGGGGACCGCCTTCTTGGCGCAGTAGGTGTAGCCGGCGCCGTAGCGAACCACGGCCGGCACCGGAATGGCGCCGACCCAGCCGATCGTCGGGCCCGCGCCCACGCGCGACGGCGTGATCTTCGCGGCCGCGACGCGCGCGGCGAGGTCACCCACGAGACAGCCGACCTCCTGCTCCTTGAACACGATGCCCTGGAAGTTCTTGGGCTTGTGCTTCAGATCGCCGACCGGCTGGTCGACGCCGCCGAACTTGATCTTCGGATATTTTGTCGCAAACGTATCGATTGCTGTCTCCTGCAGGAACCCGATACCGATGATCAGGTCGTACTTCTGCCTGATCAGCGAGGTGAAGTTCGGGATGTAGTCGGCCTGGCTGTTCGAGATCAGCGCCTTGCCCTGGATCCCGAGCTTCGCCATCGCCCGCTTCAGGCCCGCATACGCCGACGCGTTGAAGCCGCGGTCGTTCAGCCCGCCGATGTCCGTGACGAGCCCGACCTTGAGCTTCGCGGCGGGCGTCGCCGGCTTGCTGGCATGGCTCGAGCCGGCGTAGCCGGCCGTCACGACCATGAGGCCGATCGCGGCAAGCCCAGCCGTAAGCCACGGCAGCCATCGCTTGATGCGCACGTATTCCTCCCCTTCCGTTGGTGACCCGTGAGTTAGACGTGCGACTCTAAACGCTGTTAGCCCGAAGCCAACGCGACGGGATCGACTTTACGAGCCGACGCGCTCGAGATCCGACTCGGTAACGAGCACTCGGCGCGGCTTCGAGCCCTCGTAACCCGAGATGATCCCCCGCCGCTCGAGCATGTCGATCAGGCGACCCGCGCGCGTGTAGCCGACGCGCAGGCGGCGCTGGAGGAGCGAGGTGGAGGCGGTCTGGGCCTGCACGACGATGTCGATCGCGCGGTCGAGCAGCTGGTCCTCGTCGGGGTCGAAGGCGCCGTCCTCGCCGTCCTCCCCGTCACCGGACGCGAAGACCTCCGGCAGCTCGAGCAGGGACTCGTCGAGCTCCTGCTCGCGTTGCGCACGGCATTGCTCCACGACGAGCGCGATCTCTTCCTCGGTTACGTACGCGCCCTGGAGCCGCTGCAGTCGCGAGGTGCCGAGCGGCTTGAAGAGCATGTCACCCTGGCCGAGGAGACTCTCGGCGCCCGTTTGGTCGAGAATGACGCGGCTGTCGGTCTGGGAGGAGACGGCGAATGCGATCCGCGAGGGGACGTTCGCCTTGATCATGCCCGTGATCACGTCGACGGAGGGCCGCTGGGTCGCGAGGACAAGATGGATGCCGACGGCCCGCGACTTCTGCGCGAGCCGGATGACGGCGTCCTCCACCTCCTGCGGCGAGATCATCATCAGGTCTGCGAGCTCGTCGATCACGACGAGCAGATACGGCAGCGCGTCCTCGCCGCGCTGGCGCAGCGCCCGGTTCATCTCCGGGAGCGAGCGTGCGCGCACAAGGCTCATCCGCTCGTAGCGCCGCTCCATCTCGCCGACAACGTTTGCGAGCACCGCGGCGGCGCCCTTGGGGCTCGAGACGACGGGGGTCAGCAGGTGCGGGATCGACTCGTAGAATCCGAGCTCGATGCGCTTCGGGTCGATGAGGATCATCCGGCAGTCGTCGGGCGTCGAGCGCAGGAGGATCGACGTCAGGATCGTGTTGATGCAGCCCGACTTCCCGGAGCCGGTCGTACCGGCGATCAGCAGGTGCGGCATCCGGGCAAGGTCGGTCCAAACGGCGTTCCCGGAAATGTCCTTGCCGAGCCAGACCGAGAGTGGGCTGGCGGTTCCGGGGAGGTCGTCGAAGACGTCTCCGAGCGTGACGATGTTCGGCGACAGGTTCGGGAGCTCGACACCTACCGCCTGCTTGCCCGGGATCGGCGCAAGGATGCGGATCTCCGTCGTAGCGAGGGCGTACGAGAGGTCGTCCTTCAGCGCGGCGAACTTCGACACTTTCGTGCCCGGCGCGAGCTGGAGCTCGAAGCGCGTCACCCGCGGGCCGGAGATCTCGCCGATCACCGTCGCCTCCACACCGAAGTTCGCGAGCGTCTGCACGAGCGCCTCGGAAATCCTCCGGCCGGACTCCTTCGACGGGCCGGCAGTCGCGGGCGAGCGGTGGAGGATGCCGCGGTCCGGCAAGCGGTAGTCGCCCTTGGACTCACCGAGCTCGAAGAGCGGCGCCGGCACGGCCGGCTCCATCTCGGTTGCCTGGCCGGAGTGTTCCGGCTCTAGCAGGAGTGGCGCGGGGCCTGTCGCGGCCGAGTCGCCGACGACGTCCGGGAACGCCTCGACCGCGTCGAGGGGCGCCGCGGATTCCTTGGCGCGGAGTCGCTCGGCGCTGTGAGAGTGGTCCTCGCGAGCCGGCGGTGCCGGCCGCGGAACCGCGCGATAGGCGGCGCCCCCCGCGCGGCGAATCGCGTGCCCGGATCGCCGGAGGAGGGCCCCTGCCGACGCGCCGCTCAGCAGCAGAGTTCCGGCAACGAGGCCGAGGATTCCGAGCATCGTAGCGCCGCCGGTTCCGAGCAGCTTGGCGAGGCCACCGCCTAGGACGCCGCCCACAAACCCCCCGTGGCCGTCGCCGAGCGTGACGAAGAGACCGAGGGCGCTGACGACGAGACCCAGGCGAAACGGCCGCACGTCGACGAGCGCGCTCCGCGCCACCATCAGCCCGCCGATCGTGAGGAGCACGAGAGGGAGGGCGTAGGCGGCGCCTCCGGCGACCGCTTCGAGTGCCCGCGTAACCGGCTGGCCGACGAATCCGCCACCCCACCCGAGGTACAGGAGGGACGCGAGGAAACATCCGAGCGCGAGCAGGCCGAGACCGACGAGCTCCGGGTGCTGATGGCTCCGGCTCCGGGAGGGGGTCTTCCGCGTGCGCTTCTTCACGCGCGAGGGCGTCTTCGGGCGCAGCTTCCGAGCAGGCTTCTTGCGCGCCATATCGGCGACTTCTCCTTCCGAGCCGCGGTTCCTGCCTCGTCGGGAGAAGCCCTTGGTTCCCTTTCGGACCCCCTCCTTGCGACCGGTTGCGGCGACGTGAACTGTGGCTGGGGCCGGTGACTCGTAGCTGCGTCCAACCGTTGCCTGTCGCGCTCCTGGGCTCCCGCCGGGCGAAGCCCGGCTTCGCCCGCGAAACGTCGATCGCCCAAGGCGACCTTCGAGAACGCTGGGGCAGGCTTGAGGCTTTCTCCGACCGGCTCTGCCGGTCGTTGCCGTCCCTGAAGGCCGAAGGCCCAAGGGGTCGCGGGGGGCCAGTGGGGGGCGCAGCCCCCCACTCGAGCGGAGCCCGGAGGGCGGAGCGATCCCTGCGGCTGCCAAGCCGACGGGGTACCGGGGCGTGAGCCCCGGCTAGAGCGAAGCCGAAGGCGAAGCGGTTGCTGCGAGGGGACGGGCCGCGCGCGAGCGGGCCCTAGCCCAGCTCTTCGAGGCGGGCGAGGAGGAGCTCGACGAAGCCGTCGGCGTCGATGCCGATTGCCACCTGCGCGTTCGGCTCCCAGCCGGCTCGGCGCCAGAGATCGACGTAGGTTCTGCCTCGCGAGAGCTCGCCCCCGCAGTCGACGACGACGCCGCGCTCGACGGTCTCGAGGAGTTCCGGCCGCGCCACGTACGCGACCGCGACGGCGTCGTGGATGGGCGAGCCGTCGAATCCGTAGACCTCACGGTGGAACTGGTCGTAGAAGCCGAGGAGCTCCGAGACCATGCGCGCGACGCGGCCGCCGTTTCGCAGCCGCTGCTGGTGTGCCGAGGTGACGAGCGCCTTGTGCGTGACGTCGAGCCCGACCATCGTTACGTCCAAGCCGCTCGTGAACACGCGGTGGGCCGCTTCCGGGTCGGCCCAGATGTTGAACTCGGCAGCAGGTGTGACGTTGCCCTCGGCGATCGCGCCGCCCATGAGGACGATCCGCTTCACGCGCGCGGCGGCTTCCGGATACCGCGCGAGCACCAGCGCGACGTTCGTCAGAGGGCCGGTCGGGACAAGCGTGATCGGATCCACTGCCGCCAGGATCGTCTCGGCCAGGAAGTCGACGGCGTGCCGCTCGTCGGGCGTGCCGCTCGGCGGCGGGAGATCGGGGCCGTCCATCCCGGTCTCGCCGTGGACGTAGGCGGCGACGTACTGGTCGCGGACGAGCGGCCGCTCGGCACCGGCCGCGACGGGGATCTCCCCGCGCCCGGCGAACTCCAGCACGCGCAGCGCGTTCGCCGTCGTCTTCTCGAGCGTCTGGTTGCCCGAGACAGTCGTCACGCCGAGAAGCTCTAGTTCCGGCGAGGCCAGCGCGAGCAGGAGCGCGATCGCGTCGTCGTGGCCGGGATCGCAGTCGAGCAGGATCGGCGTCGGGCTCATGTGCGCAGTATCTCGTCTACCTCGTCCGCCGTCGGAAGCGAAGGCTGGGCGCCCCGACGGGATGCGGCGATGGCGCCGGCTGCGCAGGCGCGCCGGAGTGCTTCCTCGTGCGAGCGCTCCTCGAGCAGCGACACCACGAGACACGCTGTGAACGCATCGCCGGCCGCAGTGCCGTCGACGGCTGTGATCTCAGGCGGCCGCGCTCGTGCGACCTCGCGGCCGCCCTCGAGCAGCACCGCCCCCTCCTCACCGAGCGTGAGTGCCGTCAGGCGCGGAGTTCCCGGAAGCGCTTCGAGCTCGAATCGGTTGACGACGACGAGATCCGCGCGTTTGAGGACATCGGGAGATAGGCCCCGATCCGCCGGCGCCGCGTTGAGACAGAAGAAGCTCGCGCGCTTTGTTGCCCGCCAGGCCGCCTCCCAGTCCACCTCGAGCTGAGCGAGAACCGGGCCGTCCACTGCTTCCACGTCGTCGAGAAGCGCATTCGCACCGCGTGCAACGACGATCTGATTTTCGCCAGCGTCGTCAACCGAGATCAACGCGATGCCGGTGTGAACGTCCCACCGCTGGAGATCCAGCTCAACGCCGGCCTCCTCCAGGCCTACGAGAGCCTCCACCGCGAACTCATCGTTGCCGACGGCGGCGACCAGCCGGACTCTCGCCCCGAGACGCGCTGCGGCAACCGCCTGGTTCGCGCCTTTACCACCGGGTACGCGGTCGAGCAACCCGAAGACGGTCTCGCCGGCGCGAGGGATTCGCTCTACGCGAGCGACCAGATCGAGGTTGATCGAGCCGACTACTGTCAGTGTCGGCCGCGGCCGTAGCTCTAGTACCACTCGGGTCTGCTAGGCGGCGAGCGCACGGAGATCCTCGAGCGCGCCGCCGAGGAGGTTGTCGCGCAGGTCGAACAGGCCCGCCCACAGCGAGCTCGGCCCCGGCTCGACTCCCACACGCGCGGAGGCCGCCAGGCCCTCGAGGGCCCGGACGAGCACCGCGAGCTCCATGTAGACCTGGGCGACCCGCGCAGGTGCGGCCGCCACGCCGGCGCGCTGAAGCACGGGCTCCCAGTCCATGAGCTCCGCCGCGCCCGGCCCGCCGTACCACGATCGGCCTTCTGCCTTATCGGCCTCCAGCTCGAGCAGATAGCGCCCGAGAGGCTTGTCGAGGCCCGCCAGCGCCGACTCCGCACGCTCGGCCGCCCGCCGCAGTGCCGCCTGGCGCCGGCCGGGAGTGGAGGGCTCGGGGTCGCCGCGCGCCCAGCGCTCGAGCAGGCGGCAGAACGCGAGTGCCGCCGCCTCGCAGGCCCCGAGCTGCGCCACCAGTCGGCGCGCCGTCCCCTCGTCGGCCGCGTGTGCCGCCAGGACCTCCGCCCAGCCCGGAGCTCCGGACCGCACGGCGCTCAGCGAGCGACCTCTCCGGCTTGGCGCGGCACCCGACGGCCCCCACGGCGGTTCCGGCTGTGAGCCCAGACCCGGAGGGTGCTCACGTCTCGATCACCACCGGCAGGATCATGGGGCGGCGGCCGGTCCGGTCATACACGAGCTGGCCGACGCCGTCGTGGAGGTGCTCCTGGAGAAGCTTGATCTCGGAGACGTTCTGCTCGAGGCACTCCGCGAGCACGCGGTCCGCCTCCGAGCGCATCTCGTCGAGCAGCGGTCCCGGCTCCGCGAAGCCGCGCGCGATCAGTTCGGGAGAGCCACTGATGCGGCCGTTCCCGCGTGAGAGCGTCGCGACGATGATGAGCACTCCGTCCTCTGAAAGGTGCCGCCGGTCGCGCAGCGCCACATCGCTGATGTCCCCTACGCCGAGCCCGTCGACGAAAGTGACGCCCGCGTCGACCTGGTCGACTATCCCGACGCCCTCCCGCGTGAGCTCGACGACGGAGCCATTCTCGGCGAGCACGATCGACGAGGCGGGGACGCCCGCGTCCGCCGCGAGGCGCGCATGGGCCGACTGCATCCGGAACTCCCCGTGAACTGGCATCACGGCTTTCGGTCGGACGAGCCCGAGAACCGTGCGGATCTCCTCCGAGTTCGCGTGCCCGGACACGTGGACCGGCGCGATCTCCTGGTGGAGCACCTCCGCGCCGGAACGAGACAGCTGGTTGATCGCATCGTGGACACGCAACTCGTTGCCCGGCACCGGCTTCGCGGAGATGATCACCGTGTCGCCGCGCTCGACCGTGACCGCCGGATGGTCGTTGTAGGCGATCCGCGTCAGCGCCGACATCGGCTCGCCCTGGCTCCCGGTACAGAGGACGAGCACCTCGTGCGGCGCGTAGTCGTCGAGGTCGTTCGGGCGGATCAGCGTCCCCTCGGGCACCTCGAGATAGCCGAGATTGCTGGCGATGTTGAGGTTCTTGCGCATCGAGCGCCCCACGACCGCGACCTTGCGGCCCACCTGCACCGCGACGTCGATCGCCTGCTGCATCCGGTGGACGTTCGAGGCGAACGAAGCGACGAGCACCCGACCCTGCCGCTGAGGGATGATCTGGCGAAAGGCCTCGCCGACGAGGCGCTCCGAGCCCGTCATCCCGGGCCGCTCGGCGTTCGTCGAGTCGCCGAGCAGGAGGTCAACGCCGCGGTTCCCTATCTCGGCCAGGCGGCCGACATCCGTCTTCAGCCCATCGATCGGCGTGTGGTCGATCTTGTAGTCGCCCGTGAGGAGGACGCGCCCGGCGGCCGTCTCGAAGAGAACCGCGACGGTGTCCGGAACGGAGTGCGCCATGCGCACGAACTCGGTACGGAAGGGGCCGATATCGACGGGGCCGCCTTCCGGGCGCGCCTCCTGGAGCTCCGCCACGCGCAGAAGACCATGCTCGTCGAGCTTCGACTTGACGAGTCCGAGCGTCAGCCGCGTCGCCCAGATCTCCGGTACCCGTACCTCCCGCAGGAGGTACGGGAGCGCCCCGACGTGATCCTCGTGCGCGTGGGTCAGGATGACGGCGCGGATGGAGGCGGCGCGGTCGCGCAGATAAGAGAAGTCGGGGAGAATCAGATCGACACCGAGATGCTCGTCGCGGGGAAAAGCGAGACCCGCATCCACGACGACGATCGAGTCGCCGAGTTCGAACACGGTCATGTTCTTGCCGACCTCGCCCAGCCCGCCGAGCGCGATCACGCGGAGCCGAGTGTCCGACATCGACCGATCTTACCCCGCCGCTCGTTTCGCGCCGGGCCGCCCCGATCGCATACGACGACACCGGCGTCATCGGGGCGCGCGTGTTCTGGCCGCCGCCGGCGACCCTCGTCTTCTCGGTGCCTACTGAGTCAGGCGGTGCGAAGAGCCTCGGAGTTCGGCCCCGGCCGGACAGGCCTTACGCCGTTGCCGGGGCCAGGGCACCCAGGCGCTCGAGGCAGGCGCGGACCTGCGCCAGCTCCTCGTCGGTCGGCGGGACGAGCGGGAGGCGGTAGCCGCCGAGGTCATGACCGAGGAGGTTCATCGCAGCCTTGATCGGGATCGGATTGACCTGGATCTTGAGGAGGTCGAGTGCCGGCTGCAGCTCCGCCTCGATGCGACGCGCGCCTTCGAGGTCGCCCTCCCGGAAGCGGGTGACCAGCTCCTTCACCTGTGATCCGACCACGTGCGTGTGCACGCACACGCCCCCGACGCCGCCGAGCTCGAGGAACGGGAGGATCAGGGGATCGTCGCCAGCGTAGAGGTCGAGTCCCAGCGCGACGATCCGCCTGGCTTGGTCGAGGTCGTCGTTCGCCTGCTTCACCGCCGTCACGTTCGGGATCTCGGCGAGCGCAGCGATTGTCTCGGGTTCGATGTTGAGGACGACCCGAGCCGGAATGTTGTAGACGACGATCGGCTTGTCGGTCACGGCGGCGACCGCCTTGAAGTGTTCGACGAGACCCCGGGGGGGCGGCTTGTTGTAGTAGGGGGTGACGACGAGGAAACCATCGACGCCGAGCTTGTGCGCTTCCTCTGTGAGGTGCACCGAGTGAGCGGTCGAATAGGTGCCGGTACCGGCCACCACCGTGGCACGGTCGCCCACCGCGTCGACCGCGACGCGGAAGAGCTCGAGGCGCTCGTCGTCGGAGAGCGTCGGAGACTCGCCGGTCGTCCCGGCAATGACGATGCCGTCCGAGCCGTGCTCGACGAGATGTTCGGCCAGGGCCCTGAACGACCCGTAGTCGACAGCGTCATCCACCCCGAAGGGGGTTAGGATCGCCGTCAGAATCTCGCCGAGCACGGCTCTTGATTCTACGGACGGTCCCTCGTGCCAGTGCCGCTGGTGTTCCACTTCATCTTCGTCAGCGGCGTGTCGACGACGATCAGAGCGAGAGCCACGAGCAGTAGGCCCGCTGCGATCAGGTCGAGCTCGCGTAGCGCGGAAACGAAGATCGCGATCAGGAAGAGGACTGCCGCCACGAGTAGCAGCAACAATCGGATACCGAACTCCATGACTCTCCTTCGTTGGGGTCTTGCGCCCAAGGCGGTCGCGCGAATGATTCTGACGGGGCGGTCGGTCGTCAGAGCAGCGCGTCGAGCCCGACCGTCAGGCCGGCCGGCAGAGCCGGCAGCCGCTCGAGCGCGAGCAGCACTCCCGGGACGAACGCCTCGCGGGAGAGCGTGTCATGGCGGATCGTCAGGAGCTGTCCCGTGCCTCCGAGCAAGACCTCCTGATGGGCGACTAGGCCCGGGAGTCGCACGGAGTGGATGGGGATCCCGCCGAGACGCTCGGCGGTCGCCCGGGCGGTGCCCGAGGGAGCGTCGAGCTTCCCCTCGTGGTGGAGCTCGACGATCTCGGCCCGCGGCAGATGGCGGGCGGCCTCCTCCGCAAAGCGCATCATTAGCACGGCGCCGATCGCAAAGTTCGGGGCGTAGAAGACCGCGATCCCGGCGTCCCTCGCCGACTCATCGACCTCGTGCGGCTCCCAGCCGGTGGTCCCGATGACGCATGGGACACGTGCCTCGAGGGCCCGCCGGACGTTCGCCACCACCGCGTCCGGTCGCGTGAAGTCCACCATCGCCTCCGCGTCCTCGACCTCGACGAGCTCGTGCCCGGCCGCCTCGAGTCCGGGCGCGAGCACCGACCCGACACGCCCACGGCGTCCCAGGAGCGCAACCTTCATCGCGGGTTTCGGGTCGCTGCCCTCGACGGGCGCCTCATGCAGCGAGCGCCGCGAGGTCGGGGCTGATCCGCTCGACGCCGGCGATGAAGACGTCCTCGCTCGGCCCGATTCCGGCGGCGGAGAGGCGCTCCGGGGCTAGGAGCTCGTCCGCAAGCTCCGACACCGCCGCGGCATCGACCCGCTCGATCCGGCGGATGATCCGTTCGAAGGACAAGAGCTCCGTCCCCGTCACCACCGACTTCCCGAGGCGGCTCATGCGGTTTGAGGTCGACTCCATCGACAGCATGATGCGGCCCTTCAGGTTCTCCTTCGCGCGGTCGAGCTCGCTGGCGCGGAGGCGCCCGGCGGCGATCTCTGCGATCTCGGCGGCCGCGATCTCGAGGCAGACCCCTACGTTCTCCTCCCGCGTGCCGATGTAGATGCCGACCTGGCCCGAGTCCGTGTAGTGGGAGGCGAAGCTATAGACGGAGTAGGCCATGCCTCGCTTCTCGCGGATCTCCTGGAAGAGCCGCGAGGATGCCGAGCCGCCGAGGATCGCGTCGAGCAGGGCGGCGGCGAAGCGCCTCTCGTCGTTCCGTCCGACGCCGGCCGCGCCGAGGCAGAGGTGGTACTGCTCGGTGTCCTTGCGCTGGAAGCGAACCCCCGGCGGAGGCTCCTCCACGAGCAGCAGGCGCTTCCGGGACCCCGCGGCGGGGCGGTGAGGTCGTTGCTTCCTCGCCCGCCGCAGCAGCTTCAACAGGTGCTCGTGCTCGACGTTGCCGGCGGCAGCAACAACGATGTTCGCCGGAGCGTAGAACGAACGGTGATACGAGCCGATCGCGCGGCGGCTCACGGAGGAGATGACCTCCGAGCGGCCGATCACGGGCTTGCCGAGCGGGTGCTTCGCGAAGACCGCCTCGGCGACGAGATCGTGCACGAGCTCCTGCGGTGTGTCCTCGACCATCGCGATCTCCTCGAGCACGACCTCGCGCTCCGAGTCGACCTCCGCGAACCGGGGAGCGAAAACCATGTCGGCCATCACCTGCACGGCCGTCTCCAGGTGGCTGTCGGGCACGCGCGCGTAGACGACCGTGTGCTCCCTCGAGGTCGCCGCGTTGAGCTCGCCGCCCAGGCTGTCGAAGATCTCGGCAATCTGCTGCGCGGAGTACGACTTCGAGCCCTTGAAGAGGAGGTGCTCGATGAAGTGGGTCACGCCTTCGCGGCCGGTGGGCTCGTCGCGCGACCCCACGCCGATCCAGAATCCGAGGGCCACCGAGCGTACGCCCCGCACGCGCTCGGTGATCACGCGCTCGCCGGTTCCGAGCTCGGAGAGGACGTGGCGCTGCACGCGACGATCGTAGAGGAGCGGCGGTTAGCGCAGCTCGGCGGGGAGGAGCGACCAGCAGTAGCAGTCCATCCGTTCACTCCCGAACACAAACCGCCGCGAACCTCGCTCCAGGCCCTCGCGCGTGAAGCCGAGCCGCTCGAGCACTCGGTGGGAGGGGAGGTTCTCCGGGTGAGCGCGGGCAGGCCGTCCGTCCCTCGTTTCAGCTCGACGAACGCGCCGAACTGCGTCGTCTTCACGACCATGCCGGTGTAGAGGAGGGTTCAAGGCCGTGGGGATGACGGCGACGGCGCCTGTGGCCCATCCTCGTGCTCGCGAGGACGCGCGAACACGCGGCCCCGCCCCCGCTCGACGTAGAGGTGAACGCCGCGCCGTCGCTCGAGCGCGTCCAGGCGGATCCACGCTGCCGTTCCCGCGACCGCCATTCCCGCGAGAATCCCGGCGAGCAGAGCCGCCAGCGTGCTGTCGAAGAAGAGCGCGGCTCCGGTCAGGACGGAGAGCCCGACCGTGCTCGGAAAGATGCCGACGCGGGCGATGACGACCGAGGATTCGAAGGTTGCGCCGGGCGGCACCGGCTCGAGGTCCTCGTAGCGGGCCTGGAACCGGCGGTC
>JBBQDZ010000013.1:0-23835 GCA_038320185.1 Gaiellales bacterium
AGGTGGAACATGAGCAGCCAGTTCCAGCTCGAAGGCCTGCCGAAGAGCGCGACGATCACGGCGCCCCCGGCTTCCAGACCATGAGTACGAGGATCGCGAGGATGACGAGCGTCGAGGCCGACGTCATGAGCAGCGCGCCGCGGCTCCTGACAAGCGCCGTCAGCTCCGTCGAGGGCGCGTCTCCCTCGCCCGCGAGGCGGTCGGCCAGCTTGCCCGCCTTCTGGTAGTCCCTGCCGCCGATCGCTCCGAGGGCGTTGCCGATCACCCAGAGGACGAGCGAGACGAGGATCCACTCGTCGGTGATCTTGTACCGCGGGACGCTCTCGTAGGCGAGCCAGATCCCGAAGATGAGGACGACGAGCGAGCCGAACTGGATCGCGCCGACCGCGACCCGCCCGATTCCGAGCAGCGCCGCCAACTCGCTCGGACGTTCCCGCCGCGCTGCGTACGGCTGGAGCACGTGGAAGGCGAGCGCTCCGCACAGGAGCAGGAACGCTCCGAAGATGTGGAAAACGATTAACCACTGATAGCGATCCATGCGCGGGGGGATCCTAAACGGTTCGTCCGACGCCTACACTGGGCTGTCGTGGACAGTCGTGAGCGCCACGTGCGGCTGCTCACCGAGACGATCGCGGCCGTTAACTCGACGCTTGACCTCGAGGAGGTGCTCTCGCTCGTGGCGCGCAAGGTCGCGGCCGCTCTCGACGCGGATGCCTGCTTCGTCTACCTCTACGACGAGCGGCGGGACGAGCTCGTGCTGCGGGCGACGCACGGCACTCGCGTCGAGGAGATGACAAGGCGGCCGCGGATGCGGCGCGGCGAGGGCATTACGGGCGCTGCGGCGGCCACCCTCGAGCCGATCATGATCCCGGCCGAGGCTCATCTCGACGGGCGCTTCAAGAGCTTCCCGAACCTGCCGGAGGACGAGTACGAGTCGATCCTGGCGGTGCCGATCGTCGCGCGCGAGCGCCTCGAAGGCGCCCTCAACGTCCGCACGAGAGAGCCGCGGGAGTTCTCTCGGAAGGAGATCGACCTTCTGCTTGCGATCGCCGCGCAGGTCGCCCAGTCGATCGAGCACGCGAAGCTCTACGGCCAGGCCCAGCGCCGCGTCGAGGAGCTGGAGGCGCTCGCGAAGATCTCGGAGGCGGTCTCGGAGTCGCTCTACCTCGAGGAGTCGCTTGAGGCGATCGTCCAGACAACGATCGAGGCCGTGGGCGCGACAGGTGCCGCGCTCGTGCTGGAGGACGGCCGCGTGGCCAAACCGGAGGGCCGGTCCGGGATCCACGCGCTGCGCCTGCCGCTTCGCTGGAAGCGTCGTCAGATCGGCGAGCTCGTCTGCGACCGCGACCGTCCCTTCAACGAGGACGAGCGAGCGCTCCTCGTCTCGATCGCCCACCACGCCGCCGTCGCGCTCGAGCACGGACGTGCCGTGATGCGGGGAGTCGTCGCCCAGGAGATCCACCATCGCGTCAAGAACAACCTTCAGACGGTTGCCTCGCTGTTGCGTCTGCAGGCGCGCTCGGCAGATGCAATCGACCCTCGCAAGGCGCTCGACGACTCGGTGAACCGGATCCTTGCGATCGCGGCCGTCCACGAGGTGCTCACGGAGCGCCGCGACGACGACGTCGATCTCGGGGAGCTCCTCGCCCGCCTACGGGCGATGCTCGTCCAGGGGCTTGGCGCCGCCAAGCACGTGGAGGCCTGGCTCGAACCGATCGAACTGCCGGGGCACCGGGCTACCGCCGTCGCACTCGTGTTCAGCGAGCTCCTCCAGAACGCCCTGGAGCACGGCGGCGAGTCGGTGTGGATCGAGCTGGGTCAGCGGAACGGGGACGTCGTGCTGTCGATCGCCGACGACGGCCTGGGTGTCGAGGGCGCGGCGAGCGGCACCGGACTGTCCATCGTTCGCGCGCTCGTACGCGACGAGCTCCGCGGGGAGCTGACGCTCTCTTGCGAGCGCGGGACGCGGGCGGAGGTGGTCTTCCCATCGTGAGGAAGCTCGATCGTGGCGAGTCTCGGGTCAGTCTCGTCGTCCTCAGCGAGACCATCACCTCCGACGAGATGGTCGCTCTCGCCCGCCCGCCTGATCGGGCGTGGGCGAAGGGCGAGCAACGTCGGCCGGGGGCACTTCATCCCTTCCACGGCATCAGCTACGAGGTCGATGACGAGTGCGATCGGCCCTCCGAGGAGCAGCTCGGCAGGCTTCTCGACCGTCTCGACCCGGCCGCCGAGCAGATCGCGCGGCTAGCGGCGACGAGCGGCGTCCACTCCGCCCGCATCTGGATTCACAACTGGACCCCCGAGGAGGAAGCAAGGCTGGTGCTTGACGCGGGCCGAGCGGCCCGGCGCGCCCGTCACGGGATCGCACTGTTCTTCGACGCGTACTTCGATTGTCAGTATGAGGACGAGGACCTCGGTTCGACACCCGTACCCGCTCCGGTGCCATGAGGCGGCCCGAGGAGGTTCTCGTTTTCGTACGCCGCGGGGAGGAGTTCCTCGTCCTGCGCCGCTCCGAGAAGCAGGGCGGCTACTGGCACTCCGTTGCCGGCGCGCTCGAGGAGGGGGAAAGCTATGCGGAGGCGGCGGCGCGTGAGCTCCTCGAGGAGACGGGGCTTGCTGTGGAGCCGGTCGATCTACGTCGGCCCTACGCCTATTCGCTCGAGGACGAGGGGTGGCGTCTCTGGGAGCTTCCGGCCGGCACCGAGAAAATTCTCGTCGAGTGCTTCATCGCAGACGCTCCCGCGGACTGGGAGCCGGCGCTCGACTGGGAGCACGACGAGCACCGCTGGTGCACTCGTGCCGAGGCCGCCGCCCTCCTCTTCTGGCCGGAGGTGCGCGAGCTCCTGTTGGAGCTCCCGTGAGGATCCTGGTGGCAGAGGACGAGACGATCATCAGGCTCGATCTCGTCGAGATGCTCGATCGGGCGGGGCACGAGGTGTGCGCCGAGGCTCACGACGGCGTCGAGGCCGTGCAGCTCGCTCGGGAGCGGGAGCCTGAGCTGGCGATCCTCGACGTGAAGATGCCGAAGCTGGATGGGATCGAAGCGGCGAAGCGGATCCTCCGCGAACGTCCGATCCCGATCGTCATGCTGACGGCCTATGGGCAGGAGGAGCTCGTCGCGCGGGCCGTCGAGGCGGGTGTTTTCGGCTATCTCGTGAAACCGTTCCGCGAGTCGGACCTCGTCCCGGCCATCCACACCGCTCGCGCACGGCACGAGGAGCTCGCTGCGGCCCGGGCGGAGACGGAGACACTCGCCGAGGCGCTTGCGGCCCGCAAGGCGATTGAACGCGCGAAGGGCCTCCTGATGGAGCGCGAAAATCTGACCGAGCAAGAGGCGTTTGGGCGCCTGCGCAAGGCGAGCCAGCTTTCCGGGAAGCCGCTGAAGGTAGTTGCCGACGCGCTCATCGCAGCCTTCGTGAAGTGAGCGCCGAGCATCCGAACATCGAGGGCGTCCGCCGCGTCTTCGCGGCCTTCGCCGGGGGCGGTGTGCGGGCGCTCTTCGAGGTGATCGACGAGGATGCCGTCTGGACCGTCGGTGGCTCGGTTCCAGTCGCACGCACCTACAGCGGTCGCGAGGACATCTTCGAGCTCTTCCGCGCGACGCGGCGTCTGACCGACGGCACGTACCGCAGCACGCTGTGCTGGGTTCTTGCGGACGACGAGCACGCGGTGGCGGTCTACCGTGCGAGCGGGCGCCGGGAAGGTCGGACGCTCGACATCGACCAGGCGCTTCTGATCACGCTGCGCGACGGTGTCTGGGTGGACATCGTCGCGGTACCGACCGATCCGCCCGCGTTCGAGTCGTTCTGGGGCGACTAGCGACGCACGGAGCGCGGCGTCCTCGTTCTCGGCGGAACGGACGTGGCCTCTCCGCCATTTTGTGAAGCCGCCGGAAGCTGGTGCTGAGCGCCGTCGCGTCCCGGCTTTCCAGGTGTTTTGAGCCCTTCGTCTTCTTTGGACATGCCCGGGGGCCTGACCCCCGGGCATGTCGGTTCGAGCCGTGGAAAGGTGGCCCTCTCGGCGGAGGCTGGAGCGGCCTCGTCCGGGCCCGCGCGACCTGTCCGCCTCTCGCCTCAGGCTCGCTCGAACATCTCCTCCCAGCGTGCGAGCAACGACCGGAGCTCGTCCCGCGCGCGCCGGTGCGCTGCGAGCGCGTCGACGTCGGTCCAGTCCTCGGAGAGCTGCAGCTCGAGCGCGCCGACCTCCTCCTCCTGGCGTGCGATGGCGGTCTCGAGGCGCTCCAGCTCGGAGGGAGCCTTCGGCCGCGGCTTCTCCGGACGTGACCTGGCTTTTCGCGGCGGCTGCGGCTTCTCGGAAATCGGCGGAAGGTCGCGACGGCGAACGTAGTCAGCCCAGCCGCCGTCGTAGCTGCGCAGCGCCCGCTCCTCGATCGCGAGCGTGCGGCGAGCGACGGCGTCGAGCAGGGCGCGGTCGTGCGAGACGAGGAGAACGGTTCCTGGAAACGCCTCGAGCGCCTCCTCGAGCGCCTCCCGGCTCTCCAGGTCGAGGTGGTTCGTGGGCTCGTCCAGGACGAGGAAGTTGGCGCCGGAGGCGACGACTAGGGCGAGCGCGAGCCGCCGACGCTCGCCGCCGGAGAGGGCGGCCACCGACTTCTCGTGCACGTCCCAGCCGGAGAAAAGGAAGCGGCCGAGCAGGTTCTGGGCCTGCGGCCGCTGGAGCCCGGTCGCGGCCTGGGTGGCCTGGAGGACGGTCTGACGCTCGTCGAGCTCGATCTCGTGCTGGGAGAAGTAGGCCGGCTGCACGCCGTGGCCGAGGTGGACGGTCCCGGCTAAAGGCGGCCGGTTCCCGAGGATCGTCTCGAGGAGCGTCGTCTTCCCGGAGCCGTTCGGCCCGACGAGGCCGACGTGCTCGCCCCGCTCGACTGCGAAGGAGGCTTCCTCGAGAAGGGCCTTTTCCCCCGCCCTCACGTCGAGGCCGCGTGCCTCGACGACGGTGCGGCCGCTGCGCGCGGGCTTCAGAAACTCGAACCCAAGCACCCGCCGGCCCCCGCCCGGCGCCTCCACGCGTGCGCCCTGGATGCGCTCGATCTCCTTCAGCCGGGACTGGGCCTGGCGCGCCTTCGTCGCCTTGTAGCGGAAGCGCTCGACGAAGCGCTCGAGCCGTGCGATCTGCTCGGCCTGACGTTCGGCCGTCTTCGCCTGGTCGATCGCGCGGGCGGCCTTCTCTCGCCGCCAGGTGTGCCATGCGCCCGGGAAGTAGGTCGAGCGGCCGTTCTCCAGCTCGAGCACTGCGTTCGTCACCGCTTCGAGGAACCACCGGTCGTGCGCCACGAGGATCACCGCCGCGTCGAGTGAGGACAGCTCACGCTCGAGCCATTCGAGGCTCACGACGTCGAGGTGGTTCGTGGGCTCGTCGAGGAGCAGCAGATCAGGGTCGCCGGCGAGCGCTCGCGCGAGCGATGCGCGCGTCAGCTCGCCGCCCGAGAACGTGTCGAGGTTCCGGTCCAGATCCGGATCGGTGAACCCGAGGCCGCGCACCATCCCGCCGGCGCGCTCGCGCCAGTCATAGCCCCCGGCGTGCTCGAGGCGGCTCTGCGCATCGGCGTAGCGCCGAAGCGTTTTCTCGTTGTGGTCGCCGGAGGCCATCGCAGCCTCGAGCCGGCGCAGCTCGTGCTCGGTCGCGACCAGGTCCCGAGCGCCTGCGAGGACGTACTCGCGCAGCGTGAGGCCGAGCTCGAGGGGTGGGCGCTGGTCGTGGAGGGCCGCGCGTGTGCCCTTCGCGAAGACCAGCTCGCCGCCGTGGAGCTCGGTTTCGCCGGACAGGATTCGCAACAGGGTCGTCTTGCCGGCACCGTTGGCGCCTGACAACGCGAGCCGGTCACGCCGCTCGACCTTGAAGGAGACGCCGTCGAAGAGCGGGGTGCCGCCGAGCTCCTTCCGCAGGTTGGCGGCGATTACGACCGCCATCGGCTCCGAGCTCGATTTGGAGGTCGCTCCGACTCCGTCGGCCCGACCGTCTTCCCCTGGACTGACACGAGACGCCTCCCGCCGCACCGTTGCGCTGACCCGATAAGGGTACGGGCGGATGCTTCCGGTGCTCCTTGCGTGCGGATCCGCGGCCTTGTTCGGCGCGATGACGGTTGCCCTCAAGCTCGCGCTGCGGAGCGGCGCCGACGTTCGCGCCGGCACGCTCGCGACCGTCCTTGTCGCACTCGCAGTCGCCCTAGTCGCGGCCGTCGCGGATGCCGCGCACCGGGGCGGGGCTCGATTCGGCGGCGCCTGGCCGTTTCTGCTTGCGGGCCTCCTGGCACCCGGCGCTTCGCAGATCCTGTTCACCTTGGCGGTCCGCGACGCAGGGCCGTCGCGAACCTCGGTCGCGGTCGGGACCGCACCTCTCGCATCGGTGGCGATCGCGATTCTTCTGCTCGGCGAGCCCGTCCGGGCGCCGCTCCTGGTCGGCGCAGTCCTGATCGTGGCTGGAGGCGTCCTGCTCGCGCGTGAGCCCCGAAGGCCCCAGCACGTCCGCGTCGTGGGACTCCTCTACGCCTTTGTGGCGACGATCCTCTTCGCTTCCCGGGACAACCTGATCCGCCGCGTGTCCGAGACCGCCGGTGCAGCCAGGCCCGCCGTCGCGGCCGTGTCGACACTGCTTGCGGGTGCGGCCGTCGCGGCGGTCTGGGGACGAAAGACGGCGCCGATCCGGGAGCTCGCGCGTTTCGTGCCGGCCGGGCTCTGCTTCGGCCTCTCGTACGTGTTTCTCTTCGAGGCGTACTACCGGAGCCGTGTCACGATCGTCTCGCCGCTCGTGGCCACCGAGTCGCTGTGGGGCGTGGCACTGTCGGCACTGCTGCTACGGCGCTCGGAGCTGGTGGGCGCGCGGCTCCTCGGCGGCGCGGCCCTCGTCGTCGCCGGAGGTGCGCTGATCGGCGCATTCCGTTGAGGCGTCTTGTGGAGGAAGTGTTCGTAAGGCGGTACGGATCTGGCACTGACCCGCGACAGGTCGGACGGTAGGATCGAACACGGGTGGAGGGTGGCACAAACTCCCCACCCAGGGTGGGGATGGTGGGGTTCGCGCTTCAACGATCGGTACGCCGAGGGTGCCGTAGCCTCCAACCGTGACGCTAGTGCTGGCGCTCGACGTGGGGACATCCTCGGTTCGCGCGCGGGTGTACGACGAACGGGGCGGTCACGTCGAGGGGGTCGAGGCCCAGACGCGCTACGAGGTCACCCACGGCCACGACGGTCGCGCGGAGTTCGACCCCGACCATCTCGTCGAGGCGACCCGGGCGGCGCTCGCGGACGCGCTCGCGGCGGCCGGCGGCCCCGTTGCGGCTGTCGGGACCTCCTGTTTCTGGCACAGCCTCGTCCCGGTCGACCGCCGCGGCCGCGCAATCGGGCCTCTCCTCACCTGGCGCGACCTGCGCTCGGCTTCCGCAGCCGAGGCTCTCGCGCGAGCGCTCGACGCCGAGGCGGTGCACGCCCGGACGGGCTGCGTCCTCCACCCGAGCTACTGGCCGGCGAAGCTCGCCTGGCTCGCGCGGGAGGAGCCCGAGACGTTTCGCACCGCAGCGCGCTTTCTCTCCTTCTCCGACTACCTCTACGGGCAGCTCACGGGCGATGCTCGCACAAGCCTTTCGATGGCATCGGGCACCGGCCTCCTCGATATCTCCGGGGCCTCCTGGGACGAGGAACTCCTCGACACGCTCGGGCTCGCGCCGGAGCGCCTGCCCGAGATCACCGACGAGCCGGCCGGCGAAACGACGCCGTGGTTCCCCGCGCTTGGCGACGGGGCCTGCTCGAACGCCGGCGCCGGCTGCCTCACCGCCGATCGCGCTGCGCTGATGATCGGCACCTCCGGCGCCTACCGCGTCGTCCGTGAGGCCCGGGATGCGCAGCCTCGCCCGGGCCTCTTCCTCTACAGCCTGGACGCCGAACGGGTAGTCGAGGGGGGCGCTCTCTCCGACGGCGGCAACCTCTACGCCTGGCTGGAGCAGACGCTGAAGCTCCGGGCCGCACCCGACCTCGATGCCGCCGAGCCGGACGCTCATGGGCTCACCTTCCTGACGCTGCTCGGAGGTGAGCGCAGCCCCGGCTGGCACCCGCGTGCGCGAGGAGCGATCGCCGGGCTCACCTTCGACACGACCCCCGAGGACCTGCTCCAGGCGGGGCTGGAAGGCGTGACATACCGCTTCGCAGCCCTTGCCGAGCGGCTGCCGGAGGTGCGTGAGGTGGTGGCGACGGGACACGCGCTCTTCGTCGACCACGCCTGGGTCCAGATCCTGGCCGACGTCCTCGAGCGCCCGATCGTTCTCTCGGAGGTCGACGAAGCCTCCGCCCGGGGCGCAGCGGCGCTCGTGCTGGAGCGCCTCGGGCTCGAAGCCGACCCGGCGCCGACAGGCGAGGTCTTCCAGCCGCGCACGGAGCGCTTCGAGGCGTATCGTTCGGCGCGGGAGCGCCAGCAAGACCTCTACCGGAGCGTGACGTGACGAAGGACCTCGAGCAACTCTCCATCGACACGATCCGCACCCTGTCGATGGACGCAGTGCAGAAGGCGGGCGCCGGGCATCCGGGAACGGCGATGGCGCTCGCGCCGCTCGCCTACCTCCTCTACACGAGGCACCTGCGCCACTCGCCGTCGAACCCGGACTGGCAGAACCGCGACCGCTTCGTCCTCTCCGCGGGCCATGCCTGCATCCTCCAGTACACGACGCTCCACCTCACGGGCTACAACCTCGCGCTCGAGGAGTTGAAGCGCTTCCGGCAGTGGCAGTCGGCGACACCTGGCCACCCGGAGCACTTCCTGACGGAAGGGATCGAGACGACCACTGGGCCCCTGGGTCAGGGGTTCGCGAACGGCGTCGGCTTCGGGATCGCCGAGCGCTTCCTCGCCGACCGCTTCAACCGGCCCCGGCAGGAGATCGTCGACCACCGCGTCTACTGCATCTGCTCCGATGGCGACCTGATGGAGGGTGTCTCCAACGAGGCGGCCTCGATCGCCGGCCAGCACGGCCTCGGGAAGCTCGTCTACTTCTACGACGACAACCGGATCACGATTGACGGAACGACCGCCCTCTCCTTCACCGCGGAGGACCGCGGCGCTCGCTTCGAGGCGCAGGGCTGGCACGTGCAGCACGTTGCGGACGTCAACGACCTCGCGGAGCTCGACGCGGCGATCGAGGCCGCGAAGGCGGAGACGGAGCGCCCCTCGCTCGTGGTCGTCCGCTCGCACATCGGCTTCGGCGCGCCTCACGCCGTCGACACCGCGAAGGCGCACGGCAGCCCGCTCGGCGAGGACGAGGTGCGCGCGACGAAGGAGGCTCTCGGCTGGGATCCCGGCGAGCACTTCGCCGTCCCGGAGGGGGTCTACGAGCACATGAGCCAGATCGACCGCGGGATCGGGCTCGAGCAGGAGTGGAAGGACCGCTTCGAGACCTGGAGCGTCACCTTCCCGGCGGCACGCGAGGAGTGGGACCAGGTGCACACCGGCAAGCCGCGCGCGGGATTCGCGGAGGCGTTGCCCGAGTTCACGGCCGGCGACGACATGGCGACGAGGGCGGCCGGGAAGAAGGTCATGCAGGCCTTCAAGCCGTTCACGCCGACGATGATCGGCGGCGCGGCCGACCTCGTCGAGTCGACGTACACCGAGTTCGAGGGCGGGGGGCTCTTCTCGGCGGCCCACTCAGGTCGCAACGTCCCCTTCGGGATCCGCGAGCACGCGATGGGTTCGATCGTCAACGGGATCGCACTTCACGGTGGGATGGTCAAGCCCTACGGGTCGACCTTCCTCGTGTTCTCGGACTACATGCGGCCGGCCGTCCGCCTCTCCGCCCTGATGCACCTTCCTGTGGTCTGGGTCTGGACGCACGACTCGATCGGCCTGGGCGAGGACGGGCCGACTCACCAGCCGGTCGAGCACTACGCGGCGCTGCGGGCGATCCCGAACCTGTGGTTCGTGCGGCCGGCCGACGCGAACGAGACCGTCTACGCGTGGAAGGTCGCGCTCGAGCGGGAGGACGGGCCGGTCGCGCTCTCGCTGACCCGCCAGAAGGTTCCGACTCTCGACCGCTCCGATCTTGCCCCCGCCTCGGGCCTCGAGCAAGGCGGGTACACCCTCTGGGAGAGCGGCGACCCCGATCTCATCCTCATCGCCAGCGGATCGGAGGTGTCGGTTGCCCTCGAGGCCGGCCAGAAGATCGCCTCCGAGAACGGTACGAACGTGCGGGTCGTCTCGATGCCCTGCTGGGAGCTCTTCGAGGCGCAGAGCGCCGAGTACCGGGACGAGGTGCTGCCGCCGCAGGTGAAGGCCCGCCTCGCCGTCGAGGCGGGCGTCGCACTCGGCTGGAAGCAGTGGGTCGGCGACTGCGGAGACTCGATCAGCCTCGACCGCTTCGGCTCCTCGGCGCCCGGTGCCGAAGTGCTCGAGCGCCTCGGCTACACGGCCGAGCACGTGGCGAGCAGGGCGCTCGCGCTGCTCCAGCGCGTGACGTAGGTCAGTCTCGCGGCGCGCTCTTTCGCCCTCCGCTCGCTGCCGGAAGCGCCGGTCAGCGGGGCCAGACGTGCCGCGGTGAGCGGCCCTCTGGGGCTGCTGGGCCTCGGGCTCCTCTACCTGAGCCTTACGCGCTGGGCAGGGCCTGCGTCGCGGACCTCGCGCTTCTTCGGGATCAGTCTCGCGAAGCTCTTCCTCTTACGACCTTGCCTTCCTGAGCTCGGTCGCGCAGCCGCTGTCGTTCCTCGCGGTCGGCGCAGTGCTCCTGCTCGGCGGGTTCTTCTACCAGCGGCTGGTGGTCGGCGCGGCGGAAGAAGCCGTCACCTAGGCTTCGAGCCATGCGGGTCGCCGTCGCCTTCGACCACCGCGGGGTGAAGCTCCGCGAGCGGGTAATGCGAGAGTTGCGGACGCTCGGGCACGAGCTGCTCGACCTCGGCGCCGACGCGCCGGAGCCGCGGGTCGACTACCCCGACAAGGCCCGAGAGCTCGGCGAAGCCGTCCTCTCCGGCGACGCCGAACGTGGCGTGCTTGTCTGCGGGTCGGGCGTCGGTGCCTCGGTCGCGGCTTGCAAGCTGCCCGGGATCCGCGCGGCGATCTGCCACGACGCGTACTCCGCTCATCAGGGCGTAGAGCACGACGACATGAACGTCCTGTGCCTCGGCTCGGAGATCGTCGGGGAAGAACTTGCGGCTGAGCTCGTTAGGACCTTCGTGAGTGCGAAGTTCGGCGGCGGCGAGCGGTATGAGCGCCGCCTGCGGAAGATCGAGGAAATGGAGCGCGCGCATGCCTGAGAAGAGCCGTCTGCACAAGCTGTCCGACAAGGGTCAGAGCGTCTGGATCGATTACCTCTCGCGCGACCTCGTCCACGGCGGCGAGCTCGAGCGGATGATGCGGGAGGACGCCGTCGTCGGCGTCACCTCGAACCCGACCATCTTCCAGAAGGCGATCTCGCAGGGGGATGCCTACGACGAGCAGCTCCAGGAGTGCGTGGCGGAGGATCTCGACGCGAGGGACACCTTCTTCCGGCTCGCCGAACGGGACGTCAGCGACGCCTGCGACCTGCTGCGCAAGGTCTGGGACAAGGGCAAGGGCCAGGACGGGTACGTCTCGATCGAGGTCGACCCCGATCTCGCCTACGACACCGAGGCAACCTTCGAGCAGGCGATGCGCCTGCACGCCGAGATCGACAAGCCGAACCTCTTCGTCAAGATTCCGGCGACCGCGCCGGGCCTGCCGGCCATCGAGGACGCGATCGCGGCCGGCCGCTCGATCAACATCACGCTGATCTTCTCGCTGTCGCGCTACGCGGCCGTGGTGGAGGCTTACCTGCGCGGGCTCGAGCGCCTGGTCGCGGGTGGCGGTGACCCCTCGAAGGTCGCCTCCGTCGCGAGCTTCTTCGTCTCGCGTGTGGACACGGAGGCCGACAAGCGACTCGAGGCGATCGGAACGAAGAAGGCGCTCGCGCTGCGCGGCAAGCTCGCGATCGCGAACGCAAAGCTTGCCTACGAGCACTACCGGCAGGCGTTCTCCGGCGAGCGCTGGGAGTATCTGGCCTCGAAGGGCGCGACGAGGCAGCGCTGTCTCTGGGCGTCGACCTCGACGAAGAACCCGGAGTACCGCGACGTCCTGTACGTCGAGGAGCTGATTGGTCCGGAGACCGTCGACACGATGCCGCAGGAGACGATCGAGGCCTTCCAGGACCACGGCCGGGTGGCGGCGACGCTCGGGCGGGGAGTCGAGGAGGCTCACGCGCTGCTCGGCGAGCTCGCGAAGGTCGGCATCGAGTACGACGACGTCGTCGACACGCTCGAGGCGGAGGGGGTTCAGAAGTTCTCGGACTCGTTCGCCGAGATGATCGAGGGCATCCGCGAGAAGCGGGGAGCTCTCGTCTCGGCCTGAGCGACCCTTTGCGCGCCGAGAGCTTACGATCGTCGTCGTGACTCGGCGAGACAATGGCGCGACGAGGCGGGTGTGAACGAACACCAGCAGCTCGTCGAGCGGATCTGGGAGCGCGACCCGACCGTCTGGACCGGCCATGACGAGGCGAAGTGGCTCGGCTGGCTCGACGAGCCGCTGCGCATGCTCGAGCGCGCGGAGGAGCTCGGGCGATTCGCCGAGCAGGTGCGCCGCGACTTTGCGGCCGTGATCGTCATGGGCATGGGCGGCTCGAGCCTTGCGCCCGAGGTGCTGCGGCGGAGCTTCGGCGGCGACTACCTTCAGGTGCTCGACACGACGCACCCGCAGGCGATCCGCCGGGTCGCGGAGGAGCACGACCTCGCGCGGACGTTCTTCGTTGCCTCCTCGAAGTCCGGAACGACCCTCGAGACGCGCTCGCACCTGGACTTCTTCTGGGCGCGGTCCGGCAAGCGCGGCGAGCAGTTCGCGGTGGTCACCGACCCCGGATCGGCGCTCGAGCAGCTCGCGCGCGAGCGCGGCTTCCGCGCCGTCTTCGCAGGCGAGCCCACGATCGGTGGGCGCTATTCGGCGCTCTCTGCCTTCGGGCTCGTCCCGGCGGCTCTCTCCGGCGTAGACGTACGGCGGCTGCTCGAGCGGGCGAACGAGATGGCGGAGCGCTGCCGGGGCGGCGACAACCCGGGGCTCGAGCTCGGCCTCGCGCTCGGCCGCGGCTGGCAGGAGGGTCGCGACAAGGTCTGCATCAACCCGAACCCGGGCGACTTCGGTCTCTGGGCGGAGCAGCTGCTTGCCGAGTCGACGGGGAAGGAGGGTAAGGGGCTCGTCCCGGCACCGGGCGAGAACCCGAAGGGGCGTGACCGCCAGGCCGCCGAGGTTCGGATCGGCGACCCGTACGACCTCGGGCGCGAGTTCTTCCGGTGGGAGTTCGCGACGGCCGTCGCCGGGTCGATCATCGGCATCAATCCGTTCGACCAGCCAAACGTCCAGGCGGCCAAGGACCGCACGAGCGCGCTGCTCCAGGGAGGGACAGTCCCTCGGATAGGGCCGGAGGGGACGGTGGAGGAGCTGCTCGCGCAGGCGCGGCCGGGCGACTACGTCTGCATCCAGGCTTTCGTCGACCCGGCGCGGGAGCAGGAGCTCGAGCCGCTGCTCGCCCAGGCCCGCGAGACCGGCTGTGTCGTCACGCACGGCCTCGGCCCGCGCTACCTGCACTCGACGGGGCAGCTCCACAAGGGCGGGCCGCCCACGGGGCTCTTCCTCCAGGTCGTCGACGAGCCGGGCGAGGAGCTCCCGATCCCGGGACAGCGTTTCGGCTTCGCGGAGCTCATCCGAGCCCAGGCCGCCGGCGACTACGCCGCATTGAAAGAGCGCGGCCGGCGGGTCGCGCGCATCCAACTCGAGGAGGTTCGGACGTGAAGCTCGGAATGGTCGGCCTCGGACGCATGGGTGCCGGGATGACGGAGCGCCTGCGTCGTGACGGGCACGAGATCATGACCTTCGACCCGCAGGTCGAGTCGACTGCGAGCTCCCTCGCGGACCTGGCCGGGCAGCTCGAGGCGCCGCGGGCGGTCTGGCTGATGATCCCAGCCGGGAAGATCACCGAGGACGCCTTCCGGCAGCTGCTCGGCATCCTCGAGGCCGGCGATGCGATCGTCGACGGCGGCAACTCCAACTTCCGCGACTCGCAGCGGCGCCACGGCGAGGCCGCCGCGAAGCAGATCCACTTCGTCGACGCCGGCGTCTCAGGAGGGGTCTGGGGCCTCGAGAACGGCTTCTGCCTGATGGTCGGCGGCGACGACGAGCCGGTGCAGCGGCTGGAGCCGATCTTCCGCTCGCTGGCGCCGACGGACGGCTACGCGCACACCGGCGCCTCAGGCGCAGGCCACTTCGTGAAGATGGTCCACAACGGGATCGAGTACGGCCTGATGCAGTCCTACGCGGAGGGTTTCGAGGTGATGCGCGCCTCGGAGTTCGGTCTCGACCTGAAGGACATCGCCGGCATCTGGCGCTACGGGTCGGTCGTCCGGAGCTGGCTCCTCGAGCTGCTCTACGACGCGTTCGAGCAGGAGGGCGGCGACCTGCCGCACATCAAGGGCTACGTCGAGGACTCGGGCGAGGGTCGCTGGACGGTCTTCGAGGCGATCAACGAGAGCGTTCCCGCGCCGGTGATCACGGCTTCGCTCTTCGCGCGCTTCGCCTCCCGCCAGGACGAGTCCTTCGCCGCCAAGGTGAACGCAGCGCTTCGCAACCAGTTCGGCGGCCACGCCGTGAAGACCGAGTGACCGCGACGGCGCGCAGCGAGCGCGAGCTGATGCTCGTCGGCGAGCTGTACGACCCGACCGATCCCGAGCTGCGGGCGGCGGCGCAGCGAGCGCAGCGGCTCCTGCGACGCTTCAACGACGGCGACGTGGACGTGCTGCACGAGCTGCTGGCCTCGCTCGGCGAGGGCGCGACGGTCGTGGCGCCCTTCTTCTGCGACTACGGCTCCAACATCGAGATCGGCGCGCGCACGTTCGTCAACACGAACTGCGTCGTCCTCGATAGCAACCGCGTGATGATCGGCGACGACGTCATGCTCGGCCCTGCCGTGCAGGTGTATGCCGCCACGCACCCGCTCGACCCCGAGCTCCGGATCTCCGGCCGAGAGTACGGCGTCCCGGTCGAGATCCGCGACCGAGCCTGGATCGGAGGTGGCGCGATTCTCGGTCCGGGCGTCACCGTCGGCGAGGGCGCGACCGTCGGCGCAGGCGCGGTCGTCATCCGCGACATCCCCCCGCGGGTCGTCGTCGCCGGCAATCCCGCTCGAGTCATCCGGGAGCTCTAGCTCGTGACTGCTACCTCCAAGCCCGCGCCCGTCGCACCGTCCGAGAATCCACTCCTTGAAGGGCTGCGGATCCGGCGGACGCCGGAGCCCTGCACGCTTGTCATCTTCGGGGCCTCCGGCGACCTGACCCAGCGCAAGCTTTTCCCCGCGATCTACTCGCTCGCCTACCGGCGCCTCCTTCCCGAGCACTTCGCCGTCGTCGGCGTCGCCCGCACCGAGGAGACCGACGACGAGTTCCGGAAGCGGATGGAGGAGGCGGTCAAGGAGCACGCCCGCGACCCGTTCGCCAAGGAGGTGTGGAACGGGCTCGCCTCCGGCATGCGCTACGTCGGCATGGAGTTCGGGGACGACGGCGCCTGGGACACGCTGATCGAGACGCTGAATTCCCTCGACGCGGAGCACGGGACTCAGGGAAACCGGGTCTACTACCTCGCGATTCCGCCGGGCGCGATCGCGACCCTCGTCGGCGAGCTCGGCCGCAGGCGCAGCACGGACGGCTGGGCGCGGCTCGTCATCGAGAAGCCGTTCGGTCGCGACCGGGCCTCGGCTCTGGCGCTGAACGAGGAGATCCACGAGCACTTCGAGGAGACCGAGATCTTCCGGATCGACCACTACCTCGGTAAGGAGACGGTCCAGAACATGCTCGCGCTGCGCTTCGCCAACGGCATCTTCGAGCCGATCTGGAACCGCCAGTTCGTCGACCACGTCGAGATCACCGTCGCCGAGTCGATCGGCATCGAGAACCGAGCGGAGTTCTACGAGCAGGCGGGCGCCGTGCGCGACATCTTCCAGAACCACCTCCTCCAGCTCGTGACCCTGACCGCGATGGAGCCGCCGATCGACTTCACCGCCGACTCGGTGCGAAACGAGAAGGTGAAGGTGCTGCGCTCGATGCACACGCCCGGCCCGAAGAGCGTCGTCCGCGGCCAGTACGGCTCCGGGTACGTGGAGGGCCAGGAGGTGGCGGGCTACCGCCAGGAGCCCCGTGTGGACTCGCACTCGATGACGGAGACCTTCGTCGCTGCAAAGCTCTACGTTGACAACTGGCGCTGGGCGGATACCCCGTTCTACGTGCGCGCTGGCAAGCGGCTCGCGCGGC
The DNA here is from genome assembly GCA_038320185.1 of Gaiellales bacterium. Taxonomy (GTDB): domain Bacteria; phylum Actinomycetota; class Thermoleophilia; order Gaiellales; family Gaiellaceae; genus JBBQDZ01. Next base: position 16,284 of record JBBQDZ010000013.1, read on the forward strand.
GCGAGACGACGATCGCGATCCAGTTCAAGGGCGCGCCGCATCCACCCTTCGAGGAGCTCGCGGCGGAGGCGCTGAAGCCGAACGTCCTCATCGTCCACGTCCAGCCCGACGAGGGGATCTCGCTGGCGATCGCGGCGAAGGTGCCGGGGCAGGGGATGACCCTTCGTACCGTGCACATGGACTTTCTCTACGGAAGCGCCTTCCGCACCGGGCTGCCGGAGGCCTACGAGCGGTTGATCCTCGACACGATGCTCGGCGACGCGACGCTCTTCACGCGCGCGGACGAGGTGGACGAACAGTGGGCGCTCGTCGACGCGATCGTCGCGGCGTGGCAGCGCGACCGGCCCGCGTTTCCGAACTACGAGGCAGGGACGTGGGGGCCGCCCTCGGCGGACGACCTGCTTCGACGCGACGGCCGCTCCTGGCGGCGGCACTGATGGCCGGACCTGTCCCGAGGGGCCGTGTCCGGAGGGGCCGTGTGCGGGGACAGACCCTGGACAGTGGCCATGAGGCAGCCGTCCTGCACGGTCGTGGCTGGGGACAGACCCTGGACAGTGGCCGTGGCGGAGGGGTCCGCGGGGGCCACGGCAGACGATGAGCACCGCGGCCCGCACCGTCGAGTGGAGCGGCAAGGCGGTCTCGATCGGAGCGATCGAGCGCCAGCTCGCCGCGCTTCGTCAGGAGAAGGCGCACGAGGGGGCAGCGCCCGACCTGCGCACGAGCGTGCTGACGCACATCGCCTGGGTTCCACCGGAGTGGCACAAGGCGGCCGAAGAGGTGCTCGAGGGGCTCGCCGAGCGCCATCCGAGCCGCACGATCATCCTCTATCCCGATCCGAAGCGCCGGACGAGCTGCCTCGACGCGGAGGTCACGCTCGAGTCGTTCGCCCTGCCGGGGCTCGAGCAGCAGGTCGGCGCCGAGGTGATCCGCCTCTCTGTCTGCGGCGCCCGGGCAGGGGCGCCGGCGAGCATCGTCCTGCCGCTCCTGCTCCCGGATTTGCCGGTCTTCCTGCGCTGGCGCGGACGGCCCGACTTCACCTCGCGCGAGTTCACCCAGCTCGTGGGGACGGCCGACCGCCTCGTGGTCGATGCGGCTGAATGGGAGGACCCGGCCGTCGCGATGCGGGAGCTCGCGGGGTTCTTCGACACCGTCGCCGTCTCTGACCTCGCCTGGTCGCGGACCGTTGCCTGGAGAGCGGAGATCGCTGCGCTCTGGCCGGCGGTCGCGGAGGTTCGCGAGCTCGCGGTGACGGGCCCCGAGGCGGAGGCGCTCCAGCTCGCCGGCTGGCTCAGGTCGCGCCTTCGCCGGGAGGTCGCATTTCGTCACGAGCCGGCCGAGACGGTCGAGCGAATCGCCCTCGACAACCGGGAGGTGACCGCGCCGCGCCAGGAGCCCCTGTCTGCAAGCGACCGCCTCTCCGACGAGCTCGAGATCTTCGGCCGCGACCGGATCTACGAGGCGGCAGTCCGCGCGGCGAAGCCCTAGCGCCCGCGCCCGGCACCGTAGGCGCCTCGCGCCCCGCGCGCAGCTGGCAGCCCCCGAACGTGCCGAGGCGCCTTGGTGTACATAGATCGGAAACCGATCAAAGGAGTTCCTCTTGAAGCACACGACAGCGGTTGCGGCGGCCGCGGCACTGGTCTTCGCCGTCCTCGCGGGCGGCAGCTCCGCCCGCTCCGGAAAGTCGATCACGCTCGGCCTCGACGACACCGTCGTCGTCGCCGGCTCGAGCATCCTTTGCCAGACGCAGATCGGCAAGAACCTGATGAAGGGCAAGACGCTCGTCGCCTGCTACAAAGTGCGCGGCGGGAAGCCGGTCAACGGCTCCTACGCGGCGGCGCTTGCAATCGACGGCGAGATCGCGCTCGCGAAGGCCAACGCCTCCGGCGCCACGGTCGTCTTCCGGCGTAAGCCCGCGGCTGTGAGCGCCGCCGTCGGCAAGACGTACACGGTCGCAAACGGTGACGAACTCCACCTTGCGAAGTCCAACCTCGCGTGCACGGTCCAGGTCACCGCGGGGAAGCCGTACATCTCCTGCTTCAGGTTGTCGGGGATGGGCGGCATCCCCAAGAGCTACACCTTCGCGTTCGGCGACAGCTTCGCGATCGTGCTCCAGTTCACGACGCCGAAGGCGACGAAGCTCGTCGTCAAGAGAGCGCAGCCCTGATGTGACGCGGCAGGCAGCGGCGGCGTAGAGAAGGCGTGCAAGCGGTGGAGAGCCTCCGGCAGGAACGCGGAGCTGGCGTCGAGAGGCGCAGCTTCGCCTCCGTCGCCGAGGAGCATCTCGACGGCGTGCACGCCTATCTCGTCTACCTCACAGGAGACCGCACCGTGGCCGAGGAGCTGACCGCCGAGACGTTCGAACGCGCCTGCCGGCGCTGGAAGACCTTCGACCCGCGCCGCGCGAGCGCTCGCACCTGGCTCTGTCAGGTCGCCCGCTCGACGGCGCTCGACCACTTTCGCGCGGACGACCGGAGGCGCCGCCGAGAGGGCGTTTACGCGCTTCGAGAGCCGGTCGAGGCCGGGGAGCCGACCTTCGGCGAGGGCTTTTCGCCGCTGCTCGAGTCCGCGCTCGCAAGCCTCTCGGCCGGAGAGCGCGAGGTGATCGCCCTGCGGGTGATCCTCGAGCTCGACGGCGAGACGGCGGCGCGGCTCCTCGGGATCTCGCACACGGCCTGCTCGACCAGGCTATCCCGCGCCCTCCAGAAGCTCGAGGAGAAGGTGAGCGCCGATGTCGCGGCCTGACCTTCTGGACGAGCGCTTCGAGGACATCGTTCGCGAGCTGCGGGCGGGCCGGGTCGCGGCGCGGCCGGAGCTGCGGGCGCGGGTGCGCGAGATCGCGGCGACGGCGCGCGAGCCGCGGCCCTCCCTTGCCGAGCGCGTCGCCTGGCGACGGGTCGCGCTCGTGCTCACGCCGGTGTGCCTGACCGCGTTCGTTGCGGTGGCGATGGTTCAGGGGCTTGCCTCTTCGGGTGGACAGCAGACCGCGGCAAGGGCGCCGAAGCATCTAGAGGTCGCCGTGGCGAAGGCTCCGGCGACCCCGAAGGTCCTGAGCGGCGCGGGCGGCCGATTCGACAATGCCGAGTCGGGTGTTGCCGCCTCCTCCGTGGAGCCGAGAGCCGCCGGCTCTCCTCGCGCCAGCGCTCCGCCCGCAGGCAACCGTTTGACCGACTACCGCGTCCAGATGCACCTCCGCGTCCGCAGCACGGACGACCTCTCTCGCGAGACGCTCCGCGCGATGCGGATCGCGCGCCGCCTCGGCGGCTACGTCGTCAGCGTGCAGTACGGCGCCGCCAAGCGTGGCGACGCGACGCTCCTCCTTCGCGTTCCGGTGGCGCACATGCAGCGCGCGATCCTGAGCTTCTCGGGGCTCGGCACGATCGTCTCGCAGCACCTCTCGCTCACCGACCTCCAGAACACGTACAACCGTCAGGTCGTGCTGGTCGGGAAGCTGCGGACGCAGATCGCGCGCATCCAGCGCCAGCTAGACGCCGGCGGCCTCTCCGACGTCGATCGCGCGCGCCTCCAGGATCAGCTCGCCTACGAGCAGACCGACCTCGCCGCCCTCGTTCAGTCGAAGCAGGCGACACACCAGCGCGCCCGTCTCGCGACCGCGAAGCTGACGCTCGTGACGGCGAAGCCCAAGGTGCACCACCACATCGCGCCGCTGCCGCCCAGCCGCCTCGACCGAGCGCTGCACCAGTCGGGCCGGATCCTCGGGAAGGAGCTCGTCTGGGCTCTCTACGCCTCGATCGTGGCCGCGCCGCTCCTCGTGCTGGCGCTGCTCGGCCTCGCCGGGTCGAAGACCTCGCGGCGGCGGACGGAGCGCCGCCTCCTCGCCCGCTCCGCGTCGGCCTGACTGTCGCGGCCGTGAACCCGAACGGGGTAGGGCGGCTACTCGACCGGTTCGAGCGCGCGCTCGAGCGCCTCCCCTACCGCGAGCACGAGCCCGTCGTCCCCGGTACGCCCGATGAGCTGCACCGACGCCGGGAGCCCCTCCTCCGCCGCCCCGCACGGCAGGGCCAGCGCCGGCCAGCCCAGCGCGTTGAACGGGAAGGTCATCAGGACGAGGCTCTCCCGTAGCGCGAGCTCGTCGCCTGCCGCGGGCGGCGCTACGAGGCGCAACGTCGGTGTCACCAGCAGGTCGAGTCCCTCCATCGCCGCGAGAACCTGTTCCGCATAGAGCTCGCGGGCGCGCAGGCCGGCGCGGTAGTCGGCTTCGTCGATCGCGAGGCAGCGCTCGATCTTTGTCGCGACGTTCTCGCCGTACAGCTCACGGTTCTCGGCGTAGAGCTCGCGGTGGATGTCGGCGACCTCTCGCATGAAGACGGCACTGACGCCTTCCGGTCTCGGCAGCTCGATCTCCCGCCGCTGTGGGAAGAGCGCGGCCGCCTCCTCGATGCGTCGGCGAACGAGCGGCTCTGCGTCACGTGTCCAGGCGACGCCGACGCGTGCAGCCGCGAGCTCGCGCGCGGGCGCCCGGGTGAAGCCGTCCGCGAGCGCCTCGAGCATGCGCGTGCAGTCGGCGACGCTGCGGGCCATCGGTCCTGCATGATCGAAGGTCGGAGCGAGCGGGAAGCAGCCCTCGAGGGAGACGAGGCCGTAGGTGGGCTTGAAGCCGACGACGCCGCAGCAGGCAGCGGGGATCCGGATCGACCCGCCGGAGTCGGTTCCGAGGGCGGCGTCGGCGAGGTCGGCGGCCAGAGCGGCCGCCGCCCCGCCGCTCGAGCCTCCGGCGATCCGGCCTCGCGCGAGGGGGTTCGGCACCGTGCCGTAGTGCGGGTTCTCCGAGGTCGTGCCGTAGGCGAACTCGTGCAGGTTCGTCTTGCCGACGTTCGCGAAGCCCCTCGCCTCGAGGCGGCGAACCGCCTCGGCCGTCTGCTTCGGGACGTGGTCCGCGAAGACGGCTGAGCCGTAGGTCGTCAGAAGACCGGCCGTGTCGAACAAGTCCTTCACGGCCAGTGGCACCCCTTCCGGAGGCCGGTCCGGGCGGGCGAGGAAGATGCCTTCGGTGGACGTCATCCGCTTTCGCCGTTGTCCCCAAGAGCGACTTTCGGCGGCTCCATTGTCTCCCTACCCTCGGCTGCATGACCAAACGAATCGCAGTCACCGTTGTGTTACTCGCCGTCCTCGCCGCCCTGCCGGGCAGCGCCGTCGGCTCCGGCTCCACCACGATCGTCCTCAGCGAAATCTACGGTGGCGGCGGCAACGCCGGCGCCCCGTACGACCACGACTTCGTCGAGCTGCTCAACGTCTCGAGCTCCCCCGTCAGCCTCAACGGCTGGTCCGTGCAGTACGCGAGCACAGGGGGCTCGAGCTGGCAGTCGACGCCTCTACCGGACGTCTCCCTCGGGCCGCATCAGCACTTCCTCGTGCAGGAGGCGGGCGGCGGGACGAACGGCGCAGCCCTTCCGACACCCGACGCGACGGGCACGATCGCCCTCGCCGCGACCGCCGGCAAGATCGCGCTCGCCTCCTCGGCCACGGCACTCTCGGGAGCGTGCCCGACCGGCACCGTCGACCTCGTCGGCTACGGGACGTCGACCTGCTTCGAGGGCTCGGCGGCGGCCGGCGCCCCCTCGAACGTGAACTCGATCCAGCGGAAGTCGAACGGGCTCCAGGACACCGACGACAACGGCGCCGACTTCGAGGCCCTGGCGCCGCAGCCGCAGAACACCACCTCCACGAGTGCGGTCCGTCTGCTGTCGTTTACCGCGAAGCTACGTGGCGTCAGCGTCACCTTGCGCTGGCGCGTCGCGGCGGCAGGCGAAGCACTCGGCTACCACGTCTACCGCCAGCATGCCGGGCGGCGAACGCGCCTGGACGCGCGGCTCGTCCCTGCGGCCGCCGGTGCGTCCCTCGCACGCGGTTACGTCTGGCGAGGCGGGGTGCGTGTACCCCGTCGGAGCGACCGCTACCTGCTCCAGGAGGTGCGGCTGGACGGCACGCGCGCCTGGCTAGGCGCCGCCACGGCGTGAGCAGGGACGCGGGCCAGGCGCAGCCAGCTTCGGCGAGCGGCGCCTGGCCCGCGGCTCCTGCCTCTAAGCTGATCTCGTGGGCGTCGCCCTTCTCTTGGCCCGGCTTGTGCTCGCCGCGATCTTCGGCGTCGCGGGGGTCGCCAAGCTCTCCGACCTGGGCGGCTCGATGGAGGCCGTCGCCGGCTTCGGCGTCCCGCGGCGGTTTTCGCGCGCGGCAGGCATCGCGCTGCCGCTCGCCGAGCTTCTGAGCGCCGCGCTGCTGCTGCCGGCGGCGACAGCGAGCTTCGGGCTGACCATCGCCGTCGCCCTCCTGCTCGCCTTCACGATCGCGATCGGCACCAGCATGGCTCGTGGTCAGGCCCCGGACTGCCACTGCTTCGGCCAGTTGCATTCCGAGCCCGCCGGCCCGCGGACGCTCGCCCGAAACGTCACGCTGCTCGCAGCCGCAACCGCTGCTCTTGCGGTCTCCCTCTCGCATCAAGGACCGAGCGCCCTGGCATGGGTGGGGCGGCTGGCCCCGCTCGCGGCCTCGGCGGTCGTAGTGGTTGCGCTTGCGGCGGCGGCAGGGGCGGTCTGGTACGTCGTTCGCGCCACCCGGGCGACGGCTACCCGTGCGCAGGGGCTCTCAGAGGGGACGCCTGCGCCGCCCTTTGCACTGGCCACCGTCGACGGCCCGGAGGTCAGCCTCGACGAGCTCTTGCGCCGCGGGCCGCCAGTCGTGCTCGTCTTCACGGACTCCCACTGCACCGACTGCAAGGTGTTGCTGCCCGAGCTCGGTCCGGTGCAGCGCGATTTCGACCACGCGGTCACGGTCGCCGTTGTCAACGCGGGCGACCCTCACGCGGTGCGAGGTCTCGCGGTTCAGCACGGGCTCCAGGACGTCCTTTTCGACGAGACGCGCGAGGTGCAGAAGGCATACGCCGTTCACGGGGCTCCGGCCGCCGTGCGGGTCGAGGCGCCGGGAACGACGACGACGCTCGTCGTCGGCGGGGTCGATCTCGTCCGAGCCATGGTCGAGACGACAGCCACCGGTCAGCAGGAGCTACGCGGACTACCGCCCGGACAACCGCTTCCGGCTGACGTCGTCGTCACTGACCTCGACGGCACGGAGACGCGCCTGCTGGACCTGGCGGACAGAGAGACGCTCTTCCTCTTCTGGGACCCGGACTGCGGCTCGTGCCGTGAGATCCGCGAGGAGCTGCTCAGCCGGGAAGCGGAGGCCGCGTCCGGGGCTGCGCAGCTCGTGATCATCACGAGCGAGGACGCCAGAGCCGTCCGGCGCGAAGGGTTCCGCTCACCGGTTGTCGTGGATCCTGACCGGAAGGCGGCGGAGGCGCTCGGCGCGATCGGCACGCCGATGGCGATGCTCGTCGACGCGCAGGGCCGGATCGGCTGGCCGCTGGCTGTGGGTAGAAGCCATATCCTGCGGCTGATCCGCAGCCGGCCGCGGGTTGCCGCGTTGACAACGCCCTAGGCGCCGCTCGCGGTGCCGACCCTCAGGAGTGCGGGCTTGCCCGCGCACCGTCTGAACCGACCGCACGAGAGCACCCGAAGCGACCACCCCACTCCAGACCACG
>JBBQDZ010000014.1:0-23353 GCA_038320185.1 Gaiellales bacterium
CCCGCGCTCGGCTACACTCCGCCGCCGTGGCCGGCGACCGGATACGTCTACAGGTGCGCGAGCGCACGACGCTCGGGTCGGCTGACTCGCGGCGGCTGCGTCGAGAAGGACTCATCCCCGGCGTGCTCTACGGCCGCGGCAAGCCCCACGCGATCTGTGTCGCCGAGCGCGAGCTGCGCCGCGTGCTGAGCGGCTCGCACGGTACGCACGCCATCCTCGACGTCGTCCTCGAAGGGCAGAAGACGACGCACGCCTCGATCCTCAAGGAGTTCCAGCGCGACCCCCTTCGCGGGCGTCTGATCCACGTCGATCTCCAGGAGGTCCGCCTCGACCAGCCCATCCACGCGCAGGTCACGGTCGAACTCGTGGGCGAGCCGAGCGGCGTGAAGGAGGGCGGCGTCCTGTCCCAGATCACCCGTCAGGTGACGGTCGAGGCGCTACCGATGGAAGTGCCGGACCGCCTGGAGCTCGACATCAGCGGCCTCGGCATCGGCGACTCGCTCCGCGTCGCCGACCTGCGCGCGCCCGAGGGCGTCACGCTCCTCGACGATCCCGACGAGACCGTGCTGGCGGCCGTGACGATGCCCACGGTCGTCGTGGAGCCCGAGGAAGTACCCGCCGAGGGCGAGGAGGGCGAGGTGGCCGAGGGCGAGGAGGTGCCTGAAGGTGGAGCGGAGGCCGCGGGCGAGTCCGGGGCGGATGCGGCGGGCTCGTCCGGAACCGTCGAGGGGTAAATGCGCCTCCTCCGTCGGGGCGAGGCCGCCTCGACGCTCGACCTGCTCGTCGCCGGACTCGGCAATCCGGGCCGCGAGTACGCTCGCCACAGGCACAACGCCGGCCGGATGGTCGTCGACGAGGTTGCGCGGCGGCACGACGCCTCCTTTCGGTCGAAGTTTTCCGGATGGCTCGGCGAGCTACGCGTCGGCGACCGCCGTTTCGCGCTGCTGAAACCGGAGACCTACATGAACGAGTCGGGCCGCTCGATCGCGGCGGCGGCACGGTTCTTCAAGGTCGACCCGGGCTGCGTGCTCGTGGTGCACGACGAGGTCGACCTCGACGAGGGTCGCCTGCAGGCCCGGCTCGGGGGCGGCCTCGCCGGGCACAACGGGCTTCGGTCGATCGCTCAGGCGCTCGGATCGCAAGACTTCCTCCGGCTGCGGATCGGTGTCGGGCGCCCCGGTCGCGGCGACCGACGGTCCGTCGCCGACTACGTCCTCTCGAGCTTCGAGGCCGAGACGGACGTCGACGAACTGGTCGCGCGTGGCGCCGACGCTGTCGAGACGCTGGTGGTCGAGGGGCTGGACGAGGCCCAGCGGCGGTTCAATTGACGAGGTAGTGGCGCAGCTCGAGGCCGGAGACCGAGACCGTGCGTTCCGCGGTCTCGCCGGCCGCGTCACCGAGCTCGGCTCGAGCAGCCTCGGTGAGCAGGATCTCCCCTTCGCCCGCGACGTCCTCGCCCAGCTTCGACGCGAGGTTCACCTCGCCCCCCAGGAGGTCCTCGTCGCCGATCAGAAGCACGGGGCCGTAGCCGATGCCGATGGAGACGTAGAGGCGGAGGTCGTGCGGGAGGGCGGCCCGGGCAGCAGCGTGGGTGTCGACGATCTCCCGGGCTGCGGCAAGCGCCTCGTCGGCCGAAGGAAAGACGCAGAAGAGATTATCGGCCTCGGCCTTGACGACGGCGCCGCGGCGCCTCGCCACGACCGGCTCGGCGATCCGGCGCAGTCGGCGGATGAGGAGCAGGAACTCGACGATTCCCTTGGCCTGGGTTGTTCGCGAGAAGCCGCTCATGTCGAGCACGAGCACCGCCCGCCGCTCGACGAAGGTCTCCTCGACCTGCGTCTCGAGCGCGCGACGGCGGTCGGGGTCGTCGAGCATCTCGTCAAGGAGTGTGTCGAGCTCGTCCCGTCCCGGCACCAAAGCCATTCTAGAAGGCGCGCGGACCGGTCTAGACTTCGCGCCCGCGGAACCCCCAGTTCCGCCTGTCGTCATGGACCGGCCAGCACTCCATCCCCTCGTCCGCGAGCTGCTCGCACACGAACACCTGGCCGCATTCGCCGAGGCGCTGCCGACCCGTGCGCGCGTCTCGGAGCCGGCGCTCCCGCTACTCCTCGCTGCGCTGCACGAGCACCTCGCGCGGGCGCTCCTCTGCGTCCTCCCAGAGGACGCCGACGCACGCGACGCGGCCGAAGCGGCGGGCTGGTTCGCCGGAGAGACGGTCGTCGCGCTCCTACCGAGCCGTGGCGTCCTGTGGGCCTCGGGGCTCGAGCCGCCGCCGCATCTCGTGGGCGAGCGCGCCCGGGCGCTCGAGGTGCTTGCCGGCGGCGGTCTCGTCTGCGCCTCGGCCGCGGCGGTCGCCGAAGGGCTGCCGCCGCGCTCGGCCCGTCCGGCGCCGCTCGAGGTCTCCGCCGGCGAGGAACCCGGGATCGACGCTCTCGTCGAGCACCTCGCGCTGGCGGGCTACGAGCGGGTCGAGCGCGTCGAGGAGCGGGGGCAGATGGCGGTGCGGGGAGGGATCGTCGACGTCTTCCCGACGACCGGACGCGAGCCGCTTCGAATCGAGCTCTTTGGCGACGAGATCGAGGGCATCCGCGCCTTCTCCCCGTTCACCCAGCGCGCGTTGCACCCGGTCGAGAGCGCGACGGTCTATCCGGCTGCCGAGCGCCGCCTCGACCTGGTCGAGCCGGACCTCGGCGACGCGGACCGGCCCGAGGGACAGTCCCTCCAGCGTGTCCCCGTCGACCTCGTCTCCCCGGTTCCCCGCCCGCCGGATCTCGTCTGGCGCCCCGACGACGTGAGGGGGGTCTGGGCAGAAGAGGGCTTCGAACCCCTACCTCTCGACGCGGCGACCGAGCTCGACCCCCTGCCGGCGGGCCAGCCCTTCGCCTTCGAGGCGCAGCGTCCGGCGCTGACGGCGCGCAGCCTCGCGGAGGCCGAGAACGAGCTCGCGGCCTTCCTCCGCGCCGGCTACCGCGTGACGGTCGCCTTCCCGCACCGGGGCGATGCTCTGCGCCAGGCCAACCTGCTGCGCCGCGTCGAGGCAAGTGACCTCGTCGTAGACCGCGAGCTGGGAAGCGATGCGGAGCTCATGTTCGCCGTCTCACCGGCCCGGCGCGGGTTCGTCTGGCGGGAGCTCGGCCTAGTGCTCCTGCCCGACACGCAGGTCTTCCGCAAGCGGGCTCCCCGCCACGACGTGCGGGTGGGGAGAGCGCTCCAGTCCTTCGCCGACCTGCGCACCGGCGACTTCGTCGTCCACGAGGACCACGGGGTCGGACGGCTCCTCGGCTTCGAGACGAAGGCCGTCGCGGGTGTGACCCGCGACTACCTCTTCCTCGCCTTCAGGGGCGACGACCGGCTGTACGTTCCGCACGAGCAGATCGGCAAGGTCTCACGCTACGTCGGCGCCGACGCCAAGGCTCCCGCGCTCTCGAAGCTCGGCGGCAAGGCCTGGCAGCTGCTGAAGTCGCGCGCTCGCGAGTCGGTGCGGGAGCTGGCAGGCGAGCTGATCGCGCTCTACGCGCAACGGCAGTCGGCGCCGGGGGTCGCCTACGAGCTCTCGGACGAGCTGCTCGAGCAGCTCGAGGCGTCGTTCGCCTACCGCGAGACGCAGGATCAGGAGCGCGCGATCGAGGCGGTGAAGGAAGATCTCGAGGCGCCGCGTCCGATGGACCGGCTCGTCTGCGGCGACGTGGGCTTCGGCAAGACCGAGGTCGCCGTGCGCGCGGCCTTCGGCGTGGTCCTGAACGGCAAGCAGGTGCTGATGCTGGTGCCGACGACGGTGCTGGCACAGCAGCACTGGAGCACCTTCCGGGAGCGCTACCGCGACCTCCCGGTGAACGTCGAGATGGTCTCGCGCTTTCGCAGGCCGGCAGAGGTCAAGCGCATTCTGGCCGACTTCGCGGCCGGGAAGGTCGACATCCTCATCGGGACGCACCGAGTGCTCTCCCGCGACGTGATCCCGAAGGAGCTCGGGCTCGTGATCGTCGACGAGGAGCAACGCTTCGGGGTCTCCCAGAAGGAGCTCCTGCGCTCGCTCCGCCTCGAGGTCGACGTGCTCGCGCTCACGGCGACGCCCATCCCGCGGACGCTCAACATGTCGCTCGCAGGGCTGCGCGACATCTCGGTGATCGAGACGCCGCCCGAGGGGCGCCGCCCGATCCGTACCCACGTCGGCGAGTTCGACGAGGAGCTCGTCAAGACAGCGCTCGAGCGCGAGCACGCGCGGGGCGGCCAGGCCTTCTTCCTCCACAACCGCGTCGAGACGATCGACGACGCCGCAACGAAGCTCCGCGAGTTGTGCCCGGGCCTTCGGATCCTGGTGGCGCACGGCCAGATGCGAGAGCGGGAGCTCGAGGACCGGATGATGGACTTCCTTCGGGGCGACGGCGATGTCCTGGTCTCGACGACCATCATCGAGTCGGGGCTCGACATCCCGCAGGCGAACACGCTCATCGTCGAGCGCGCGGATGCCCTCGGGCTGTCGCAGCTCTACCAGATCCGGGGTCGGGTCGGGCGCTCGGACGTGCTGGCGCACGCCTACCTCTTCTATCCCGCGGCAAGCGAGCTCACTCCCGAGGCGCGTGCGAGACTCGCGACTCTCGCCGACCACACAGAGCTCGGCGCCGGCTTCGCGATCGCCATGCGCGACCTGGAGATCCGCGGCGCCGGCGACCTGCTCGGCGCTGAACAGTCCGGGCACGTGGCGGCGCTCGGGTTCGAGCTCTACGTCGAGCTCCTGAACGAGGCTGTGGCGGAGCTGTCGGGTCGGCGGCGCGCGGTCGCCCGGCCCGTCCGGGTCGAGGCCGCGGTCGACGCATACGTGCCAGCCGCCTACATCGGCTCGGAAGCGCTCAAGATCGATCTCCACCGGCGTCTGGCGCTGACCGAGAGCGATGATGAGGTGCGGGAGCTCCGCGCCGCCGTCGAGGATCGCTACGGACCGGTCCCCGAGCCGGTTGAAAGCCTGTTCGCGATCCAGGAGGCAAAGCTGAAGCTCGCGCTCCTCGGGGCCGACTACCTTGTCTTCCGCGGCGGGCGCGCGACCGTCGGCCCGCTCCTTCTGGGCTCCGCCGAGCTTCGAGAGTTGCGGGCGCTAATCGACACCGCCGTCTATACGAGCGCGAGCCGGGAGATCTCGCTGCGCGATGCGGGGCGGCTCGACGGGGGCGGGTTTCGCGGAGCGCTGCGGCTGGTCGATGCTATACTCGACGCGCGTCGCTCAGCGTGAGGGAATCCGCTGCAACGGCGCCTTTTTCATGAAATCTCTGCGGACGCCCCTCCTCTTCTCGATCCTGCTCGTCCTGCTGCTTGCGGCAGCCGGGTGCGGCGGCGGGGGAGGCGGCAGCAAGGTTCCCTCGGATGCCGTTGCGACCGTGAAGGGTGAGCCAATCCTCCGTACGCAGGTCGACCGGCTGCTCGAGCAGGCGACGCGCAGCTACAAGCAGCAGAAGCGGACCTTCCCCAAGGCGGGGACGACCGAGTACAAGCAGCTCCAGGATCAGGCCATCCAGTTTCTCGTGCAGCGCGTCGAGTTCGACCAGAAGGCCAAGGCGTTCGGCGTCAAGGTGGCCCCGAAGCAGATCGAGGCGCGCCTGACGCAGATCAAGAAGCAGTACTTCGGCGGCAACCAGAAGCGCTACGAGAAGGCGTTGAAGCAGCAGGGCCTCACCGATGCTCAGGTGCGCGACGACATCCGCGCACAGCTCGTCTCCGAGGCGCTCTTCAACAGGGTCACATCGAAGGTCTCGGTCTCCGACGGCGAGGCTCAGGACTACTACCTGAAGCATCCCGAGCAATACGCGACTCCCGAGTCACGCGACGTGCGGCACATCCTCGTCAAGGCAAGCCAGAGCGCGCTCGCGAACCGGCTCTACACCCAGCTCTGCGGCCCCGCGACGAAATGTTTGCACCAGCTCAAGGGCGCCGACTTCCCGGCACTGGCGAAGAAGTACTCGACCGATCCCGGCTCGAAGAACTCGGGCGGCAAGCTGACCATCTCCAAGGGTCAGACCGTGCCCGAGTTCGACAAGACCGCCTTCGCCCTCGAGACCGGTGAGACCTCGCACCCCGTGAAGACGCAGTACGGCTGGCACATCATCCAGGCCCTCGCGAACACCCACCCGCGCAAGGCGACACCCTTCAAGCAGGTGAAAGCGGCGATCAAGCAGCAGCTCGTCTCCCAGCGCAAGCAGGAGGCGACCGCGAAGTTCACGGGTGACCTGAAGAAGGAATACGAGGGGGAGATCAAGTACGCGAAGGAGTTCGAGCCGCCGGCGACGACCTCGACGGCCGCCGTTTCAACCGGGGCGACCTCGACCACCGGTTGACCCTCGCCGGCGCGCTCGTCGATCTCCAGGAGCTGACGGAGCGACTGCGGCGCGACTGTCCGTGGGATCGCGAGCAGACGGCCCGGACGATCGTTCCGCACACGCTCGAGGAGGCCTATGAGGTCGCGGATGCGGCGCTCGGTGCCGACGAAGCCAAGCTGCTCGACGAGCTCGGCGACCTCCTCTTCCAGGTCTATTTCCTCGCTCTGCTCCTGGCCGAGCACGGCGCCGGCGACCTCGAGGCGGTCGCACGCGGGGTTCACGCAAAGCTCGTGCGGAGACATCCACACGTCTTCGGCGGGGTCGAGGCGCGGACGGCCGGGGAGGTGCGGCACAACTGGGAAGGGATCAAGCGCTCCGTGGAACGGCGCGCAGGCATCTTCCACGACGTGCCCGAGTCCTTCCCCGCGCTCCTCTACGCGCGGAAGGTTCAGCGCCGGGCCGCAGCCGTGGGCTTCGAGTATCCGGACGTGGGCGGTGCTCTGGCAGATCTCGAGGACGAGCTCGCCGAGCTGCGGGCCGAGCTGCGGGGGCGGCCGGAACCGCGGCCGGAGTCGCAGCCGGACGAGCGGCAGGCCGACGAGCTCGGTGATCTGCTCTTCGCTTGCGTCAACGTCGCACGCCGACTGAACGTCGATCCTGAGCTCGAGCTACGCCGGGCGACCGAGCGTTTCGTCTCGCGCGTGGAGCGCGCCGAGGAACTCGCTGCGGAGGCCGGACGACCCTTCGAGGAGCTCGATCTCGCCGGCCAGGATCGGTACTTCGACCTCGCGAAGGAGGAGTCACGATGACGAGTGCGATCGAAGGTATCCATGGGAGGCAGATCCTGGACTCGCGCGGGAACCCGACGGTCGAGGTCGATGTCGTGCTCGCTTCCGGCGCGGCCGGACGCGCCGCCGTCCCCTCGGGCGCCTCGACAGGCGCGCACGAGGCGGTGGAGCTGCGCGACGGCGACGAACGTTTCTACGGCGGCAAGGGAGTTTCTCTGGCGGTGCGCAATGTGGAGCAGGAGATCGCCGGCGCGCTGCGTGGGCTCGACGCCCGCGATCAGCGCCGGGTGGATGGGCTGCTGGTCGAGCTCGACGGGACGCCGAACAAGTCGCGCCTCGGAGCGAATGCGATCCTCGGGGTGTCGCTCGCGGTCGCCAAGGCGGCCGCTGCAGAGTCGCGGGTGCCGCTCTACCGGTGGATCGGTGGTGTGGACGCGCATGTCCTGCCGGTGCCGATGCTGAACGTCGTCAACGGCGGTGCGCACGCGCAGAACTCGCTCGACCTCCAGGAGTTCATGGTCGTGCCGGCCGGGGCGGAGCGCTTCGCAGACGGGCTGCGGATCGGCGCCGAGGTCTTTCACGCCCTGAAGGAGGTCCTCCACGAGCGCGGGCTCGCGACCGGTGTGGGGGACGAGGGCGGATTCGCCCCCGACCTTCCCTCGAGCGAAGCGGCGATCGAGGCGATCCTGGAGGCCGCCGAGCGCTCCGGACACCGCGAGAACGTGGCGATCGCGCTCGATCCCGCCGCGACCGAGTTCTACCGCGACGGCGGCTACCGGCTGGAGCGGGAGGGGAGGATGCTCGACGCGGCGGGGATGACCGAGTTCTACGCAGGCCTTGCGGAACGGTTCCCGCTCGTCTCGGTCGAGGACGGGCTGGCGGAGGACGAGTGGGGAGCATGGCGGACGCTGACCGAGCGGCTCGGTGGCCGCGTCCAGCTCGTGGGCGACGATCTGTTCGTGACCAATCCCGAGCGGCTGCGGCGCGGGATTGAGGAAGGCGTCGCCAACGCGATCCTCGTGAAGGTGAACCAGATCGGGACCCTGACCGAGACGCTGGAGACGATCGAGCTCGCTCGGTCGAACGGGTACGCGGTCGTCATCTCCCACCGCTCCGGCGAGACCGAGGACACGACGATCGCCGATCTCGCCGTCGCCACCGGGGTCGGCCAGATCAAGACGGGCGCCCCCTCGCGCACCGACCGCGTGGCGAAGTACAACCAGCTCCTCCGCATCGAGGAGGAGCTCGGATCGAGCGCCGTATATCCGGGGTGGTCGGCGTTCCCGCGCGCGAAGCGGACCTGAGTCGCGCCTGCCCGGCGGCCGCGCCTCGACCGTTTCCACCTGTCTCGGAGGCGTAACGAAAATGAGACGAAACACCCTTCCTCTGGGGATCCTCTGGGGTCCCTCTGGGGAGGCCCTGGGGTGCCTCCGGGGAGCCTCTGAGGCCGTGGGCGGGGCCCCGCCGGCCCGCAGCTACGCTAGCCCGCATGTCGCAGCCGGCCGTTCTCCGTCGGACGAAGATCGTCGCGACCCTCGGTCCGGCCTCTTCCTCCCCGGAGGCCGTGCGCGCGCTCGTCGCGGCGGGCATGGATGCGGCGCGCCTCAACTTCTCGCATGGCTCTCACCCCGAGCACGCGGCAAGGGTGCGGGTCGTCCGTGAGGTGCAGAGCGAGGTGGGGCGGCCCCTCGCGCTGATCGCGGACCTGCAGGGCCCGAAGCTCCGCATTGGCGATCTCGCCGCGCCGGTGACCCTCGCCCGCGGCCAGGAGATCGCGGTCGTGAGTCAGGACAGCGCGCGCGACGGCGACCTGCCGGTGAAGCCGGCGGTGATCGGCGAGGTGCTCCAGCCCGGGCACGAGGTGCTGATCGCCGACGGGCAGGTGCGGCTCCGCGTCGAGGGAGTCGAGGGGGGACGCGCTCGGTGCGTCGTCGTCGTCGGCGGACCCGTCAGCGCACACAAGGGCGTGAACCTGCCGGGCGTCCCGGTTCCGATTCCCTCCCTGACGCGGAAGGACCTGGACGACCTGGAGTTCGCGCTCGGGCTCGGGGTCGACTTCGTCGCTCTCTCCTTCGTCCGCTCAGCGGCCGACGTGCGCGACCTGAAGGAGCTGATCGATGCGGCGGGCTCCCACGCGCACGTGATCGCGAAGATCGAAAAGGCCGAGGCCGTCGACGTGCTCGAGGCGGTCGTCGCGGCCGCCGACGCCGTCATGGTTGCCCGGGGCGATCTCGGCGTCGAGATCGGGCCGACTGCCGTACCGCTCCTCCAGAAGCGGATCATCGTCACCTCGCTGCGGAGGGGAAAGCCCGTCATCACGGCGACCCAGATGCTCGAGTCGATGGTCGACGACCCCGAGCCCTCCCGTGCCGAGGCGAGCGACGTGGCGAACGCGATCCTGGACGGGAGCTCGGCGCTCATGCTCTCAGAGGAGACGGCGGTCGGCCGGCATCCGGTCGAGGCCGTCGCCTTCATGGATCGGATTGCCTGTGCCGTCGAGCCAAGCCTTGGCTACCGGCACCAGTTGCCCGACGCGAGCGAGGACCCGAGCGTCGGCGAGGCGATGTCGAATGCGGCGTGCGACCTGGCGGAGACGCTCGGGGCAACAGCCGTCGTCGTCCCGACCTACAGCGGTCGCACTGCCTCGGCAGTCGCCCGGCTGCGGCCGCGGCGTCCGATCCTCGGTCTGACCCATCATCCGGAGGCGGCCCAGCAGATGGCGCTGGAGTGGGGGGTGATCCCGCTCGTCATCCGGGAGTGCCACGACGTCGAGGATCTCTGGGCCCGCTCATTGGAGGCGGCGCGGGAAGCGGGGTTCGCGCGCCCCGGCGAGCCGATCGTGATCACGGCGGGGACGGCCGTCAACATCGCCGGTTCGACGAACGTCATCAAGGTCGACGTGGCGTAGACCGCAGGACGGATGCCTGACGCGGCGAACGGGGTGCGGTGACCTCGACTCGGACGAGCCCCTCGACACACCGAAGACGGCGGCGCCTGCTCGGCCGCTGGCTCGCGCTGGGCGCGATCGCGCTCCTCGCGCTCCTCTACTACCGTCCCGTCAAGACGTACGTCGAGACGCGCGCTCAGGTGGCGAAGCGGCAGGCCGAGGTGCACGTGCTCGAGCGGCAGAATCGGAGTCTCGTCCGCGGCGTTCGGCGAACCGCGACGGGTGCCGAGCTCGTGCGCCAGGCGCGCCGGCTCGGCCTCGTGAAGCCCGGCGAGCGGCTCTTCATCGTCAAGGGAATCGACGGCTGGCTGCGAGCGATCCGCGCCGAGAGCCGTTAGCGCGTCCGTCTACCATCGTCTCGGTGGACGACCGAGCTCTCGTCGAGCGGCAGCTCGGCCGACCGCCGAGGGCGCTGCGGCGAGTCATGGTGCGCTGCCCGTTCGGAATGCCCGCCGTCACCGAGCAGGACCCCTACGACGCGGCGGGCAAGCCGTTTCCGACGACGTACTACCTCACCTGCCCGTACCTCGTTGCGGCCGTGGCGCGCCTCGAGGCTGCGGGCGGAGTCGAGCGCTGGACGGGCGCGGCGGCACGGGACGCGCGGCTCGCGGCAAGTCTCGAGCGGGCTACGGAGCGCCAGCGCGCGCTGCGGCGCGAGCTTGCGGGCGTCGCCTTACGGGGCCGCGACGGCAGAGCGTCCCTCGAGCTTGGCATCGGCGGCGCGAGCAGGAGCGGCAGTCTCAAGTGCCTGCATGCGCACGTCGCGTTCGCGCTCGCGCGCCCGGAGTACGAGCTCGGGCAGCTGATCGCGCAGGAAGTCGACCCTCTGTGGCCGGACCGCTGCTGCACCGCCGTCTACGATGCCGAGCCCTGATGTCGCTCCTGCTCGAGTCCGCCCGCCACCAGTGGGACGACGCCGACCGCCGGGTCCGGGCGGCAGTCGCGGAGCCGCGGCGTCAGGACCGCCTCCTCGCACAGGTCGAGGCGATTCTCGACGAGCTCCGCCGCCGACTCGGGCAGGTGTTCACGCTCGAGGAGCTCGCAGACCTGTACGCCGGTGCGGAGCGCTGGACGTACGACCTCGCTGGGCCGGGCGGTGACGTGTCCATCGCAACCGACGCGGCCTTCCACCGCTACGCGCGGGGCGCGACGGACTTCCAACCGTGAGTGATCGGCTCTCGCCGCATGCCCCGCCGCCCTTTCCGATGCGGCCGAGACCCTCGCGTCCACCGCGCCTCTCCGCCCGTCATCGGGCGGCGCGCGGCGCCGGCGCGCTGCTGCTCGGCGCGGTCCTCTTCGGGCTCGGAACCGCGCTCGGGGAGGCACTCCAGGACAACCCTCAACCCGGAGGGACCGTCACGCGGACGCGAGTGCTGAAGCCGCTACCGCTTCCACCGGAGAGGAAGACGGTGACGGTCACCACCACCGTGCGCCGCCGTTGACGGGGCTCACGCGATGTTTGAAGAAACTGAACCTTTAGGTAGATTCCACGGGTGAGTCACGACCCGTCCAGAGGTAGGCGGCGTCAGAACTGGGGCGACCACGATTGGCTGACGCTCGGCCAGGCAGCAGGGCATCTCGGCGTGGCGCAGAGCACGCTGCGCAAGTGGACGGACTCCGGCCGCGTGCCGGCGTTCAAGACGCCCGGCGGGCACCGGCGCTACCGCTGGCGAGATCTCGAGTCGTTCCTGGAGCACTCCGGCTCGGTGAGGGAGCAGACCGGGCCGCTCGTCCTGATCGTCGATGACGATGCCGGCATTCGCTCCTTCATCCGGGCGAACCTCGAGCTAGAAGGCTACGTCGTGCGCGAGGCGGGAAATGCCGAGGACGGTCTTGCCTCGCTCGAGGAGCAGATGCCGGATTTGATCCTGCTCGACGTGATGATGCCGCAGGTCGACGGCTGGGAGATGCTGCGGCGGGTCCAGGAGCGGCACGGCGCCGGCGCCATCCCCGTGATCATGTTCAGCGGCCAGGTCGACGAGCGCACGCTCTCCGAGGCGACCGAAAAGGGCGCCCGGGGCTTCCTCGCCAAGGGCTTTGATCCGCAGCAGCTGATCGAGTCGACGAAACAGATCCTGCCGGTCTAGGGCCTGTCCGGGAAGTTCCCAATGGTGGATGACAGGCGACACGTGGTGAGAGGCAAGGACGCAGGGAGCGTTGATATGCAGGCATATCGGCGCGACCGAGGACGCGGCCTCTCGCCAGGTGGCGCCTGTCAGGCGCCCTGGTGCGCTTTCCGGACAGGCCCTTAGCGCGGCCGGTGCTCGGTCTCGACCGTCGTCTCGATCGGTGGATCGTCACCCACCGGATCGGGGCGCTGAACTTCGTCTTCGAGGGGCTGAGCCACATCGGGACGCAGGGGCTCGTGTGGATCGTGATCGCGCTCGTCCTCGCCGTCCTGCGGCGCCGGCCGGATGTGTTGCTCCTCGTGCTCGGCGCCGACGCCGCCGCGCAGCTGAGCGCCTACGGTCTGAAGGCCCTGACCGGTCGGGACCGGCCGCCCGTCCACCATCCGCGTCCAAAGCCGCTCGTCCACCTGCCGCATGACGGATCCTTCCCCTCGGGTCACGCGGCCACGAGCTTCGCCTGCGCAGCACTCCTCGCGTGGGCTTCACCACGCCTCGCCGTGCCGCTCTTCGTCCTCGCGGCGGCGATTGCCTTCTCGCGGGTCTACGTCGGCGTCCACTACCCGCTCGACATCGTCGGTGGGGCACTGCTCGGCCTCGCCGTCGCTACAGCTCTTCGTTGGCTCGTAAGATTCCTGCGCCCGTCAGCGCCAGCGCGGAGACCAGGCTGATCCAGATCCCGATACCCCGACCGGCGTCGACGAACACGTCGGGGATCGCGATCACGCGGACGAGGACGAAGGCCGTCGCGAGGAAGCCGAGGCCGATCACGACGAGGCTCTCCGGGACGCTCGGCGGAAGCTCGATCCCCGCCAACCGGAGAGCGTTCAGTGCGAGCACCGCGATGCCGGCGAAGAACACGAGCTTGCCGAACGCACCCGTGTGCCAGCCGATGACCGCGGTAGGTGGGAGCCCCGCAGCCGAACCGCCCGTGTACCAGTCGGTGAACGCCGACACGGAGAGGACGAGCGCCGAGACCCAGGCCGTGCGCTCGCTGATCACGAAGAGGCTGCCGGCACCGATGCGGACCTCGGCGGCGGCGGTGCGGGTCGGTGCGCTTGGCGGGAGTCGCTCCGGCGTTTGCACGTTCGAAGTATGGGCGCCCTTGGCGCGGCGCTGCGGCTGCCGGGTAGCGGCTACAGCCCGAACAGCCGCTGAATTTCGCGCCAGACGGTGAGAGCGAGGAACACCGCCGCGCCAAGCAGGACGAGCAGGACGATCCAGAACCTGATCCGTGCTCGGCGCCTGGAGCGCGACGCCTCGACGCGTGCCTGCCGCCGTGCGCGGTGCGCCGAATAGGCGCGGTCGACCGCCGAGGGATCGATCGGGGGTTCTTCCACGGCGAGCGTCGATCGGCGCGCCGGCTGGGCCATGGGCTGAGTCTAGTGCGTTTTGGCTGCAATTCGCGCCTGTGCCCTGTTCGCACCGGGGCTCTGCCCGCCATACTTGAACCGACGTGACGACCCTCGAGGAACCCCCGCGGGTGCGGCCGGGCGCCACCTGGTGGGAGCGGGCGGAACGCCTCGCCGAGTCCGCCGCGGTGACCGCTTCCGCGGCTACTCTCGACGAGGCGCTGCAGGCAATCGCCGTCGCGGCCGCGAGCGCGACAGGCGCCGCCGTGGCGGTCGTCCGCGTCGCTGAGGGGTCCGGGACACTCGTCGTTCGTGCAGTGGCGGCGGCCTCCCGCTCGGCCGCCGCCGAGGCGGAGGGCTCCCGGCTTTCCGTCGAGGAGGCTGCCGGCAGCTCACCATGCCTGGACGAGCAGGCTCCCGACGAGGTTCGCAGGCTCGCTCGGCGCCTTGACGCCGAGGCGACCCTGTACGCGCCCGCAGGGCTCGGCGGGACGACGGTGGGCTCGCTCGAGCTCTTCCGCGCGGGTGGTCCCTTCCTCGAGGCGGAGGTGACCCTGGCGCAGCTCGCGTCGAATCAGGTGAGCCTCGCCGTCCGAGTCTTTGGCCGCGCGGCGAGCGGCGACGGCCGGGCCGACGCGGCGGTCGACGCCCTTGCACTCGCCGGCGGAGCGCTCGCGGCCGTCGTCGACGACGACGCGGCGGAGCAGCTCGTCCGGATCGCGGCGGAGGCCTCAAGCGCCCGTGCTGCTCAGCTCTGGCGGACAGACCCGGAGGGGATGCTCGAGCCGTGGGCGTGCGAGAAGTCGGGCTGCGCCGCCGAGACGCGGGCGGCGGCCGAGGGTGCGCTCGTCTCGCACGACCCCGTGTGCGCGTCGATTGGGGACGAGACGTGCGTGTCCGTCGCGATTGGCCAGCCGGCCTTCGGCGTCCTCCAGCTCCTGTTCGCGCAGCGGGAGGCCGCCGCAGCAGCAGCAGTCCACCTGGGGGCCTTCGCCGGCAGTGCCGCACGGGCGCTTCGCAGCGCGAGCCGCGCGCGCAGCACGGGCCTGGAGCTCGAGCGGAGCCGGGTGGTGCTCGGCGCGCTTGAGGAGGCGATCGCGCAGCTCTCGCTCGCGCACGCACTGACCGCGATCGTGGGGCGCGTCGGCGCGCTGTTCGACTCCGAGCAGGTTGCTGTCTACCTCAAGGACGGCGACCGGCTGGCGATCGCAGCGGCGCGCGGACTCTCCGGCGAGCACGAGGCGCTGGCCGACCGCCTGCTCGAGCTTGCGCTCGGCCCGTCTCGCCGCCGCGGCCTCGTCGCCGTGACGGACGCCACGACGGACGAGCGGCTGACGGGTCTCGGCGAGGTGCTGAGCGAGGCGGCCGTCGACGCAGCGGTTGCGGCTCCGCTCGTCGCCGGCGAAGAGGTGATCGGGCTCCTCGCGGTCTATCCGGAGGGCGGACGGTCGATCACAGAGGACGAGGAGGTGCTGCTCTCGACCCTCGCGCGGCAGCTCGCAGTCGCGGTGCGAAACGCTTGCCTGCACGACGAGGCGAAGCAGATGGGAGTCGAGCTCGAGGCAGCGCTCGGCGCCGAGCGCCGCGCCGCCCGCCGCCTGGGGGCTCTCTTCGAGATCTCGCACTCGTTTGCGCAGAGCCTCTCCCTCGAGGCGACGCTGGAGGCGGTGGCGCGGACGGCCGTCGAGACACTCGATCTCGACGCAGCGGTCATCCGGGTTCCCGATGCACGCGGGGAGTCGCTCGTCATCCAGACCCTCCATGTCGCCAACCCGCGGCTCGAGGCGGTGCTCGAGACGATGCTCGCCCAGCCGGAGGTGCTGTCGAAACACGAACTCGTGCGGCTCTTTCGCCGGGGGCGTCCCCTCGTTCTGGATCCCGCTTCGGCGGGGTCTCTCGGAGGCTCGTTCCCGCTGCTCGTTCCGTTCCTCCAGAAGGGCTCGACCGGAGCCGTCGTCCCGCTCGCCACGCCGACGGACGTGCTCGCGACTCTGACGCTGCTCTCGCTCGATCCGGCCCGTCCAATCGGCCGTGAGACGATCGAGGCGGCCTCTTCGATCGCGAGCCAGGCGGCGCTTGCGCTCGAGAACGCGCACCTTTACCAGCAGCAAAAACAGTTCGCCGACACGATGCAGCGCTCCCTGCTCCCCCGCCAGCAGCCCCGGGTGCCGGGCCTCGACCTGGGCGTCGTCTACGAGTCGTCGGCGCGGATGGCGCTCGGCGGCGATATCTACGACTTCATGGCGCTCGACGACGGCCGGTTCGCGGTCATCCTCGGCGACGTCACCGGCCACGGCGTCGACGCCGCGGCCGACATGGCGATGGCGAAGTTCGTCTTTCGCTCAGTTGCGCGCGAGCACCCCGAGCCCGGCGAGTTCCTCGCCCAGGCGAACGAGGTGGTGGCCGGGGAGATCGAGGTCGGGAAGTTCATCACCCTCCTCTACCTGACGATCGATCCGCGCTCCGGCGCCCTCGCCTGCGCCGGCGCCGGCCACCCACCCCCGCGGCTGCTGCGGCCCGACGGAACGGTCGTGCCGATCGAGGTCTCCGGGCTCGCGCTCGGGATCGAGGGGAACCAGCGCTACGTGGAGCTGCGCGAGCTGCTCGACCCGGGTGCCGCCGTCGTCCTCTACACCGACGGCGTGGTCGAGGCGCGCGCCGGAGACGAGCTCTACGGCGTCGAGCGGCTCGACGAGACCCTTGCCCGCCTGCACGGACGGTCGGCACAGGCGATCGCACGCGGCCTCGTCGACGACTGTCGGCGCTTCGGCGGCGGGGAACTGGTCGACGACTGTGCGGTCGTCGTCGTCGGGAGGGACGGGCCGTGAGAGCGAGGCCAGGCCCGGGCGCCGGAGGTACACTCCGACAGTGAGGCGAGCCGGTCTCGGTCTGATGGTGCTCGCTTTCGGCCTGGCCGGCGCGTTCGCTGCGAACGTCGTCGCGGGAACCGTGGCGCTGCCGGGCGTCTCGAGGGGGAGCAGGCCGGGCGCCAGCACGCCGGCGCCGACTTCGACGACGTCGCGGAATACGGCGCCGAAGCAGAAACCTCGACCGAAGCCGAAGCCCAAGCCGCAGCGAATCGCTGCGCGGGTCACGGTCGCGGGAATCCGGGTCGGACGTATGAAGCCCGCCGCCGCGGAGCAGAAGGTGCGAAGCGCGCTCGCCCGGCCGCTTGTGCTGCGGGCAGGGAACCTCCGACTCTCCGTCCGCCCTGCGCAACTCGGGTTCCATCCGCATCTCCTCAGCGCGATTGCGCGGGCGAAGAAGGCTCGGCCGGGAGCTCACGTCAAGCTCCTCGTCGTGGTGGAGACGGGAGCGGTTTCGCGATTCGTAGGCGAGGTGGCCGTCCGCTTCCACCGCGACGCCGTCGACTCGCAGCTCTCCTTGCGCGGCCTCCGGCCGTTCCTCACCGAGAGCTCGGCCGGTCGCGACCTCGTCCGCGCGGTGTCCGCGCAGCGGATCGTCTTCAGCCTCCTGCACAACGAGCGGCGGCCGGTCGCTCTGCCGGTTCGGCGCGAAAGACAGGCCGTGAGCCGCTCCAGCTTCGGCCCCGTCATCGTGATCCGGCGCGGCTCGAACGAGCTCCTCCTCTACGACGGAATGAAGCCGTGGCGGACCTTCGCCGCAGCGACCGGCCAGTCGCGCTACCCGACGCCGCTCGGCCGGTTCTCAATCGTGGTCAAGTGGCGAAACCCCTGGTGGTACCCGCCGAACTCGGCGTGGGCGAGAGGCCTCAAGCCCGTACCGCCAGGCCCTGGCAACCCGCTTGGAACTCGCTGGATGGGCCTGACCGCGCCGGGGGTGGGCATTCACGGCACCCCTGACGACGCCTCCATCGGCTACTCGCTCTCGCACGGCTGCATCCGGATGCACATCCCGGACGCCGAGTGGCTGTTCGACCAGGTCTCGATCGGGACCCCGGTCTTCATCGTCGGGTAGGTGCGGTGTCGAGGCGGCTAAGGCTCGGCAGCCAGGGGCTGGCCCTGGCGCTCGTTGCCGGGCTGCTGGCCCTTCTTGTCTGGAAGGTCGCCCATCCCAACCACGTCCCGAAGGGGACCGCGCCGAACTTCACGCTCCCTCGCCTGAGCGGATCCGGGGAGATCGAGCTCGCCTCGCTTCGAGGAAAGGCCGTCGTCCTGAACTTCGCCGCCTCGTGGTGCGTTCCGTGCAAGC
This sequence comes from Gaiellales bacterium, assembly GCA_038320185.1. Lineage (GTDB taxonomy): Bacteria > Actinomycetota > Thermoleophilia > Gaiellales > Gaiellaceae > JBBQDZ01. The sequence goes on from JBBQDZ010000014.1 coordinate 17,692, forward strand.
AGGAGGCGCCGCTCTTCGAAGGTCTCTGGCGCCGCTACCGCTCGCGCGGCGTCGTCGTGCTCGGGATCGATGCCAAGGACTTTCGCGGTGACGGGCGGAGCTTCGTCCGCCGCCACCGGATCACGTACCCGTTCGTCTACGACGGCCCTGGCCGCATGTACGACCGCTACGGGCTCACGGGCTTCCCGGAGACGTTCTTCGTCGGGCGAACCGGCAAGCTCGTCGCGCACATCCCCGGCGCCGTCGGCCGCCACGACCTGCCGCGGGTCGAGGGTTACATCCGGCGAGCCCTCAGCTCGTGAAGCTGCTCCTCCTCGCGGGCGGCCTCCTCGCGGCGCTGGCAATCGCGACGCCGGCACCCGCGAGCGAGCGCCACCCGACGCTCCAGGAGCTCGAGACGATGCTTATCTGCCCCACGTGTCACACGACGCTCGACCAGTCTGACGCGCCGATCGCGCGGCGGATGAAGCGGTTCATCGTCGTCCGGATCGACGCCGGCGATACCCGCAGCGAGATCAAGGCGAAGCTTGTCGCGCAGTTCGGCGAGGCAGTCCTCGCAGCCCCGCCGAGGAAGGGCTTCGACCTGCTGGCGTGGTGGCTGCCGATCGTCGGTATCAGCGCGGGCGGCGCCGCCCTGGGGCTCGCCGCGTGGCACTGGAGCTCGCGGCGCGGAACACAACCTCTGCCGGTGCTCGCGGCGGGGCCCGCGCTCGCTCCCGAGCTCGAGCGTCGGCTCGACGAGGAACTGGGCCGCTACGACGGCTGACCGGTTCAGGCACGCGTGCTGACGCGCATCCCGATCGCCCTGGTCGCCGGCCTCGCGTCGATCGTGACGCCATGCGTCCTCCCGCTCGTCCCGGGCTACCTGTCGGCCGTGTCTGCCGTAGAGGCCGGGCGGCTCGGCGAGCGCGGCAGCGCTCGGCGCGTCGTCGTCGCGACCATTCCGTTCATCCTCGGCTTCACCGCCGTGTTCGTCGTCCTCGGAGCCGGAGCCGCCGCGATCGGAGGCGTCGTCGATCGCCGCTCCCAGACAGCGATCGCGGGTTTCGTGCTCGTCGTGCTCGGACTCGCGTTCGTCGGCGCGCTGCCGTGGCCCGAGCGGGCAGTTGCGCCCGGGCTGCTCGCGCGGGCTCGAGGCCGAGGGTCGAACGCACTCCTCGGCGGGGCTTTCGCGGTGTGCGCGGCGCCGTGCATCGGTACGGTCCTCGCGGCCGTCCTCGTTCTCGCGAGCAACACCGGGACGATCCTCCGCGGCTCGATCCTCCTTGCCGCCTACTCGCTCGGCCTCGGCCTCGGCTTCCTCCTCGCCGGTCTCGCCTTCGCCCGGGCGATGGGGGCGTTCCGGTGGGTGCGAGACCACTACCCGGTGATCCGAATCAGCAGCGGAGTGACGTTGATCGCGCTCGGCCTGCTTCTCTTCTTCGACCGCGACTGGTGGCTGCGCGTGCTCCTCAACCGCGCGCTCGAGCGGGTTGGCCTCGACAGCCTCTAGAGCGGCTCGCCGAGTCCGAGGTTGCCGCCGGCCACGCTCGCGCGTGCGGCCTGGAGCCGTTCCAGGAGCGGCTCGAGGTGCACACAACGGTGGCTCGGGGCGTAGGGGGAGAGGCGCCGCTGCGCCTTCTCGAGCTGGCGCTCGCAGCCCACCCTGTTGCCGCGCCCGGCCTGGTACCAGGCGACCGCCACATGGACGAGGCCCTGGAGGAAGTCTCGTTCCTCCGGCGGTGCGGCCCGCCAGGCTAGCTCGAGCTCCTCGTGCGCCTCGAAGTACTCGCCGCGGCGGATCAGGTCGAGCCCACGGGAGAGGCGTGCGTCAGACGGCGACCTTGACCCCGCCGTCCTCGACCCGAACCCCGTAGGCGCAACGCTCGACCGCGGGGGAAACGGTAACGAAACGGCTTGTCCCCACCGGGCTCGACCCTAGCAGAGCCCCTTCCGCGGCCCCCAAGCAGCCGGAGAGGCGGTACGCTGCGGCTGTGGCAACGGTCCTGCTGGTGGGGGTCGACCTCTTCTTCCGCGGCAAGCTGGAGGCGCTTCTCCCGGAGCACCGCCTGGTGACGGTCGACAGCGTCGACCCGCCCGACCTCGTCATCGCCGACATCGCCCGGGTGGACCCGGACGAGGTGGCGGATACCTATCCCGAGGTGCCGATCGTCGGCTTCGGAGGGCACGCCGACACCGCCGGGCTGCGCCGTGCGCATGCTGCCGGCTTCGACCAGGTCATCGTCAAAGCGGCGCTCCAGGAGCGCGCTGCGCAGGTCGTGGACGGGCTGATTGCCTCGGTAGACTCAGAGGCGTGACGTACATCATCGCGGAGCCCTGCATCGACATCAAGGATCGCTCCTGTGTCGATGTGTGCCCTGTCGACTGCATCCACGAGGCTGACCGGATCCTCGTCATCGATCCGGAAGAGTGCATCGACTGCGGGGCGTGCGAGCCCGAGTGCCCGGTCGAGGCGATCTTCCCGGAGGACGCGCTTCCCGACAAATGGGAACCCTTTGTGAAGATCAACTACGCCTACAGCGACGGGATGTCGAGCGTGAACGACCTGACGCAGCGCTATGCCGTTGAGCACGACGTGCACAACGAGCCGATTGCCTAGGAGCCTTCGCCGAACCGGATTCGGCGCCGGCCCGAACGGTTATATGTAGGTCCCGATACGCCCATGGCCGAATCACAAGTCCACGAGCTCGCCGCCGCGTATGCGCTGAACGCCCTCGACGGTTCGGAGCAACTGGAGTTCGAGTCGCATCTGGGGACGTGCGACTCCTGCCGCACCGAGCTCGACTCCTTCGGCGACGCGGCGGCCGCGCTCGCCCTCTCGCCCGAGCCCGCGAGTCCGCCCGACGAGCTCCGGGCGCGGATCCTGGCCCAGGCTCGCGGCGGCGGAGCCGTCGTGCCGCTGCGGTCCCGCGGCCGTTCGCGGCTCATTCCCGCACTCGCAGCGGCCGCAGCAGTGGCGGCGGTCGGTTTCGGCATCTGGGCCGCCTCCCTCTCCAGCTCGCTCTCCCGGGAGCGGGACGCACGTCGCGGGCGCGAGTCGGCGCTCGCCGTGCTTGCAGACCCCGCTGCGCGGCGGGTCCCGCTGCGGGGGCGCACGGGGGTGCTGGCCGTGGCCCCCGACGGAAGCGCGGCCCTGGCGGTCCTTCGGCTGCCGCACGCGCCGCGCGGGAAGACCTACCAGGCATGGGTGCTAAGGGGCGGCGGGCGGGTCTCCTCCGCGGGGACCTTTCAGGCGTCCCGCACGACCACCGTCTTCAGGCTCGGCCCCGCGGTGCCCCGGTCGGCGCGGGTGGCGGTGACGCTCGAGCGGCACGGCGGCGTCTCGCGTCCCACGACGCGGCCGCTGATCACGGCTACCGTCTAGGAACGGTCCGCGAGCGCGTGCACGATCTGGACGAGGTCCGGCTTCGCGATTCTGTTCGACAGCCGGATCCACCCCGCGCGTGACGGCCCGGTCGGCGGGCCCGTGAGCACTTCGACCACCGGGATCCCCCCCGCCGCGAGGGTCGCCGCCTGGTTGCGGCCGATCAGCCGGCCCCGGAAGACGACCGCGACGTCGGCGTCGAGAGGCTCTCCGTCGAGTGGCCTCGTTCGGAGCTCGACGTCGAACCCGGCGTCCTCGAGCAGGCCGGCGAAGTCCGGCTGGCGAGCCGCGAGGACGAGTGCTTTGGGCATGTGTCGAAACTCTACGCGGCGGGCAGGTTTTCCACGGGTTCAACCGCCACGGGAGGGATGAAATGCCACAGAAGGCCTGGAGCGCGAAGCGCGAGCGCCAGTACGAGCACGTCAAGGAGAGTGAGCAGGAGGCGGGCCGCACGCCGAAGCGCGCCAAGGAGATCGCCGCCAGAACGGTGAACAAGCAGCGCGCAGAGAGCGGCGAGGCGAAGTCGTCCTCGCGGTCGGCGAAGAGCCCCGGCACTTCGAAGGGAAGCTCGGCGGGCGCGTCCAAGAGCTCCGGCTCCTCCAAGGCCGCCCGCTCGAAGAGCGCTTCCTCGCGCAGCACGAGCGCGAAGCGCTCGAGCTCCGGTGCCAAGACCGCCGCGTCGAAGAGCTCCGGCTTCTCGAAGGCCTCGAGTCCCGCGCCGAAGAGCTCCGGCTCGAAGAGCGCGACCTCCAAGGGTTCGAGCTCGTCCTCGAAGAGCTCGGCTTCCAAGGCTTCCGTCCCGAAGAGTTCCGGCTCGAAGAGCAGCTCGTCGCGCGGCGTCAACTCCAAGAGCTCCGCCTCGTCGGCGAAGAGCGCGGGCGTCTCCTCGCGCAGCGGCTCGTCCGGCAGCTCGAAGAACTCGGCCTCGAAGAGCTCAGGCTCGAAGAGCCCGGGGACGTCCCGCAGCTCCGGCTCCAGCAAGAGCTCGACCTCGAAGAGCGGCTCGTCGAAGAGCTCCGCCTCGAAGAGCGGCGCTGCTGCCAAGAGCAGCTCCTCGCGCAGCTCGAGCTCGGCCCCAAAGGGCGGATCCGCCAAGAGCTCGGCCGCCAAGGGCACGGCGGCCAAGCGCTCCGCCGCGAAGGGGTCGAAGTCCTCGTCCGGGAGTTCCACTTCCCGCTCTAGGTCCGCGAAATAGCCCTTCCGCCGGTCTCGCGATGAGACCCAAGACGCTCGATCACGTCGCGTTCTGGGTCGAGGATCGCGACTCGGCGGCCGCTCTGGCGAGCGCCCATCTCGGCATGCACGTGATCGAGCGGACCGACAGGTTCACGCTCGTCGGCTCTGACGCGCGCCGTGGGAAGCTGACGCTCTTCGACGCGGAGGGACCGCGGGAGCCCGGCCCGTTCGAGCACGTCGCCCTCCGGGTCTCGAGCCTGGAGCGGGCGCGGGCGGCGCTACCCGCGGGCTCGGGCGAGCTCCTGGAGCTCTCGGCCGGGCTGAAGGTGAGGCTCGTGGAGGCTCCCACGGAGGTCGAGTACGACCTCGATCACGTCGCGCTCTACACACCGAACCCCGAGTCGACGACCAGGGAGTACGAGCGCTTCGGCTTCGCTCCGGCAGGGCCTGAGCGTGTCGAGGTCGGCGGCGCGTTTGTCGAGTTCCACGAGGGGGACCCGGGCGAGCCCGAGCGGCCGCTTCTCAATCACCTGGCCGTCCTCGTCGACTCCGCCGAGGAGCACATCGCGGGAGCCGCGGAGGCCGGAATCGAGGTCGAGAGCGTCGTCGATGCACCGAACACCTACGCCGCCTTCCTCTGGGGACCCGACCGCGTGCGCATCGAGTACGTCGAGCACAAGCCGGGCTTCTCTCTCCGCTGAGAATGGCGCACATCTCCAGCGGGTCTTGCTTCTCACCTCGCCTCGCCCTGGGATAGTTGCTGAACGTCCTTGGCGCCGGAATGGCGGGTCTCTGCGCGGCCGCCCGCTCCCGGGAGCTCGGGCTCCCGGCGACCGTGTACGAGAAGGGAGAGCGCCCGGGCGGCTCGATGCTGCTCTCGAGCTGTGTCGTCTGGCGCTACCGGAACCTCGAGGCGTTCCGGGCCGAATGTCCCGGAGGGGATCCCGCGCTCCAGCGGCAGGTCATCGAGCGCCTCGACGAGGGGCTCGAGTGGGTTCGCTTGCTCGGGGCACCGGTCGTCCGGGAGGAGACCGGCAACGAGCGGACGGTCGGGCTGCGCTTCGATCCGCATGGCCTGACGGAGGCGCTGGTTCGCGCTGCCGGCGACGTGCGGCTCGGCGT
>JBBQDZ010000015.1:0-23213 GCA_038320185.1 Gaiellales bacterium
CTCCTGCGTGCCCGCGTCGAACGAGCCGAAGAACTTGCGGCCTCGCAGTCCCACCAGCTCCTCCAGCCGCTGCCACAGAGGCCCGAAGCTCGCCGGGTCGTCGGCGGTGCGCAGGAACATCACGGGCGTCTCTTCCCGCTCGACGAGCGTCGCCACCACGCCGTCGGGATCCGTTCGCCCACATCGAGCACCCTAACGAGCGGGGCCATTTCTAACGAATCCCTCAAGATCGACGGCTAGCTTCGAAGCTCGCCCAATCGCACTCTACGAAGGGGGAAACGACGTGACGAAGCGTCTTCCGATCGCTCTGTCCGTAACCGCGCTCGTGGTTGCGCTGCTCGGCGCCACCGGCGTCGGCCAGGCTGCGCTTCAGGCTATTCCGCCGATCGCGCTGTTCGCGAGGAACTCGGGCGCCGTCAACGGCATCGAGGCTTCCAAGACACCGCAGGCGCACAAGCTGCTCGCGCTGAACCGCTTCAACAAGTTCCCGCTGTCTGTGCTCGCGATTCCGAGAGGGCCGCGCGGCGCCACCGGCCGAGCGGGACCGACTGGCGCGCAGGGGCCGGCGGGCCCGACTGGGCCGGCGGGGCCGGCGGGAGTCTCGCCGGCCGGCGGGATCTCCGCGGCGAAGGTCGTGACCGGAGCCGTCGCGCAGACGACCACCTCCACCGTGGGGATCGATCTCTCGGGAGCATCGACCGCGATCGACATCCCGACGGGTCAGACGGGCCAGATCCTCGCGACGTTCTCCGGTGAGTCGGCCTGTTACGTCGGCCTCGGCTTCTGCTCCGTGCGGCTAACGGTGGACGGCGTCGAACTGCTGCCGGCCGAGGGCGTGGACTTCGCCTTCGACACGACCGACGGTGGAACCGAGAGCGCCGCCTCGTGGGAGGCGCACGCGATCCAGCGCGTGAGCGGGACGCTCGCGGCCGGGACGCACAGCCTCAAGGTGCAGTGGCAGGTCGTCGGTGGCACCGGCACGACGAACTTCCGCCTCGACGACTGGGCACTCAGCGCCGAGCTGATCCGCCTGACGTAACCCGCGCCTACGCTGGCGGCGGCCCGGGCCGGGGTCGTCGCTAGCGTTCGGCTATGGCACTGCTCCGGGTTCCCGACCCGTACGACTTCGCGCTCTCCACCGAGCGCTTCCGGGCCTTCGGGCCCGACCTCGCGAACCTGTGGCACGAGGGCGGCCTGCACCGCGTGGTCGCAGGCCGGGAGGTGCGGATCGAAGCTGCAGCCGGCGGCGTCGAGGTCGAGCCGTTGGACGACGAGACGGACGGCGTCGTCCGCAAGCTGCTCGGCTTCGAGTTCGACCTCGCGTCCTTCGAGGCCTTCGTGGCCGGTGACGAGGTGCTGAGCGGCGTGGTCGAGCGGCTCCGCGGACTGCGCCCGCCGCTTGCCCCCGACCCGTTCGAGTCGCTCGTCACCTCGATCACGGCGCAGCAGGTGTCGCTTTTCGCCGCGTTCGCGGTCCGGAACCGGCTGATCGAGCGCTACGGTGAACGCCGCGAGCTCGCCCACTCGTTCCCGACCGCGGAGCGGCTGGCCGCGGCCGAACCTGACGAGCTCCTCGGGCTCGGGTTCTCGCGCCGCAAGGCCGAGTACGTCATCGGGCTCGCACGCGAGCCACTCCCCTACGACCAGTTCCCTCGCCTGGCCGACGAAGAGGTGAAGGCGCGACTGGTCGCCGTGCGGGGCCTCGGCGATTGGACGGCCGACTGGTTCCTCGCACGACATCTCGCACGCCCGAGGGCCTGGCCTGCCGGCGACCTCGGGCTTCGCAAGGCCGTCTCCGCGTTCTATGGTGGCGGCCGGCAGCTCTCGACCGAGGAGGTGCGCGTGCTGGGCGAGCGCTTCGACCCCTTCCAGAACCTGACAGCCCACTACCTCCTGCTCGCGCTGTACGGGGCCGGGGCGGCGGCGTGAGGATCCGCGCTGCGACACCGGCCGACCAGGAGGCGGTGCACGCTCTCTACGCCGAGTTCTACGAGGAGCTGCCGCCGCCGCCCTACCACTCCGACACGCTCGAGGGGGAGCTGCGCGAGGTCGACGCTTACCTCGCGGACCACCTCGTGTTCCTCGCCGAGGACGAGGCCGGACCGGTCGGGCTCGCGCTCGCGCGGCGGAAGGGCCCGAGCAAGGGCTACCTGAGCGATCTCTACGTGCGGCCGCGGGCGCGGCGGCAGGGCGTCGCAAAGGCCCTGCTCGCCGAGGTCGTGGGGGAGCTCGGAGTACAGGGGGCCGATCACGTGACCCTGCACGTCGACTCCACGAACTCCCTCGCCCGGGCCGTCTACGACCGACTCGGCTTCCGCACTCGCTCGCTGCAGCTCGTCGCCGGTCTCGCAGAACTCGAGGGTCGCCTCGGTCGCGAGCAGCGCGGCGAGACCTTCGGCTCGGTTCATGTGCAGACGGACGACGCGGGGGCGGTCGAGCGCGCGGTGCGCCAGTTCGTCCCGAGGCTCGGTCGGTCAGCCGGGAGCATCGTCGGGGCTCCGCGCAACGGCTGGACCGCGGTCTACGACCAGCTCGCGGAACGCGACCCCCAGCTCCTGCGCCGGCTGGCGCGCGAGCTGTCGGACCGCCTCGGCACGGTCGTGCTCTGCCTCGGCCTCGAAGACGGAGCTGTCGTACGGTTCATCCTCTTCGAGCACGGCCGGATCGCCGACGAGTACGCCTCGGTGCCGGAGTACCACGGCGCGCTTCCGCCCGGCGACGTCGTCGCCCTGAGGGCGAATCCCACCGTCCTCGCCCGCCTGACCGGCGCGGACCCGGCGCGGGTACGAGCGGTGGCCCGTTCCGCCGCGTCCCCCGCCGAGCTCCCGCCCGCCCGCGAGCTGCTGGCGTCGATCGCGGAGGTGCTCGGCATCTCGGGGGGAGAGCTCGCCTTTGCGGAGGCCGCGGAGCTCGCGGGCGCGGGCGCCGTCGCCGTGGCGCATGGATAGGCTCGGAGCGTGATCACCCTCTACGACGCGCCGCGCTGCCCCTACTGCGCCCGGGTCCGGATCGTGCTCGCCGAGAAGGAACTCGACTACGAGACGGTGGAGATCGACCTCGGCGACCGCCCTGCGTGGCTCTACGAGAAGAATCCGAGTGGACGCGTGCCGGTGCTGGAGGAGGACGGCGGGTTCGTGCTGCCGGAGTCGACCGTGATCATGGAGTACCTGGAGGAGCTTCATCCGGAGCGGGCGCTGCTGCCGCGCGAGGAGCGCGCACGCGCGCTCGCGCGGCTGCGGATCTGGCACTTCGACGAGCTCGCCGCGGCCTACTACGCCCTCCGTCGCGGCGAGCCGGATGCACGTGAGCGGCTCGAGGGACGCCTCGCCGAGCTCCACTCGGAGCTCGAGCGCGCGCCGTATCTGGGCGGGGAGGCGTATGGCCTCGCCGACATCGCCTACGTCCCCTGGATCCTGCGCGCGCGAGCCAACCTGGGCGTCGACCTCGGCCTGTATCCAAACCTCGAGGGCTGGCTCGAACGACTCTGCGAGCGTGAGGCCGTCGCGGCCGAGCTCGACCTTGTCGCCGCGCTCGCTCGATGAAGGTCGCGCTGCTCCACGCCCTGCCGCTCGACGAGCGGATGTGGGAGTCGCAGCTCGACGCGCTCTCGGCTGCAGGCCACGAGCCGGCTGCGCCCCGGCTGTACGAGCTGGGCAGCTCGATGGACGAGTGGGCCCGGGCCATCCTCGATCGCGTCGAGGGCCGCTTCGCCGCGGTAGGTGCGTCGATGGGCGGCTACGTGGCGCTTGCGATCGCGCGGCGGGCACCGGAGCGGCTCGCCGGCCTCGTCCTAGTCGGCTCGCGAGCCGAGGCCGACGCGCCCGAGCGGAGGCCGACGCGGGAGCGCTGGCTCCAAGCGGTCGCTGCGGACGGCGCGGAAGGGCTCTGGCGCGAGATGCACCAAACCGTCTTTCCGGGCCTACGGGGGCAGACGCTCGAGCGCGTGCGGGCGATGGCGCTCGGGCAGGATCCCGAGGGCCTCGCGCAAGCGATCACGGCGATTCGTGACCGCGACGACGCGCAGAACGTGGTTGCCTCCCTCGCGTGCCCGCTGCTCGTCGCGGCGGGAGACGGTGATCCGCTCGTCTCGCCCGAGGTGGCGCGTCGCCTGGCGGCCTCGGCCGCCGAGGGGCGCGCCGAGATCTTCGAGGGTGCGGGACATCTACCGAGCGTCGAGCAGCCCGACCGCTTCGAGCGCTTGCTCCTCGACTTCCTCGCACCGCTCTCGTGAGCACTCCCGTGATCCCAGACGCGGAGGGTTGGGATCGCCGCGGCCGGTCTCGGATGTCGCGTCAACCCCCGGCGGTTGCCCTGTGAGCGACCTCCCCGCGGTCGTCGACCGGGATTGGGTCGAGGCCCACGCCGGTCAGCCCGATCTCGTCCTCGGGGACGTCCGGGGGCCGAACGCCTATGCCCGCGGCCACATTCCCGGCTCGATCCCCCTCGTCCTCGGCTCTCCACCCCCCTCGAGCGACCCCGACGCCGTGCGAGCCTTCGCGGGCGAGGTGGGACTGCGCCTGCGGCGCCACGGCGTCTCGGGCGAGGAGCGACTGGTGCTCTACGACCGTGGCGACGGGGTCGGGGCGATGCCTTCGGCCCAGCTCGCCGAGCTCGCCGGGCATCCTCGGGTCGCGATCATGCTCGGTGGCATCGCCGCCTGGCGAGGCGAGCTGGAGCAGGGGCCGGCCGAGCTCCAGCCGGTGAAGGCGACCTACGAGCCGCGCCTCGACGCGCTGCCGACCCGGCAAGAGCTCGCCGATCGCCTCGACGATCCCGGCCTCACGCTCCTCGACGTGCGCCGCGACGACGAGTTCACCGGTCGCGGCGGCTCTCCTTGCGATCCCCGCCAGGGTCACATTCCCGGCGCCAGGCAGCTCGAGGTCTCGCGCCTCTTCGCGGGTCCCGGCCAGCCCCGCTCGCCCGAGGAGATTCACGAGCTCGTCGGACTTCCGCAGGGAGCCGCCGTTGTCGCGTACTGCCACTCCGGCTCGCGCTCGGCCCTCGCGACCCTGGCGCTCCGGAGCGCCGGCTACGCGGCGCGAAACTACGCCGGCTCGTGGCACGAGTGGTCGCGCCACCTCGAGCTGCCGATCGAGCGCTAGCAGCTCAGCGTCTACGCCGTCTGCCGCGGCGCCAGTGGCTGCGCCGCGCGCTCGGCGACCGCGAGGAACGAGTCACAGAGGCTGCGCCCGAGCGTGTTCCACCCGGCCATCCGCTCGTCGAGCTGCCGCCCGAGCTCGGCGGCCGGCAGCGGCAGCTCGTCGCCGCTGCTCTCGATCCAGGCGTCGACCTGGCGGCGGGTCACCTCCGCGTGGAACTGGATGCCCCACGCGAGTTCTCCCAGTCCGAAGGCCTGGGTGCACCCCGCGCTGCGTGCGAGCTCTCGCGCTCCGGCGGGCAGACCGTAGGTGTAGTAGTGCCACTGGAAGGCGTGGAAGCGCTTCGGCAGCCCCTCGAAGAGCGGGTCCTCCTCGGCGGCGGGCAGCAACTCCACTTCGAACCAGCCGATCTCGGGCTCTGCCGCCGGCCCGACGGGCGCGTGCGCCGCCTTCGCCAGGAGCTGCGCGCCGAGGCAGACGCCGAGGAGCGGGGTCCGTGTCGCGAGCAGCCGCTGGAGCAGGAGGTTCTCTTCGCGCAGCCACGGGTGGCGGTCGTCCTGGTCGGCGTGCATCGCCCCGCCGAAGACGAGTACGGCGCCGTAGTCGTCGACCGGCCGGACCGGCGGCCGGCCCCACGCGAGGCTCCACTCCTCCAGGCGATGGCCACGCTCCTCGACGACCTCACCGAAGACCCCGGAACGAACCTCCTCGCCGTGGATGATCGCGAGGACGTTCACGCACTCACCCTAGTCACCGGAACGGCTGCGTCCCGGAGGAGGCCGGCCAGCGTGACCGCGTTGGTCGGCGCCTGCGGGACGAAGCCGCCGTTCGCGGCGCTGCGGCCGTTGTTGTTGAAGACGACGTAGGCCTCCTCCGAGGTCTGCGCCAGCTCGCGCAGCGGCTCGACCCATTCGCGTAGCTCCTCGTCCGAATAGAGGTAGTCGAAGCGCTCGGCGGCACTGCGCCCGCGCACGTTCCAGGTGCCGGCGTTGCGGCCGTGGAAGCGGACGTAGGCGAGCGGGCTCGTCGTGGCGACGACAGTCGGCACGAGGTTGCGCGCCTCGGTCTTGGGCGCGTCCACGACGACGTGAGCCGCCCCGAGATCCTCGAGGAGCGCGAGCGTCGCGGCGCGGGTGTCATCCTCGAGCCAGCTCCGGTGGCGGAACTCGACCAGCATGCGGTCGGCACCGAGTTGCTCCCGCGCCCAGCGCAGGTACTCGAAGGAGGCGGGCTTGAAGACGACATACGAAGGGAACTGGAGAAGGATCCCGCCGAGCTTCCCGGCCGCGCGAAGAGGCTCGAGTGCCTCCCGGAAGAGCCGGAAGACCTCGCCCCGCACCTCGCGCGAGGGGCGCTCGACTCGGCCTCGATCGTCGACCTGCACCGCCTCTCGGAGCTCCGGTGGAAGCGTCTCGAGCTTCACCGGATGGCGCGTCATGAGGCCGAACGCCTTCACGTGCATGACGAAGCCGGGCGGCGTCCGCTCGGCCCAGCCCTCGACCGCCGAGAGGCTCGGCAGGCGGTAGTAGGTCGAATCGACCTCCACGGTGTCGAACCGCTCTGCGTAGTAGCGAAGGCGCTCACGTGCTGCGACGCCGGGCGGATACCAGTACTTCGAGAGCGACTCGTCCGCCCAGGAGCACGTTCCGATGCGGATCGCGGCCACTGCAGGCGAGCATACGACGGGCGAGGCTTCGGAACAGCCTCGCCCGTCGTATGCGGTGACCTAGACCTTGACGGTCTTGCTGACGACGCTGAAGCCGGGCAGCGTCGCATCGATGCAGGGGATCAGCGTCGGCGAGAGCGGCGGCCGGAAGGTGGCCTGGCAGCTCCCCGAACCGAGATCCTTGTCGGGCTGGGTGGCACGGGCAGCGAAGGTTCCGCCGCCTTTCAGCTTGCCGATCGCATCAAAGGCGCCCGCCCGCTTGGTCGTCAGCGTTGCGACCTTCTTCCCGCTCCTCAGCAGGTCGACGAAGACGCCGGAGATGCCGGCTCCGTTGGCGCTGAGCGCGCCGAGGAAGTGAACCTTCCCTGCAGTCACGCGCTGCGCGGAGAGCGTGATTCCGATCGGCAAGACCGCCAGCGACTGCACTTCGACGGTTGCGTTGCTGTTCGCGAGCCCTCTCCCGGGAGAGTAGGGCGTCGCGGTCGCGCGCCACCGATATGTCCCGCCCTGGGCGGGGGTCGTGATCGCGCTGGATGTGAAGGACGCCGACAGGATTCTCGCCCCCAGGGCAGCCCTGTTCGGGGTGCCGGCGGGCACATCCGGTGCGGCGAAGCAGATCGTCAGCGACGCCGACGAGAGCGACGCCAGTGGGCCGCTCGCGATCGTGTCGACGAACACCGGCAGCCGGAAGTTCGTGCCTCCCGCGGTCACCGAGGCGACCCAGGTTGCGGTATGCACCGCGGAACCCGTGCAGGCGGTTGCCTGTCCCGCGAACTCGGACGCGTTCGCGACTTGGAGCGTTCCCTTCCCCGACACCGCCGTCTTCTGGTCGGCCGCGTAGAAGGTGGCGCTCGTGGTGCCGAGGCTCGTGCCGGCGGTTCCCGACGTGCTGACCGTATAGGCCTTCGGGACCGCGTACTTGAGCACGGCCGTCGGGTCGTGGAGCGTCGTCGTGACGTAGCGCATCGTCACGCCGGCAGCCCCGGCGCTCGCACCGTTGTTCACGAAGATCGACGGCTTGAAGTCGGCAAGGGCGGCGCTCGCGAGCGAGAGCGCGACGGTCGCGGTCGCTCCAAGCACGGCAAGGCGGAGTGTCTTCTTCATCTGGTTCCTTTCCTGGGCGGTGGGGGCGGCGGCTCGACGAGCACCCGCCCCGCGATTTCGCTTCTGGTGCTAATGGCCCTTCTTCCTGGGCTTGGGCTTCGGCGCGGCGGGCACGTTTACCTTCACGAGCGGGCTCGACACGGTGACGCCGCCGACGGTGGCGTCGAGGCAGGGGATCGCGAAGGGCGAGGCCGGCGGGAGGAACGTCGCCGTGCACCCGGAGGGGCCGAGGTCACGGTCCTGCGTCGTCACCCGCGCGAGGAGATAGACCTTGATGGCCGTCTTCGCCTGCCGTTGTGCAAAAGAGCCGCTGAAGGTGCCGTTGGCGTCGGTCGTCTGCGTCTTGAACTTCTTGACGCTGGTGGCGGTCGAGCCCTTCAGCAAGTCTATCGAGGCGGCGCTCAGGCCCTGGCCGTTCGAGAGCCCGGAGCCGCTGTAGTTGACGAGGCTGATCCCCTTCTTCGAGGTCTTCTTGACCGTCGCTTTGAGCGAGAGTCTGGTGGGAAGCTCCATGAGCGACTGCACCTCGACGGTTGCGGCCGCGTTCACCGTGCCCTTGCCGGGCGAATACGGCGTCGCGGTGGCCCGCCAGCGGTACTCGCCCTGGACGGCGGGGTTCGTAATCGCGTTCGTGGTGAACTCCGCGGTCAGGAGCTTCGCCCCGAGCGTCGCGCGGCCTGGCGTTCCGACGGGCACGTCCGGAGGCGGCAGGCAGATGACGAGGGTCGCGGAGGCAAAGAGCGCCACCGGCCCCGCCGTGACGCTGTCGACGAACACCGGGACGACCAGAGGCGTGCCCGCCGCGCTCAGGTTGAGCGCCCAGACGGCCGTGTGGGCTGCGGTACCGGTGCAGGCGGTGGCCTGGGCGGCGAAATCGGCGGGATTCGAGACCGCCACCGTTCCCGTGACCGGAACGACTGCGTTCAGGTCGATCGCGAAGACGGAGGCCGCGGCCGTGCCGAGCTGCGTCCCTGCGGTTCCCGAGGTCGCGAGCTGGTATCCCTGCGGCACGTAGAAGGTCGCCTTCGCGGTCGGGTCGTCGGTCTGTGCGACCTGGAACTTCACCTTGATACCGCCGGCGGCGCCGGCGGCCTGGCTGGCCCCCGTGATCGTCAGCTTCGGCGTGTACGCCGCGAGCGCCGAGCCTGCGAGTGCGAGCGCCGTGAGCGCGGCCGCAGCGGTCAGCACGAATCGCGTTCTGCTCCTCATCCAGTGTCCTTTCTCGTGTCCGAGGCCCCATTCCAAAGTACAGCGACCCGAGGCCTCTCCGGGCGATCTTGCCTTCATAGACGGGTTGTCGCCAGGAGGGTTGGGAGATCAAACCCAACCCTTACAAGACGTTTACGGCCTGGTCGGGATGACTCCTGCGAGCGGCTGCCAGCGGCCGGCGTGGAAGCGGTAGAGCTGGGCCTGGGTGAGCGGGAACCGGGCGCTCGGAGTCGTGCGCACGACGATGCCCGGCAGGAGGAAGGGGTTGTCGGCCTCGTCCAGGTGGGTGGCGGCCTTCAGCAGGCCCGGTCTCGTGAGGTTGCGGCCCGCGTGCCTGAGCGCGTCCACCATCGTGAACGCCGTGGCCATGCCGTAGAGGTGCGCGACCGCCTTCGGGTCCTCCTTGGACGCGTACCGGCGCATGATCCGGAGGTAGAGCTCGACACCGGCGTCGTTTGCCCAGCGAGGGCTCGTCGCATCCTTCAAGAAGGCGAGGCTGATCGCTCCCTCCGTCGTCTTTCGCGAGGTGTTCAGCGCCACGATCTGCATCACGGCCGGGTCGATGGAGACCGAGGTGACGAAGACCTGCGGATGCCAGCCGAGCTTGTCGATCCCGACGAAGGCCTGGATCGTCTGCTTGGGGAGCGCGAAGAGCATCAACACCGAGGCATTCGAGGCCCGGAGTTTCGCGATCTGCGAGTTCACGTCCGTCCCTGTGACCTCGTAATCCTCGGTGGCGACGATCCGCGCCTTGCCGTGCAGCCCGCTCTTCAGGCCCCTGAGGAGCTCCTTGCCGTAGTCGCTCGCCTCCGAGAGCACCGCCACTGTCGCCCCGGGTCTCGTCTTTGCGACGTAGCTGCCGAAAGCCTTCCCCTCGGCGGCGAAGTCCACGAGGTAGCCGATCGTGCCCGGGTAGCGGGGGTTGCGGCCGATGTCGGTGAGGCCGGTGCCGACGAAGAGCTGCGGGACGCCCTGCTGTGCGAGATAGGGGCGCACGGCGAGGATGTGCTCGGTGCCGACGCTTCCGAAGATCGCGAAGACATGGTCTTCCTCGACGAGCTTGCGCGTCTGCTGCACCGTCTGCGCCGGGTCGTAGGCGTCGTCGAGGTACTCGTAGGCGATTCTGCGGCCGAAGACGCCGCCGTGCGCGTTCACGTAGTCGAAGTAGGCCTTCGCGCCGGGGGCCACGACGCCGAAGGCGGATTCCGGGCCGCTGATCGGGACCGTGCCCCCGAGGAGGATCGAGCTCGAGGTGAGGCCCGGCGTGGAGCCGGCGAAGGCAGCTGGGACGGCGAGCGCCAGGGCAGCGAGGACGCCGGCGCGCCGGAGCCGCCTCATTTCGAGATCGGCGTCTTCAGCAACCGCAGATCGACGGTGACCTTCCCGACGGTGACCGAGGAGCCGGGCGGAAGCGGCGTCTGGAGGTACACGAGGTTCGCCGGGTTCTGGACCGAGGAGTTCGACGCCAGCGTGATGCGGAGCTTGGAGCCGGCGGGGATGAGGGTTGCGTTGCTCGCGAGCGGAAAGCTCACCAGCCGCGGCTTCGCAGGCAGGGCGGTCTGCGTGCCTCCGTCCTCGAGCAGGATCTCCGACCCCTTGGGCGGCAGCGCGCTCAGTACCGCGACGAGGTGGGGGAAGCCGGTCTTCGAGGAGACGGTCGCCCGAACGACAGCGGAACCGAACTGCTCGAGCGCAACCCGCGGCAGCGACACCGTCCGCACGATCTTCCCCTCCTGGTTGATCGTCGCCGAGCCGGGGAAGCGCACCTTCAGCGTCTTCGTCGGCGGCAGCCCCTTGAAGGAGACGGTCTTGCCGCGGAACGGGTTTGGCGCGAGCTCCACCGGCAGCTGGGTATCGATGCCGTTCGGCTGACCCTTCAGGAAGCGATCCTCCCACTGGACCGCCTGCGTCATGAAGTGCTGGAAGTCGTCGGAGAGGAAGGTCGAGGGCGCGTGGCCGAGGTTGCCGAGATAGAGCCGCTTCGGCCCCTTGAGGACGGCGTAGGCGCGCGTCATCTGGCCCATGTCGAACGCGAAGTCGCGACGGCCCTGCGCCATGAACACCGGCGTCGTCACCTGGCTCAGAGCCGAGAGGCTCGAGCGCTCGTCGAGGAGCGCCTTCAGCGCCGGCAGGTTCGTGCTGCCGAGCAGGTCTCCCTTCGTCGTCTGGATCAGCTCCGAGATCGCGTTCGCACGGATGTTGTTCAGGAAGCCGAAGACGACGCCCGACTTCGAGAGGTTGTTCGGGACGAGCGCCGCGTACAGGTCGCTCCAGGTCTCGAAGGTCTCCACCGAGGCGAAGGGAACGTGCTCGACGAGAGCGCGCAGCTCGATGCCGCCGCCGTAGGAGACACCCCAGGAGCCGATGTGCGCCGTGTCGATGCCCGGTTGCGAGGAGACCCAGCCGTAGAGCGCCTTGACGTCCGCGACCTCACGCGGGCCGTCGATCGTGACGACGCCGCCGGAGTCGCCGTGGCCGCGCGCGTCGGCGGTGAAGACGGCGTATCCCTTCGGGACGAACCAGGTCTCGGCGAGCACGTTCATTTCCGTCCGCCGGCCGCCGAGCCCGTGGAACATCATCACCGTCGGCCAGCCGGTTGCCGGCGGCGCGCCGTCGGGCAGGTACAGCGTGGTCGCGATCGAGATGCCGTCGTCCATCGCCAGCATCTGGTCGCTCTTCGTGAAGGCGGAGGCGGCTCCGGCGAATGCGAGCGCGGCGGCTGCCGAGCAGGCGAGGGCGAGAAGGCGGCGCATCGGCGCTCCAGCGTATCCGCCGCTTCTCCTTTCTACAATCGTCTGCGTGAGCACCCTTCGAGTTCGAGAGCACAGCGTCGATTCGCGCCCGGTTGGTGTCTTCGACTCGGGCATGGGTGGGCTGACCGTGCTGCACGAGTGCCTCGTGACGATGCCGCACGAGGACTTCGTCTACCTCGGTGACGGCGCGCGCCTCCCCTACGGGCCTCGGCCGCTCGGAGAGATCAGGCGGTACGCCCACGAGATCGGCGCCTACCTCGAGTCTCTTGGCGTCAAGCTGATCGTGGTCGCCTGTAACACCGCCACCTCAGCGGCGCTCCCCGACCTCCAGGAGAGCCTCGCCGTCCCCGTCGTCGGTGTCCTGACGCCAGAGGCGCACGCCGCCGTTCAGGCGACCCGCAACCGGCGGATCGGCCTACTCGCCACCGAGGCGACGGTCGCCGCGGGCAGATACGAGCGGCTCGTCCGGACGCTCGACGCCGGCGTGCGGTTCACGGCGATCGCCTGCCCGAAGCTCGTGCCGCTGATCGAGAGCGACCAGCCCTTTGGCGAGGAGACGGTGGCCGCCGTGCGCCAGTACGCGGCGCCCTTGAAGGCAGCCGGCTGCGACACCGTGATCCTCGGCTGCACGCACTATCCGTTCATCCGGCCGATCCTCCAGCGGGTGTTCGGGCGCGAGACGACGCTAGTCTTCTCGGCCGAGGAGACTGCGCGCGAGGTTTCGGAGACGCTGGCGCGTAAGGGCATCGAGAACGCGGAGAGTCGGGAGGGTCGCTATCGGTTCCTGACGACGGGGGACGTCGGGACCTTTCGCGCGCTCGGCGAGCGCTTCCTCCAGCTCCCGCTCGGCGAGGTCGGGCACGTCGCCGCCGCCGAGCTCGAGGCCGCGGCGTGAGTCGCCTCGACAATCGCCGCGACGACGGCCTGCGGCCCGTCGCGATCGAGCCCGACTTCCTCGAGCAACCTCACGGCTCGGCGCTGTACTCGCAGGGCAAGACCCGCGTCCTCTGCACGGCGTCGGTCGAGGAAGGCGTCCCCCGCTGGATGAAGGGCGGCGGCAAGGGCTGGCTCACAGCCGAGTACTCGCTGCTGCCGGCCTCGACGGGCGACCGCACCCCGCGCGAGGCCCGAACCGGCCGTCAACAGGGCCGGACGATTGAGATCCAGCGCCTGATCGGGCGCTCGCTGCGCGCGATCGTCGACTTCCAGGCGCTCGGCGAGCGAACCCTCTGGCTCGATTGCGACGTCCTTCAGGCCGACGGGGGCACGCGTTGCGCAGCGATCTGCGGCGCCTACGTTGCCGCGCACCGCGCACTCGAGCGGTTCGGCCTCTCGCGCGCGATCCGCGACTCGATCGGGGCCGTCTCCGTCGGCATCGTCGGCGGAACGCCGCTCCTCGACCTCGACTATTCCGAGGACTCGACCGCCGACGTCGACCTCAACGTCGTCTCGATCGGTGAGGGCCGGCTCGTGGAGGTGCAGGCGACGGCGGAGCGCGAGCCTTTTTCGAGGGATGACTTGGAGGTTCTCCTCGACCTTGCGGCGGCCGGTATCGGCCGGATCGGCGAGGCGCAGCGGGAGGCCGTGACCGCGCCCCGTGCCTGACCTCCCGTCGCGGGGCGGGACGACCCTGCGGCTCACGCTCGCGACCGTCCTCAAGGCCAAGCGCGAGCAGGTCTGTCAGGTGCGATGGAACCGCTGAGGGCGGTCCTCGCCTCCGCGAACCCGCACAAGCTCGACGAGCTGCGCGCCGCTCTTCCGGACTGGGAGATCCGGCTGCTCGGTGCCGCCGAGTTCCCGCCCGAAGTCGGGAGGACCTACTACGAGAACGCTCGCGCAAAGGCGCGCTTCGCTCGGTCGAAGGTCAAGGCGGGCAGGTGGGTGCTGGGCGAGGATTCCGGGATCGAGGTCGAGGCCCTCGGCGGTCGCCCCGGGATCGAGTCGGCACGCTGGGCGCAGGAGCCGGTCGAGCGGCTGCTCGAAGAGCTGCGCGGCGAGGAAGACCGGGGCGCCCGGTACGTCTGCGAGCTCGTCTGTATCTCTCACGACCAGGAGGAGCACCGCGGTACCGGCACGCTGAACGGCCGGATCGCCCACGAGCGGCGGGGCAGCGAGGGGTTCGGCTACGACCCGATCTTCGTCCCGGAGGCCGCGGAGCTAACCGTTGCGGAACTCGGCAACGATTGGAAACGGGCCAACTCCCACCGGGCTCGCGCCGCGGCGGCGCTGCGCCGATCGCTCCAGGCGCGTCTCTAGGCGCCGCTTGCGGTGCCTCAGGAGTGCGGGTTTGCCCGCGCTCCGTCCGAATGGGCCGCACGAGCGAACACGAGTAGAGACCCACGCTCCTAGGCAAGTCCCGCGGCTGCCTCGTCGACGGGCGAGGGCTGGCGGCGGCCCCGGCCGAGCCACCAGTTCACCTCGGCGCCGAAGACGATGACGTTCGACATCACGTAGAGCCAGATCAGAAGCAGGACCGGCCCGCCGAAGGCCTGCAACGCGGGGAGGTGGTTCGAGAGGCGCAGGTAGACGGGCAGCACCTGGAAGGTCGCTTCCAGACCGATCGTCGCGGTCACTGCCCCGGGGAGCACCTCCCGCACGTCGAGCTTCAGGTTCGTCAGCCGGTAGTAGGCGGAAAGCAGGAAGAGAAAGATCGCAACCATCGAGACGACAACCGAAAGGGCGTAGGCGAAGTAGCTGTTGGCTACGAAGCCGGGCGCGTAGCGCTTGAGGACGTCGAAGCCGATCGAGCCGACGAGCAGCCCGATGAAGAGCGTCACGAGCGAGGCGACCATGAAGAGGATCGCCAGAGCCTTCCCGCGCAGGAAGGACCGGTTGGGGCGGTCGTAGACGATGTTGAACGCCGACTCGAGCACGCTGAACAGGGACAGCGACGTCCATCCGAGCGCCACGCCCCCGACGACCCCGAGCGTGGCGGCGTTCTCCTGGATCGCCTCGACCGTCTTGACGATGCTGGAGATGGAGCTGCCGGGGAATGCCTTCCTCAGCTCGGTCACGAGGTAGCTCGACTCGTCGGGCCGGCCGGCCAGGCCGAGGAGGGCGAGCGCGAGGAATGCCAGCGGCACGAACGAGAGGAGTGCGAAGTAGGCGATCATCGCCGCGAGATGTGTGCCGCGATCGCGGAAGAACTTCCCGAACACCGAGCGGAGCAGCGCGCGCACGAGAGCAGTATTCCCCTGTGTTAGCGTCAACGATCATGGAGGCGAAGCAGGCGCTGGCCGACCTGACTGAGATCTCGTCGCAGATCCAGGCCGCGGTGCTCATGGATCGCGAGGGCGAGCTCGGCGCGTCGACGCTCGACGATGACCGGGCGCGCAGGCTCGCTAGAGCCGCGTTCGAACTCCTCTCCTTCGCCGGGAGCGTGCGCAGGAGCCTCGGCCCGGAGGCGCTGACACAGCTCGAGGCGGCGACGCTCGAGGGAAGCGTGTTCGTCGTTCGTGACGGAGGACGGGTGATCGCCGCGACCACGAGTGTCGAGCCGACTGTGGGGCTCGTCTTCTACGACCTGAAGAGCTGCCTGCGGAGCCTCGCTGACAGTCCCGCCCCCGAGAGGCCGAAGCCTCGGGAGAAGGCCTCGCCGGCAGCGTCGAAGAAGGGCGATGGCCCTGCGGCGAAGAAGGAGCTGAAGAGCCCCCCGTCGCGCGCGCAGAAGCGCCAGGCCGAGGGCGGCAATGGCAAGTCGTAGGCTACTGACGGGCTTCCTGCTGGCCGCGGGGTCGGCCATGGGCACCGTGCTCTTGAGGCGGCGAGCCGCCCGCCGCCGCGAGCGGGTCGATCTCTACTTCGACGACGGCTCGATGGTCTCGCTCACCGAAGGGTCCCCTGAGGCCGAGCGGCTGCTTCCGCTTGCGCGGGAGGCGATCGGGTCGACCCGCCTCTAGCGGGCGCTTCGGATGAGAGACGGGGAGTTGCGCGCGGCGATCGTCGAGCACGCGTACCTGGAGGGTGACTTCGTCCTCCGGTCGGGGCGGCGATCGCGGTACTACCTCGACAAGTACCGCTTCGAGACTCGCCCCGAGTTGCTCGAGGCGCTCGGCTACCGGATCGCGAAGCTTGCGGCCGAGGTCGAGCCGGAGGCGAAGCGGCTGGCCGGGCCGGAGCTCGGAGCGGTCGCCCTCACGGCCGCCGCATCGCTTTCCTCACGGCTGCCGTTCCTGATCGTGCGCGCCGCACCGAAGGACTACGGGACGGCGAACCGGCTCGAGGGCGCGTGGCAGGCCGAGGAGTTGGTCGTGCTCGTCGAGGACGTCGTCACCTCGGGAGGAGCGGCGGCGGGTGCTGTCGAGGCCCTGCGAGCGGCGCCGCTACGGTGTCGGAACGCCGTCTGCGTTGTCGATCGTGGCGAAGGCGGAAAGGAGGCGCTGGCGGCTCTGGGGGTGCAGCTTCACCCCCTCTTCGGGGTCGACGAACTGCTCGCGACGGCAAAAAGTGCCGCAAAAGCGCATGGTTGAGCGGAAACGACCACGGTGTTAGGGTCCCTCAGTGGAGAGGGTCGTCAACAGGAGGAGAGATTCGTGACGAAACAGGAATTCGTTGACCAGGTCGCCTCGAAGAGCGGGCTGAACAGGCGCGACGCCTCGAAGGCTGTCGACGCGGTGCTCGAGTCGATCACCGAGGCCCTCAAGAAGCGCGACTCGGTCAGCTTCACGGGCTTCGGGAAGTTCTCGACCCAGCAGCGTGCGGCGCGCCAGGGCGTCAACCCACGCAATCCGAGTCAGAAAGTGAACATTCCGGCAGCTACGGTGCCGAAGTTCTCGGCGGGAAGCTCGCTGAAGCAGGCGGTGCGCGGCTAGGGCCCACCCGAATCGATCGGCGACGAGGGGCCGCGGCAGCGCGGCCCTTCGTCGTTTCTGGACTCGTCTGGGGACAGACCCTGGCCGCGTTCGAAGCGGTCGTGTCCGAGGGACAGTCCCCAGGACCAGGAGGCGCGCCGCCTCGACAGCTACCCTGGCCGGAATGGTGCAGGGCATCGCGGCGCAGGACCGGCGGAGGAGCGCCACCGCCCATTTCGCCGACCGCCTCGCGGAGGCCGTCGAGCGCAAGCGAAGCCAGCTCATCGTCGGACTCGACCCGCAAGTCGACCTGCTACCCGTGGAGCTGCGAGGCGACGCGCAGCGCGATCGCGCCGAGGCCGCCGACGCCTGCCGGCGCTTCTGCTGCGGCCTGATCGACGCCGTGGCGCCCGAGGTGGTGGGGGTCAAGCCCCAGCTTGCGTTCTTCGAGGCCCTGGGGGCCGACGGGATCCGGGCCTTCGAGCAGATCTCCGCGTATGCGCGCCTTGCCGGCCTGCTCGTCGTCGCGGACGCCAAGAGGGGCGACATCGGGTCCACCGCCCGCGCCTACGCTGCCGCCTACCTCGAGCCGCGGGGCGACGAGGGTCCGCTCGCGGATGCGCTTACCGTCAGCCCCTACCTCGGCCGTGACTCGCTCGAGCCGCTGCTCGCCGCCTGCCGTCGTACCGGAGGCGGCCTGTTCTGCCTCGTCAAGACCTCGAACACGGGCTCGCGCGATGTGCAGGACGTCACGCTGTCCGACGGCCGCCCGCTGTGGCACCACGTCGCGCGCCTCGTGGCCGACTGGGGCGAGGATCTCGTCGGGAGCCGCGGCCTCTCGAGCGTCGGCGCCGTCGTCGGCGCCACCCATCCGCGCGCGATCGGAGAGGCGAGGCGGCTGCTCCCGCAGGCGGTTCTGCTCCTGCCGGGCGTCGGAGCCCAGGGCGCAACGCCTGCGGACGTCGCCAGGGCCTTCACGAGCGGGCCTGCGAGTGCTCTCGTCACCGTCTCGCGATCCGTGATCTACGCCTTCCGCGTGTCGGGAATGGATTGGCGCACGGCTGCGATCGCCGAGGCCGAGCGGCTGAAGCGTGAGGTCTGGGCCGTCTCGGGCTGGTAGCCGATGACGGGTCTTGCGCGCCGACGCCTGCTGCTCCGCTATCTCGCGCCCGCCGCGTTTCTTGCCGCGGTGACGGTGGCGGTCGTGCTCGTGCGCTCCGGCGTCCGGCACCCCGCCCGCGCCTCGGCACCGCGCACGACCGTGACCCGGGCAGCGCGGCAGGAGGTGGTCGCGCCGCCGCGCTCGCGCCGCCGCTACTACGTGATCCGGGGCGGTGACACGCTCGTCGACATCGCGGCGCGGCTCGGAACGAGCGCGGGCCGCCTCCTGGTGCTGAACCCCGGCGTCTCGCCGACCTCGCTGCACATCGGTCAGCGACTCCGCGTCGCCTAGCGCCCTCTCGCGGCGCTAGATTGAGGCGGTGAAGCTCCGGCTCGCGCTCCTCGGAGCCCTCGTCCTCGCCGTTCCCGTGCTCGCCGCCGCTCCGTGACCCACGGCGCACGCGTACCTGGTCGAGAACGGCACGAGCGGGGAGGTGCTCCTCGCGTATCGGCCAGGCGGCCGAGTGGCGATCGCGAGCATCACCAAGCTGATGACCGTGCTCGTCACCCTCCAGCACGCAAAGCTGAGCGAGATCGTGTCGGTAGCCCCGGTGGCAGCGAGCGTCGGCGAATCTTCCATCCACCTCCGGACCGGCGAGCGGCTGACCGTGCGTGACCTCGTCAAGGCTGCGCTCATCCAGAGCGCGAACGACGCCGCGACCGCGCTCGCGGCCTACGTCGGCCACGGGAGCGTCGATGCGTTCGTACAGCTGATGAATCAGGAGGCCCGGAAGCTCGGGCTGCGCGACACGCACTTCGCGCGCCCCGACGGCCTCGACGCGGCGGGTCATTACTCGAGCGCCAGGGACGTAACGCGCCTGGCGCGGATCGCGATGCGCAGTCCGGTGATCCGCGGGATCGTCGACGAACGAACAGACACGATCGAGGGCGGACGGACGCTCCACACCTGGAACGATCTCCTCGGCAGCTTTCCAGGCCTGTTCGGCGTCAAGACGGGCCACACCTCGCGCGCCGGCTGGTCAGAGGTGGCGGCGGCGCGCGGCGACGGCGTCACGATCTACGCGACGCTGCTCGGGAGCCCCTCGCGCAGCGAGCGCAACGAGGCGCTGGCGGAGCTTCTCGCATTCGGCCTGTCGAGGTACCGCACCGTCGCCGTGATCGTGCCGTGGCGCGACTACGCGTACGCCCGGGCGCCGTACGGACGGGCTCCGCTGCGGCTCGTCGCACCCCGCAAGCTCGTCCGTATCGTCCGCGTCGACCGCCGCCTGGGCGAGAAGGTGGTGGCGCGGGCGACGGTTGCCTTGCCTGTCGCCAAGGGGGAGAAACTCGGCGAGGTCCGGATCTACGCTGGCCGGAAGCTCGTCGCCCGCAGCCCGCTCATCGCCTCTCGCGCGATTGCCCGTCCGGGCCCACTCGCGCGGACCGAGTGGTACGCCGGTCGCACCGCCCACCACGTCTGGAGCTGGTTCTCGTGATCGTCACCGTGACGATGAACGCGGCGATCGACCGCACCCTCACCGTCCCGAGCTTCCAGCTCGGCCAGCGCCACCGCGCGAGCCAGGGCCTCGCGCTCGCGGGCGGAAAGGGGATCAACATCGCGAGAGCGCTGAAACTTCTCCAGGTGCCCGTCGTCGCGACGGGCCTCGCGGGCGGACGCACCGGCGACCGCATCGTCGAGGAGCTGACGACGGAGGCGATCCTCAACGACTTCGTCCGGATCGCCGACGAGTCGCGCACCTCGACGGCGGTCGTCGACCCGACGGGCGGCGCGGCCACCGAGATCTACGAATGGGGTCCGCACATCGAGCCGGACGAGCTCGAGATCCTGCGGGAGAAGATCCGCTACCTCTCGCGCGGTGCCGACTTCGTCGTCTTCGCCGGCTCACTGCCGCGCGGAGTCCGGAACGACTTCTACGGCGAGACGATCCGGGAGCTCCAGCGGCGAGGCATCGCGACGGTCCTCGACGCCGAGGGAGAGGCGCTCCGTCTGGGGGTCGAGAGCGAGCCGTTCCTCGTCTTCCCGAACCAGCGCGAGGCGGAGGGGCTCGTCGGCCAGGAGTTCCGGGACGACCAGGACTTCGCCCTTGCCCTCGACCACATCGCCGATCTCGGGGCACGCAACGTCGTGATCACCGACGAGACCGGCTGCTTCGCCCTCGTCCGCGAGAAGCCGAGCGTGCGGCGCCTGCGAGCGAGCGGGCCACGGCTGGAGACTCTTTCGGCGGTCGGCTCGGGCGATGTGCTGGTGGCGGCTTTTCTTGCCGCTCACCTGGAGGGGAAGTCCGCCGCGGACGCGCTCCGGGAAGCGGTCGCGGCCGGCTCGGCCTCGACGCTCGAGGTCGGGGCGGGACGCTTCGAGGCGCGCGAGGCGAGCCGCCTCGCGGCTGCCGTCGAGGTGACGGAGCTCGAGGCGGTGGCGCTCGAGAGCTGACGCCGGTCGCGCCGTCGGGGGCCGTTGGTACGATCGCTCCTCTCTTGGAGGGCGCTGCGCGTGAGTCTTGAGCTTCGAAACGAGGAGCTCGAGCGGCTGCTCGATCTCGACCGCAGGTTCGCCAAGGAGGGGCTCACCTTTGACGACGTCCTGCTCGTGCCGGCGGAATCGCACGTGCTGCCGAACGAGGTCTCGACGGCGACCCGGTTGACGCGCCGGATCGCGCTCCAGATCCCGCTCGTCTCGGCCGCGATGGACACGGTCACGGAGGCCGGGCTCGCGATCGCGCTCGCCAGGGAGGGCGGCATCGGGATCGTCCATCGCAACCTCGACATCCAGACGCAGGTGGCCGAGGTCGATCGGGTCAAGCGCTCCGAGTCGGGGATGATCGGCGAGCCGCTGACGCTGCGTCCGCACGACCGGGTCTCCCAGGCACTCGAGCTGATGGCCGCCTACCGGATCTCGGGCGTCCCGATCGTCGACGAGGAAGGGATCCTGGTGGGGATCCTCACGAACCGCGACCTACGCTTCGAGGACGACGTCGAGCAGCCGGTCGGCCGGCTGATGACGAGCCGGAACCTCGTTACGGCTCCCGTCGGGACGACGCTCGAGGAGGCGGAGGAGATGCTGCACCGGCACAAGA
The DNA here is from genome assembly GCA_038320185.1 of Gaiellales bacterium. Classification (GTDB taxonomy): domain Bacteria; phylum Actinomycetota; class Thermoleophilia; order Gaiellales; family Gaiellaceae; genus JBBQDZ01. The sequence continues at coordinate 20,818 of JBBQDZ010000015.1, forward strand.
TCGAGAAGCTGCCGGTGGTCGACGCCGACGGGCGGCTGTGCGGCCTCATCACCGTCAAGGACATCCAGAAGCGGATCGACTTCCCGCTCGCGACGAAGGACGAGCACGGCCGGCTGCGGGTCGGCGCAGCCGTCGGCGTGGGGCCGGATGCCCTCGAGCGGGCGGGCGCTCTTGTCGAAGCAAACGTCGACGTGCTCGTGCTGGACACCGCCCACGGCCACTCGGCGGGCGTGCTCGAAATGGCGCGGAGGATCAAGGAGCGCTGGGATGTCGACCTCGTCGCCGGCAATGTCGCGACCGGTGAGGGGACGGCGGCGCTGATCGGCGCGGGCGTGGACGCTGTGAAGCTCGGCGTCGGGCCCGGGGCCACCTGTACGACCCGCGTCGTCGCGGGGGTCGGCGTGCCTCAGGTGACCGCGATTTTCGATTGCTCGCGCGTCGCGGCAGCGGAGGACGTCCCGCTGATCGCCGACGGCGGCATCTCGTCGTCGGGAGACCTGGCGAAGGCGATTGCGGCAGGGGCGGACGCAGTGATGACCGGTTCGCTCTTCGCCGGCACCGACGAGGCGCCGGGAGACGTCGTCGTCGTGCAGGGCGAGCGCTTCAAGGAGTACCGCGGGATGGGCTCGCTCGGGGCGATGAAGGCCCGCGGCTTCTCGAAGGACCGTTACTTCCAGGGAGATGTCGAGGACGTCGACAAGCTCGTCCCCGAAGGCATCGAAGGCCGCGTTCCCTACAAGGGGCCGATGCGCCACGTCGTCCACCAGCTCGCCGGCGGCCTGCGCCAGGCGATGGGCTACTGCGGCGCCCCCACGATCGAGGAGATGAAGACCCGGCCGCGGTTCGTCCGCATCACCGGCGCCGGTCTGCGGGAGAGCCATCCTCACGACCTGACGATCACGAAGGAAGCTCCGAACTATCGCCGCTAGTGTCCTGCCGTTTCCCGCGCCGGCGCGACGGGAGGACACGGCGGCCGGGGAGCGACCGGTGCTCGTGGTCGACCTCGGGGGCCAGTACTCGCAGCTGATCGCCCGCCGCGTTCGCGAGTGCCGTGTCTACTCGGAGCTCGTCGGCCACGACGTTGCGCCAGAGGATGTCCGGGCGCGGCGGCCCTTGGCGCTCGTCCTCTCCGGCGGCCCCGCGTCGGTGTACGCCGAGGGCGCTCCGCGCGTCGACCCGCGGCTCTTCGAGCTGGGTATCCCGACTCTCGGCATCTGCTACGGCATGCAACTGATGGCGAAGGACCTCGGCGGGTACGTCGAGCGGACCGGCGTCTCGGAGTTCGGGAAGACCTCGCTTCGTGCCGAGCCGGGGGCGCTCTTCGAGGGCCTTCCCGCCGAGCAGACGGTCTGGATGAGCCACCGCGACTCGGTGACCAAGGCTCCGACGGGCGCCCGTGTCGTCGCCGGCTCCGCGTCGACGCCCATCGCGGCCTTCGAGGATCACGCACGCGGTCTCTACGGCGTGCAGTTCCATCCCGAGGTGGTGCACACGCCGCACGGGACGGAGGTCCTGAAGAACTTCCTCTACGGCGTCGCCGGTGCGCCGCCTGCCTGGACAGCCGCTGCAGTGATCCAGGAGCAGGTCGAGCGGATCCGCACACAGGTGGGGCGGGAGCGGGTGCTCTGCGCCCTCTCAGGCGGGGTCGACTCCGCGGTGGCAGCGCTCCTCGTGCACAAGGCGGTCGGCGACGAGCTCACCTGTGTGTTCGTCGATCACGGGTTCCTGCGCCGGGACGAGGCCAAGCAGGTGCTGGAGACCTTCGGGACGCACTTCCACGTCCCGCTCGTCCACGTCGAGGCGGCCGGACGCTTCCTTGCACGGCTGCGCGACGTCACCGACCCCGAGGAGAAGCGGGCGGCGGTGGGAGAGGAGTTCATCCGCGTCTTCGAGGAGGAAGCGGGACGCCTGCGGGGGATCCGTTTCCTCGTCCAGGGGACCCTGTACTCCGACGTGATCGAGTCCGGCGGCGCCGCCGAAGGGGTGGCGGCGAAGATCAAGTCCCACCACAACGTCGGCGGCCTGCCAGCGGACATGCGTATGGAGCTCGTCGAGCCCCTGCGGCTGCTCTTCAAGGACGAGGTGCGCCGCATCGGCGAGGAGCTCGGACTGCCCGAGCGCATGGTCTGGCGCCAGCCGTTTCCCGGCCCCGGCCTCGCGATCCGGATCATCGGGGAGGTGACGAAAGAACGCCTCGAGACGCTCCGGGAGGCCGACGCGATCCTCCAGGAGGAGATCCGCCGCGCCGACCTCTACCGCGAGCTCTGGCAGAGCTTCGCCGTCCTCCCCGCGATCCGCACTGTGGGCGTGCAGGGTGACGAGCGGACCTACGCCTACCCGATCGTCATTCGCGCCGTCACCTCGGAGGACGCGATGACCGCAGACTGGGCGCGCCT
>JBBQDZ010000016.1:0-22691 GCA_038320185.1 Gaiellales bacterium
CCGCGGCAACCGGATCGACGGCTCGATCTTCGGCGATCGCCCGCGGGCGATCGTCTCCGTCAGTGGCGACGAGAACGCCCCGGTCGTACACGAAGCCCTGAGCGAGAACCATGCCGCGATCGTCGATGACCTGCTCCAGCGTGTGGTCACCGGCGGCACTGGCATCCGCGCGCAGCTCACGGACGGCCGCCCCGTCGCGGGGAAGACCGGCACCACCGAGAACTACGGCGACGCGTGGTTCGTCGGCTACACGCCGCAGCTCGCCGTTGCGGTCTGGGTCGGCTATCCCAACACGCTCAAACCGATGGAGACCGAGTTCGAGGGCGGCCCGGTGGCGGGCGGGACGTTCCCGGCACTGATCTGGAAATCGTTCATGGAACGCGCTCTTCCCCATCTCCATGACGCACCGGAAGTCCTCCCTTCCCCGTCCTACCCCGGCGACGTCTCGCAGCGCCTCGCCCGCCGGGGCGACCACTGGCGCCGGGACAACGGCTACTGCCGCTCCTCGGTCGAGATCGTGTTCTTCGCCGACGTGCCGGCGCCGAAAGACGCCGACTGCAAGCCGAACGAGGTCGACGTCCCGAGCGTGGTCGGCGAGCGACTGGCGGTGGCGCGCCGCCGACTCGAGGCCCAGCCGCTCAAGCCCGTCGTGATCTACAAGCCCGCGGCGCCGCGGCAGCCGCTCGGGGTCGTGGTCGACCAGCTTCCGCGCCACGGGACGCTCTCCTCGTTCGGGGAGGTCAAGCTCGTACTGCCGAAGGCACTCCACGGCGCCGTGCCTCGAGTCGTCGGAATGCCCCTGCGGGAGGCGCGCTCGAGGCTCGTCTCGCTGCGCCTGCGCCCGGAGGTCGAGGGAGCGCCGGTGAGGCCCGGCGTGCGCAACGGCCACGTCGTCGCCCAGAGTCCGCCAGCGGGGGTCGCGGCGGGACCGGGAATGGCGATCAGCCTGGTCGTAGCCGCCGGCTGAGGAACCGAGATCCCTCGAGGCCGTGGCGCCAGGGGCGCTCGACCGCCAGCGAGATGCCGACCCGCGCACCGCTCACGACCGGGACATCTCGCGCGCGCGCGTGTAGCTCGAACGGCGGCTCGTCGAGCCGCAAGCCGTCGTGGGCGTTCGCGATCCCGAGCGCCTGGCAGAGGCGGCCGGGGCCTGCGCAGAGGAGTCGCTCGTTCTCGACGCCGCGCCGCGCCCGCATCGCCTCCAGACCCGCCGTGGGCTCGAGCGCCCGTACGAGAACCGCTTCGGGCGAGCCCTCCTCGCCGCACACGAGATTGAGGCACCAGTGGATCCCGTAGGAGCGGTAGACGTAGGCATGCCCGGGCGGCCCGAACATCGACGCGTTTCGCGGCGTGCGCCCGCGGTAGCCGTGGCTCGCGGGATCCTCGCGGTCGTAGGCCTCGACCTCGACGATCGTGCCGCCGACGCCGTCGGCGAGAAGCGTCGCCCCGACGAGCTCGGGCGCCACCTCGTGCACGGAACGGGCGAAGAACTCGCGGCCGATCATCCGTGCGGGTCGCGCGAGTCGTAGCGCAGAAGTTGTGGCAGCGCGAGCGCAACCGCGAGCGTGCCGGCGATGCAGGCCACACCGCCGGAGACGACGGAGAGACGAATGCTGGTGAGAGACGCGACCACGCCGGCCTCCAGATTGCCGAGCGAGGGCGCACTCGCGACCTGCGCCAGTTCGATCCCGGAGATGCGGCCGCGCAGGGCGTCCGGCGTGGCGGTGAGAGCAATCGTGCTGCGCAGCACCGCGCTGACGTAGTCGGCGGCGCCCGCGAGCGCGAGCAGAGCGACGGCCGCCGGGAGAGTCGTCATGAACCCGAAGACGGCGATCGCCCCACCCCACATGCTCGCCGCGACGACGACGCCGACGCCCTGCCGGCGCACGTGTCCGACCCAGCCGGAGAGGAGCGAGGCGACGAGAGCTCCGGCGTAGGGTGCCGCGTAGAGGAAGCCGGTCGCGCGCGCGGCGCTTCCACCGGCCAGCCGCTCGCCGAGCGCCGGGAAGAGCGCCATGGGCATGCCGAACACCATCGCGTTGGAATCGACGAGGAAGATTCCGAGGAGCGCAGGTTTGGTCTTCACGTAGCGAAAGCCCTCGATGATCGAGCGGAGGCCCGGCCGGTCCGCGTCCTCCGCCGGGGGCAGCCGCGGGAGCGCCCAGACGCTCGCGAGGGAGGCAACGAAGGTCACGACGTCGATCGCGTATGTCCAACGAAAGCCGATGGCGGCAACGAGGACGCCCGCGAGAGCGGGACCGGCGACCGCGCCCAGGTTCGAGTAGACGCCCTCGAGCGCGTTGGCCGCGCCGATCTGATTCTCGGCGACGAGCCTCGGAGCGATCGAGCGCATCGCGGGGGCGCCGAGGCTGAAGATGCCGACGCCGAGCGTCTGGAGGACGTAGAGCGGCCAGACCCGCGGATGCGGGAGCAGGGCGTTCGCGACAAGGCCGAGCGACACGAACACCGCCGCGGCCTCCGTCGCGAACACGAGCCGGCGGCGGTCGACGGCGTCAGCAATCGAGCCGCCGACGAGCGGGACGACGAGCAGCGGCCCGAGTGAGCACAGGCCCAGCAGGCCGATGTCGAGCGTCGAGCGCGTGAGCGCGTAGAGCTGGATCGGGATCGCGACGAAGGAGATCTCGCTGCCGATGAACGAGATCGCCTGCCCGATCCAGAGACGCCGGAAAGGCGGAGACTCGCGCAGGGGCCGCAAGTCGAGAGCCGTTCGGCCCAGGAGGCCGCGCAGTCCCGGCCGCTGCGAGCCGGGCGGCTCCAGCCCGTCGGGCCCCTCGCTCAGAAGAGCTGCTCGGGCTCCGACGGGCGCGCGGTCGACTCGAGCAGCCGCCGCGCCCGGCGCCCGAGGTCGGGCAGGTCGACGCGGCCCTCCTCCGCCTGCTTCGCGAGCCGCTCCGCGAGATCGAGCGCCTGGTCGATGAGCGCCGAGCCGGCGGTCGCCGCGTTCTCTCCCATGTCGTGGAGGATCGTCCGCTCGGTGCGCGAGGCGACGATCGGGTCCCCGATCCCGTCCACCCAGACGCGCGTCCGGCTGCCGCCGCCGCGCCCGTCCGTGATCGGAGCGAGGGCGTAGATGCGGTCGGCGCGGGCGTACTTCCCGAAGCCCAGGAACACCATCTTCGGCTGGCGGTCAGCCACGCCGACGATTATCTCAGGCGGCGAGGATTCCCCTGAAGCCGCTGACCTAAGGGCCTGTCCGGGAAGTGGCCACGGTGGATGACACGCGACACGTGGTGCGAGGCAAGGACGCAGGGAGCGTCGATACGCGGGCGTATCGGCGCGACCGAGGACGCGGCCTCGTGCCGCGTGGCGCCTGTCAGGCGCTCTGCATTACTTTCCGGACGGGCCCCTAAGCGGAAGCAAGGGATTCCCGAAGCGCCTCGACGACGTACTCCTGATTCTCCGGCTCGATCCTTGCGTGAAACGGGAGGGCGAGCGTTCGCCGGCTGGCGTCCTCGGAGACCGGCAGCATCCCCTCGCGGAAGCCGTAGCGCTCGCGCATGTAGGGCTGGAGGTGGATGGAGGGCAGGTAAGGCGCGCTCGCTACGCCACGCTCGCGGAGCCGCCCCATGACACCGTCGCGACTCATCCCGGCCGGAAGCTCGACGACGTAGACGAACCACGAGCGCACGTGATCGTCGTCGTCGGCGAGCGGAGGCAACACGTCCAGGCTTGCCAGCAGGGCGCCGTACCGAGCGGCCGCTGCCTGCCGGGCTTCGAGGATTCGGTCGAGCTTCTCGAGCTGGCCGAGTCCGAGCGCCGCCGAGAGGTCGTCCAGGCGGTAGTTGAAGCCAAGCCGCCCGTGCTGGAGCCACGACTGCGTCTCGAGCCTTCCATGGTTTCGCAGCGAGACGAGGAGATCCCATTCCTCCTCGGAGGCGGTGGTGACCGCACCGCCCTCGCCCGTCGTCATCTGCTTGTTGGGGTAGAAAGCAAAGACGGCGAGGTGGCCGTGCGACCCGATGGCCGCACCCTTGTAGTTCGCGCCGAGCGCCTCGCACGCGTCCTCGACCAGCACGAGGTCGTGCGTGTCGCAGATCCGGCGCAGCTCGTCGAGCTCGCAGGGATAGCCGAAGATGTCGACGGCGACAACCGCCTTCGTGCGCGGCGTGATCGCGGCCTCGACCGCCGCTGGATCGAGGTTCAGCGTCCGTGCGTCGATATCGGCGAAGACAGGGGTGGCGCCCTCGTAGATCGCGCAGTTCGCGGATGCGACGAACGAGTAGGGGGAGGTGACGACCTCGTCCTCCGGCCCGACGCCGGCGAGGCGCATGCACAGGTGCAGGCCCGCGGTGCCGCTCGAGACGCCCGCGCAGTACGGGGCCCCCACAGCCGCCGCGAAGAGCCCCTCGAACCGGGGCCCCGTCGGGCCGAGCGAGAGCCAGCCGGATCGCAGCACCTCGAGCACGAGCTCCTCGTCGCGCTCGTCGATCCACGGGGCCGAGAGCGGAACCCGCCGCTGCGCCGAGGCGGCTGTCGTCACGCCTGCGCGGGCGTCGCCGTCGCGTACTCGAGCCAGTGACCCCAGCGCTCGCTGCGACCGCGAATCGTGTCCCAGTACGCCTGCTGGAGCTCGAGGGTGATCGGGCCGACGCCGACCTCCTGGTCGTCGACCGCCCGGATCGGCGTCACTTCGGCGGCCGTGCCGGTCATGAACACCTCGTCCGCCAGGTAGAGGTCGGGCCGGATCAGGTTCTTCTCGAGGACCCGGTAGCCCAGGTCCTGCGCGATCTGGATCACAGTGTCGCGCGTGATTCCCGGCAGGATCGAAGTCGAGAGGTCCGGTGTCGCGATGACGCCGTCCTTGACGACGAAGACGTTTTCGCCGGACCCGTCCGCGACGTAGCCGTCCGCGGTGAGGAGGATCGCCTCGTCGTAGCCGGCGCGATTCGCCTCGTGGACGGCGAGCATCGAGTTCAGGTAGATGCCGGTCGCCTTCGAGACATGCGGGATGGTGTTCGGCCCCACGCGCTGCCACGAGGAGACCATCGCGCGGATGCCCGTCTTCAGCCCTTCCTCGCCGAGGTAGGGCGCCCAGGGCCAGCTCATGATCACGGTCTCGATTGGATTGCCGCGGGTATGGACGCCGAGCTCGCCGTAGCCGTAGAAGGCGATCGGGCGCAGGTAGCACTCCGGCAACCCGTTGGTGGCGATCAGTTCGAACGTGGCGGCGCGGAGCTCTTCGACGGAATAGGGGACCTCCATGTAGAGAAGCCGTGCCGAGTCGCGCAGGCGCTGCAGGTGGTCGGTGAGCCGGAAGACGGAGGGACCCTTCGGGGTGTCGTAACAGCGAATGCCCTCGAAGACGCCCGTTCCGTAGTGGAGGCCGTGGGCGCCGACATGGACCGTTGCATCAGCCCAGTCGACGAGCTCGCCGTTCATCCAGATCTTCTCGAGCTCCTGCACTCGGCTGGATGTTAGCCATCAAGAACGACGTCCACGACCTGCGCCCTCGTCAACCGCACGAGCTCCGCCGGCGGAATCGCAGCGAGGTGATTCGGCGAGCCGGCACCGACCCAGACGACAGGATGCAGGAGCAACGTCTGCTCGAGCAGCAGCAGGTCGAGCCGATCGAGCGAGAAGGGTGCGACCGCCCCGGGAGCAAAGCCGGTCAGTTCCGCGACCCTCTCGGGAGATGCGATCGACGCGCGCTCGGCGCGCACGGCCGCCGCCACCTTGCCCGCGTCCGCCCGGCGATCTCCGGGGACGAGAACTGCCACGGCGCGCTCGTCGCACGCGAACACGAGCGTCTTGACGATCTGCCCCAGGGCCGAGCCGAGCGCCTTCGCCGCATCCCGTGCCGTCGCGGTGCCCGCGGCGAACTCCTCGACTCGAGCCTCGGCGCCGGCGGTGCGCAGGAAGGCGGCGACGCGCTCGACGGCCTCGGGCCATACGCCGACCTCGGACACGAACGGAGCCCCCTTACCCCGGGCCGATGAACCACGCGTCGTCGAAGCCCTCGGCGCGGAGCCGCGCGACGAGCTCCGTGGGAGCCTCCGTGTCGATCGAGAGCGCCATCAGCGCCTTGCCGCCGCGCCGGGAGCGCGACACCGCCATGTTGGCGATGTTCACGCCGGCCTCGCCAAAGAGAGTGCCGACGCGCCCGATCACGCCCGGGATGTCGTCGTAGCGGAAGAAGACGAGGATCGGCGCGAACTCCATCTCGAGCTCGAAGCCGAGCGCCCTCACGAGCCAGAGCCGGTCGTCGCGGCCGATGGTCGTCCCGGCCACGTCGGTCTCGACGCCTTCCGCATCGACCGTGACCCGAACGAGGTTCGTGAAGTCGCGGCAGAGGCGCCTGCGTTCCTCGAGCACCGCGATGCCCCGCTCGGCCGCGACCACCGGCGCGTTCACGTAGTTCACGGGCCGGTCACCCCCACCCTGGAAGGCGCCGTTCAGCGCCGAGAGCGTCAGGAGCCGGGTGTCGTAGTCGGCGAGAGTTCCGTAGTAGCGCAGCAGCACCCGCTCGACACGACGGGGCGCGAGCTCCATCGCCAGACGCGCCAGCTTCGCCGCCAGCGGCATGAAGGGGCGAAGATGCTCGAGATCCTCGGCGCCGATCGAGGGGATGTTGACGGCATTCGTCACGACCTCGCCGGCGAGCGCGGCCACCACCTGCTCGGCGACGATCACCCCGGCCCGGTCCTGTGCCTCCCCGGTCGAGGCCGCCAGGTGAGGAGTGACGACGACGTTGTCCAGGGCGAGCAGTGGCCCCGAATACGGCTCGGAGGAGAAGACGTCGAGCGCAGCTCCGGCCACCTTCCCGGACGAGAGCGCCGCCACGAGGGCGTCCTCATCCACGAGCTCCCCGCGAGCGGCGTTCACGAGGCGGACTCCGTCCCGCATCTGGGCAAGTGCCTCGCTCCCGATCGAGTGCTCCGTCTCGGGCGTGAGCGGGAGGTGGAGCGAGAGAAAGTCAGCCTCCGCGTAGAGGGCCTCAGGTTGATCCGCGCGGTCGACCCCGAGCTCCCGGAAGCGGTCGGGGCCTACGAACGGGTCGTAGGCGACGACACGCATTCTCAGGCCCAGCGCGAGCCGGGCCACCTGCTGGCCGATGCGGCCGAAGCCGAGGATCCCGAGCGTCTTGCCTGCCAGCTCGGTGCCCGCGTAGCGTGCGCGCTCCCAGCGCCCCTCCTTCAGCGCGCTGTGCGCCTGGGGGATGTTGCGCGACAGCGCGAGCAGCAGGCCGACCGCGTGCTCCGCGGCCGAGACGACCGTCGACTCGGGCGCGTTCGCGACGACGATCCCGCGCCGCGTCGCCGCCTCCACGTCGACGTTGTCGACCCCGACGCCGGCCCTACCGATCACCTTCAGCCGGTCGGCCCGCTCGAGGAGCTCGGCCGTCACCTGGGTCGCGGAGCGGATGACGAGGGCGTCGTAGCGGCCGATCGTCTCGGCGAGATCGGAGTGCGGGTCGACGTCGACATCGAAGCGGTCTCGCAGGAGCTCGACGCCGGCCTCTGCGATCGGCTCGCGGACGAGAACGCGCACTCAGACGCGCGCGCCGGGGGTGTAGTGCTCGAGGGCCTGCGCGACCGCGACCCCGCGCTCGACCTCGGCGCCCGCGTCGGACAGGACGAGCTCGAGGGCGGCGAGCGCGGTCGTGATGTCGAAGACGTCGAAGTAGCCGATGTGGCCGATTCGGAAGATCTTCCCCTTGAGCGGCCCCTGGCCGTCGGCGATCGTGATGCCGAACCGGTCGCGGAGCGCAAGGACGACCTCGCTCGAGACGACGCCGGGCGGAGCGCGCACGGCGGTGACGACGGCCGACCGGTCCTCGTCGGGCGAGAAGAGCTCGAGCCCCATCGCCTTGACACCGGCTCGGCACGAGCGGCCGAGCTGCACGTGGTGCTCGAAGGCCTCCTCGAGACCACCGTCGAGCAGGATCCCGAGCGCCACGTCGAGGGCGGCGACGAGCGAGACCGCCGGCGTGAAGGACGCGTCGAAGCGGGCCTGCGCCTTCCGCGTCCGCTCCCAGTCGAAGTAGAAGCTGCGGCGCGGAAGCGCGTCGGAGACCGCCTGCGCCGCCTCGGACACCGCGGCGAGCGCGAGGCCCGGCGGGGTCATCAGCGCCTTCTGCGAGCCCGCTGCGACGACGTCCAGCCCCCAGGCATCGGTTTCCAGAGGCACGGCACCGAGACTCGACACCGCGTCCACCGCGACGAGTGCGCCGGCATCCTTCGCGGCGGCGGCGAGCGCGCGAACGTCGGCCACGACGCCGGTCGAGGTCTCCGAGTGCGTGAGCAGGACGAGCTTCACGCCTCCGAGCTCTTCGAGGCGCTGCGAGAGGTCCTCGGCGGCCGGCGTCTCCCCCCACTCGTACGCGAGCTGCTCGACCTCGCAGCCGTAGGTGTGCGCGAGGTCGGCCCAGCGCTCGCCGAAGTGGCCGGCGGAGACGACGAGGACGCGGTCGCCGGCAGCGCACAAATTGGCGAGCGTGGACTCCATCGCCCCCGTGCCGGAGGCGGTGAAGAGGAGGACGTCGCGCTCCGTGGCGCAGACGAGGCGCAGGCGCTCGAGGCATCGCTCGTAGATCGCTCGGAAGTCGGGCCCTCTGTGGTGAACGACCGGAGCGGCCATCGCCGCCAGCACCTCGGGCGGCACCGGCGTAGGCCCGGGGGTCATCAGATGGCGCTTGGCCGCCACGCGACTGAGACTAGTGGGTCGGCAGGCACCGTTGCCGGCCGACCGAGAAGGCGCTCAATCGGTAAGCGAGCCCGTACGCTGCGCCCCGTGGAGGCTCTCCTCGCCTTCGGCGCCGCCCTCCTCGCATTGCGGCTCGCTGGCTCCCTGGCCGCGAGCTGGCGGCAGCGGCACGCGCCCGAGCTCGCTGCCTGGGCCGCGGGCCTCGGCGCCTACGCGCTCGCCTCGGCGGCGCTCGCGTGGGGCGCCGCGCACGGCTGGGACGGGCGCTCCTTCCGTGTCTACTACCTGTTCGGCGGCCTGCTCACCGCACCACTCCTCGGCGTGGGCTCCCTGCTCTTGATCGGGCGCCGCGCGGCCGCGGGGGCCGGACTCCTGTACGCCGGCCTCTCGCTCGGAGTCGCGATCGCGGCTCCACTCCGCGCGCCGGTGTCCGGAACCCGCATCCCGGCGGCGCAGGAACACTTCGATCTGTTCCCGGCGCGGCTCCTCGCGATCGCGGGGAACGGCGCGGGTACGCTCGCGGTCGTCTCCGTCGCGCTCCTCACCTTCCGCCGCCGGCCGCTGGCGAACGCCCTCGTGCTCGCCGGAATCGGCCTCGCGGCAACCGGCAGCGCGCTCGCCGGACTCGGCACGGCCGCGACCTCCGCCTTCGTCGCCGCCGCCGCACTCGTTCTCTACGTCGGCCTCGCGCCGCCAGCTAAGCTCCGCCGACGGGACCCGCCGCGTTGCGGCCGTGGCAGCCTCTCCCCTGCCGAGCCCCCTCTCTCTCGACAAAGGACCCCCGGATGACGAATACTCTGCCGGCCGCGCCCGACGCTGCCGCACCGCCCACGGGTGTGGTCGCCGCCCGGGAGGTGACCCGCCGCTACGGCGATGGCGACGCGGCCGTCCACGCGCTCCGCGGCGTCTCCCTCGACATCGAAAAGGGCCAGCTGACAGCGGTCATGGGGCCTTCGGGCTCCGGCAAGTCGACCCTGATGCACATCCTCGCCGGCCTCGACCACCCCACCGAGGGCGAGGTCTTCGTCGCCGGCACGAACGTAACGAAGCTGAACGACAACGAGCTGACAAAGCTCCGCCGCGAGCACATCGGCTTCGTCTTCCAGTTCTTCAACCTGTTGCCGATGCTGACCGCGGAGGAGAACATCGTCCTGCCGCTCTCGATCGCGGGCGAGAAGCCGGCCGATGGCTGGATCGACGAGCTGCTCGGCAAGGTCGGCCTTGGCGATCGGCGCTCCCACCGACCCTCGGAGCTCTCCGGCGGTCAGCAGCAGCGCGTTGCCATCGCGCGCGCGCTCGTGTCACGCCCGACCGTTATGTTCGCCGACGAGCCGACGGGGAACCTCGACTCGAAGACGAGCGGCGAGATTCTGAAGCTCGTCCGCGAGTCGGTCGACGGATACGGCCAGACGACGCTGATGGTGACCCATGACGCCGCCGCTGCGGCGATCGCCGACCGGATCCTGTTCCTGGGGGACGGCCTGATCGTCCGCGACCTCGGCCGCTCCTCACAGGTCGACGTGCTCGCGGCGATGCAGGAACTCGGCGCCGGATGATCTCCGTCGCGCTCAGGGGTCTGCTCGGTCGGAAGCTCCGTGCAAGCCTGACCGCCTTCGCGATCGTCCTCGGGGTGGCCATGATCGCGGGCACGTACATCCTCACCGACACGATCAACAAGGGCTTCCACACGATCTTCACCCAGTCCTACGAGAACACGAGCGCGGTGATCAGCGCCAAGTCCCTGATCGACACCTCGAACAACAACGCGGCCCTCACGAGCGGCTTCCCCGAATCGGTTCTCGCGCGCGTGCGCGCGCTTCCGGGCGTCGCCGCCGCCGCAGGCTCGATCCAGGACATGGCGAAGCTCGTCGGTCACGACGGGAAGCTGATCTCGAGCGGGGGCGCGCCCAACCTGGCCTTCAGCGTCGACCCGCACGAGACGCGCTTCAACCCGCTGACCCTCGTCGAGGGGCGCTGGCCGACCGGCCCCGGAGAGGTCGCGATCGACAAGGCGACGGCGGGGAAGAAGCACTTCGCCGTGGGCGACCCGATCGGGGTGCTCGCCCGCGGGCCGCAGGAGCGGTTCCGGGTAACGGGGATCGCGAAGTTCGGGGCCGTTGCCTCGATCGGCGGGGCGACGCTCGCGATCTTCGACCTGCCCACGGCGCAGCGCCTCTTCGACAAGCCGGGCAAGCTCGACCTGATCCGGGTCGCCGCGAAGAACGGCGTCTCGACCCAGGCGCTGATCGGCCAGATCCGCACCGTGCTGCCGTCCACCGCGCAGGTACGCGACGCCGCGGCCCAGGCGAACCAGGACGCGAAGGACGTCAACAGCTTCCTCGGCTTCATCCAGAAGTTCCTGCTGGCCTTCGGGGGCGTCGCGCTCTTCGTCGGCGCGTTCGTGATCTTCAACACCCTTTCGATCACGGTCGCGCAGCGCGCCCGCGAGTTCGCGACCCTGCGGACGCTCGGCGCCTCGCGTCGGCAGGTGCTGCGCTCGGTGCTCCTCGAGGCGCTGATCATCGGGGCGATCGCCTCGCTCGTTGGCCTCGGCGTCGGCTTCCTCCTCGCCAAGGGCCTGAACGCGCTGTTCGTCGCCTTCGGAATCGACCTTCCGAAGAGCGGGACGGTCTTCGCGACTCGCACCGTCGTCGTGTCGATCGTCGTCGGGATGCTGATCACACTCTTCGCGAGCATCAGGCCGGCCGTCCGGGCCACGCGCGTCCCACCGATCGCGGCCGTCCGCGAGGGAGCCGTGCTGCCGCCGTCGCGGTTCGCCCGCCTCGGCGTGTACCCAGCCCTCGTGCTGATCGCGATCGCCGTCGCGGCGCTCGTGTATGGCGTGTTCGCGCACCACATCCCGACCGGGCGGCGCCTGCTCTCGCTCGCCGGCGGCGCCCTGCTCCTCTTCTTCGGCGTCGCGATGCTCGCGCCGCGCCTCGTCCGGCCGCTGGCGGCCCTCCTCGGCTGGCCCGCGACGAAGGTCGGCGGGGTGGCCGGTGAGCTCGCCCGGGACAACGCCCAGCGGAACCCGTCGCGGACAGCGGTGACGGCGGCAGCGCTGATGATCGGGCTGACCCTCGTGACCTTCGTCTCCGTCCTCGGCCAGGGCCTCCGGCGCTCCTTCGAGGACGCCGTCGACAAGCAGTTCGTCGCCGACTACGCCCTCACCTCGCAGAACGGCTTCGACCCGATCGCGCCCGCCGCCGCGAATCGCCTGGCCCGAGTGCCGATCGTCACCGCGGCTTCGAGCGTTCGCGCCGGCGACGCGCGAGTCTTCGGCAAGCACATCAACGTCACCGCCGTCGACCGGGAGCTGACGAAGGTGATCGCGGTCAACTGGACGTTCGGGTCGAACGCCGTCCCCGGGCGGCTCGGCGCCGACGGAGCCTTCGTCGACAAGGACTACGCGAAGCACCACCACCTCGCTCCGCGCTCGCGGTTCCAGCTCGAGACGCCGACGGGGAAGACGCTTGATCTCGTCCTCGAAGGGATCTTCGACCCGCCGAACGGCGGCTCGCCCTTCGGCGAGGTGACGATTTCGACCCGTTCCTTCGACGCCTCCTTCCCCCAGCCGGTCAACCTCTTCACCTTCGTCAACACGAGGGGCGGCGTCACCAAGGGGAATACGACGACCCTCAAGAGCGCACTCGCGAGCTTCCCGAACGCAAAGGTCCAGACCCAGCGCGAGTTCAAGAAGAACCAGGAGCAGTTCATCAACGTGCTCCTGAACCTGCTCTACGTGCTGCTCGCGCTCTCGGTCGTCGTCAGCCTCTTCGGGATCGTGAACACACTCGTCCTGTCGGTCTTCGAGCGCACGCGTGAGCTCGGGATGCTGCGCGCCGTCGGGATGACACGGCGCCAGGTGCGCCGCATGATCCGGCACGAGAGCATCGTCACCGCGCTGATCGGAGCGGCGCTCGGGATCGCGCTCGGCCTCTTCCTTGCGGGCCTCGTGACACGCGCGCTCTCGAGCGACGGTGTTGTGTTCGCCGTGCCGTGGGTAACGCTCGTCGTCTTCGTGATCGCTGCGGTCGTCGCGGGGATGCTCGCGGCGATCTTCCCGGCGCGACGAGCATCGCGGCTCAACGTCCTGGAAGCGCTCCAGTACGAATGAGGCTCGCTAGCCGAGCCACCAGACGAGCAGCGCGACGAGTGCCACCACCGCGACGAACGCTCCGACCATCGCGAGGACCCAGAAGTGGACGAGCGCCGGCGTCTCGTCGCTTCGCCCGCGAGCGGCCTTCCGCGCTTCGCGCTCGAGCTCGTCCTTGACAAGCGTTACGAGGCTCCACTCTCCATCTCCGTCCCAGCCTAGTCACCGCTTCCCCGGCCGCGTCCGGGCGGGTCCCGTCCAGGGTCTGTCCCCAGCCGTGGCCCCTACGGACGCCGCTCTTCGAGGCAGGCGCGCAGCTCGCGCGGGGTGAGCAGCCGGCGGCCGATCGACTCGAGGGTCGGCAGGCAGTGCGCGACGACGTACAGAACCGTGTCCTCCCCGTCCGAGAAGGGGCTGACGATCTTGTTGCCCTTGAGGAGTACCTTCCCTCGAAGCGGTGAGCCGGCCGCGAAGAGCTGTGCCTCGGAGTAGCCCTTCCCGCGCAGGAGCGCATTCGCCTCGTCCACGGGGCCGAGCGCAGATTCGCTCATGGCTCTCGCGCCAGCCGCTCGCGCAGGAGTTCGCTAACCACGCGGGCATCCGCTTTCCCCTCGCTCTCCCGCATCACCTCGCCGACGAAGAATCCTAGAAGCCCCTGCTTTCCGCCTCGATAGGCGGCAACCTGTAGCTCGTTCGCCGCCAGGACGCGGTCGAGGAGCGGCAGGAGGTCATCGGCACTCGAGATCGCGGAGTCGACGAGGTAGCGGTCGGCCGAGAACCCGTCCTCGCCGCTGCGAGCGAGCGCCTCCGCGAACGCAGAGCGCGGAATGCGCCCGCGGGCTCCAACGAGCTTCGCGATTTCCGCTGCGTCCACCGCACGCGGTGAGACTCCGGTCGCCCGGAAGTCGTTCATCAGGATGTTCGACGCGGCTTTCGCGTCCGCGCCGCCCCGCACGACCCCCTCCAGGAGTGCGGCGAGCTCGGCCGAGTCGCTCAGCACGTCCGCGTCGTAGAACGACAGACCGTAGTCACTCTGGAGACGATGGATCCGCGCCGCGGGAAGCTCCGGAAGCTCGCTCTCGAGCCGCGCCAAGAGCGAGCGGTCCGGCTCGAGCGGCACGAGGTCGGGCTCCGGGAAGTAGCGGTAGTCCTGCGCCTCCTCCTTGGAGCGAAGCGGCGGTGCCGACTCCCGCGTCGGATCGAAGTGGAGCGTCTCCTGGTCGACCGTCCCGCCGGACTCGTAGATCGCGATCTGCCGTCGAATCTCGCGCTCGATCCCCCGCGCCGCGAAGGCGAACGAGTTCATGTTCTTGAGCTCGGTGCGGGTGCGCAGCTCCTCGGAGGCGGCGGGCCGCACAGACACGTTGACGTCGAACCGGAAGGTTCCCTTCTCCATCTCGGCGTCGGAGATGCCGAGCTCGATGATCGTCTGGCGCAGGAGCTGCAGGAACCGGCGGGCGTGCTGCGCGGAGTGGAGGTCCGGGCGGGTGACGATCTCCACGAGCGGAGTCCCGGCGCGATTGAAGTCGACGAGCGTCCTGTCGGCTCCGCCGATCCGCCCTTCGGCGCCCCCCACGTGGACGTTCTTCGCGGCGTCCTCCTCCAGGTGCGCGCGGACGATGCCCACCTCGACGTCGCCTTCCTCAGTCGGGACGAGCAGGCGGCCGCCGACGCAGAGCGGCTCGTCGTACTGGGAGATCTGGTAGGCCTTTGGGTTGTCCGGGTAGAAGTAGTTCTTGCGATGGAAGACCGCCCGCGGGGCGACGCTGCAGCCGAGAGCGAGGCCCAGGCGCATCGTCCACTCGACCGCGCGCCGGTTCGGAACGGGGAGGGCGCCCGGATGTGCGAGGCACACGGGGCAGGTGCGCGTGTTCTCCGGCGCGCCGAAGCCAACCTCACAGCGGCAGAACATCTTGGTGCGCGTCTTCAGCTGGACGTGCACCTCGAGACCGATCACCGGCTCCCACTCGCGTGCGCTCATGTCTCTCCTGGCGCGGCAGCGCGGCCTGAAGCCGGCGCCGCGAGCAGCGCCTCTGCGGTCATAGGGCAAGCCTCGGTGGGACGAAGTCGAACTCGAGCGCGCGCTCCAAGGCATGCCCGGCGCGGAAGAGCACGTTCTCCGAGAACTGCGGCCCGATCAGCTGGAGTCCGACCGGCAGACCGTCGGAGAGACCGCAGGGAATCGACAAGCCTGGCAGACCGGCCATGTTGGACGGGATCGTCAGAAGATCGGCGAGGTACATCGCCAGCGGGTTGGCGGTCCTCTCGCCGAGTCGGAAAGCGACGGTCGGCGAGGTCGGGCTGACCAGAACGTCGAAATGCTCGAAGGCCGCGGCGTGCTCCCGCGCGATCACGGTTCGCACCTTCTGCGCCTGGGCGTAGTAGGCGTCGTAGTAGCCGGCGGAGAGCGCATAGGTGCCGAGCATGATGCGCCGCTTCGGCTCGTCGCCGAGCCCGCCTTCGCGCGTGCGCTCGTACATCTCGCGAGTCACCGCCCCTTCCACGCGGAGGCCGTATCGGACGCCGTCGTAGCGCGCGAGGTTGGACGACGCCTCCGCGGGGGCGACGAGGTAGTAGCAGGGCAGGCCGTACTCGACCGATCGCGGCAGGCTCGTCTCGGCGACCTCGGCTCCGAGCTCGCGGCAGAGCTCGATCGCGCGCCTCACCGACTCGCTCACGCCGGCCTCGATCCCGTCGGCCTCGTTCAGCTCGCGCGGGATGCCGATGCGCAGGCCTCGCAGATCCTCGGACTCCGGGATCTCGATCGGCTTCGGGAGCTCGACAGTCGTCGAGTCGCACCGATCGCGGCCGGCGACGAGCCGGTAGAGGCGTGCGCAGTCGCGGACGGTCTTGGTGAGTGGCCCGACCTGGTCGAGGCTCGACGCGAACGCGACGATCCCGTAGCGCGAGACGGTGCCGTAGGTCGGTCGCAGCCCGACGATGCCGCAGAGCGCTGCCGGCTGCTTGATGGAGCCACCGGTATCCGAGCCGAGAGCCCACGGAGCGAGCCCGGCGGCGACAGCGGCCGCCGACCCGCCCGAGGAGCCCCCGGGGACGCGATCCGGGTCCCAGGGATTGCGGGTGGGCCCGAAGGCGGAGTTCTCGGTCGACGAGCCCATCGCGAACTCGTCCATGTTCGTCTTACCGAGCAGCGGCAGGCCGGCGTCCCGGCAGCGAGCGGCAACCGTCGCGTCGAAGACCGGGCGATAGCCGGACAGGATCCGCGATCCTGCCGTCGTCTCGATGCCTTTGGTCGAGATGACGTCCTTGAAGGCGATCGGCACGCCGGAGCCGTTGCACTCCTCGACCGTGCGCAGGTAGCAGTGGAGCAGGGGGTCGCGCGTCTCGACGGCGTCGAGGTAGGCGCCGTGGAGCTCCGCCGCCGACACCTCGCCCTGCTCGAGGAGCTCGCTGGCCCCCTCTGCCGTCAGGCGCAGCGTGTCGATCATCGCTTGGCCCTCGGGGTCGAGCTCCGGCTCGTCAACCCCCCGTGGGGGGCACGAGACCCCCTTGCCAACACGCTACGCGAGGAAGATCGACGTGTGTGTACCGGCTGTGTCACGGATGTGTGACGGTCACGCCGCTGGCACGCGGAAGAACCCGCCCTCGCGATCGGGCGCGTTCGCGAGCGCGTCGTCGGCGCTCAGGGAGCGGTGCGGCTGGTCTTCACCCAGACTGTTGACGAGCTCCAGGGGGTGCGAAGTCGCCGGCACATCCTCGAGGTCGAGTTCAGCGACCTTCCCGACCGCCTCGAGGATGTCTCCGAGCTGCTCCGCGAAGCGCTCGACTTCGTCCTCGGTGAGCTCGAGCCGCGCCAGGCGCGCCACCCGGAGAACCTCTTCTCGACTGATCGCCGCCATCTCGAACCTCGCAGTTTGAAGGGAGGAAGGTCTGGAGGGAAGCGCGTGGCCCTCCAAACACAGCGGGCCCCTTTCGGGGCCCGCGGTTCGGTTCCGAAAGGAAGCCTCTAGATCGCCTGAACGTTCGCCGCCTGCAGGCCCTTCGTGCCCTGCACGACCTCGAACTCCACGCGCTGGCCCTCAGTGAGGGTCCGGTAGCCGTCCATCTGAATCGCGCTGTGGTGCACGAAGACGTCCTCACCACCCTCGCGCTCGATGAAGCCGTAACCCTTCTCGTTCGAGAACCACTTGACGGTGCCCTGAGCCAACATTCCTCCTTCTACAACATGAAACGACGGCCCAGGCACCGAGCCGTCGACCTACCTTGAGCGCGCGGAAGCGTAGCGTCACCCCCCCGGAAACGCAAGGGAGCCGCGGCGGTACAGGGCCGCGCGAACCGTGTTTCGAAGCAGCATCGCGATCGTCATGGGCCCGACACCGCCGGGGACCGGCGCGAGGAAAGCGGCACGTTCTGCGACACGCGAGTCGACGTCGCCCACGACGCCGGACGACGTCCGATTGACGCCCACGTCGATGACCGCAGCCCCCTGCTTCACCATCTCGGCGTCGATGAGTCGGGGTATGCCTGCCGCGACGACGAGTACGTCAGCGTCCAGCGTGTGCCGGGCGAGGTCGTCGGTATGGGAGTGGCAAATCGTGACCGTCGCGTTCGCCTGCAGGAGGAGGTGCGCGATCGGCTTACCGACGATGTCGCTGCGCCCGACGACGACGGCGCGCTTGCGGTCGAGCGGGATCCGGTGCTCCACGAGCAGAGCCATGATCCCGAGGGGCGTCGCGGGAACGTGGGCCGGCCGCCCCAGATACAGAGCACCCGCGTTCACCGGATGGAGGCCGTCTACGTCCTTGACCGGGTCGACAGCCAGGATCACGAGCGCCTCGTCGAGATGCTCGGGAAGCGGGAGCTGCACCAGCACACCGTCGATCGCGTCGTCGGCAGCGAGTGAGCCGACGAGCTCGACGACCTCCTCCGGCGACGCCTTGACCGACAACTGTCGGTCGGTAGAGACGATCCCGACGGCCTGAGCCGCCTCGTGCTTGCGTCCGAGGTAGATGCGCGAAGCCGGATCGTCCCCCACCTGGACCGTGGCGAGGCCGACATGTCCGAGCTCCGCGACCTCGGCGCTCACCGACTCGCGGATCCTGGCCGCGAGCTCCGCACCGCGCATGAGCGTCGCGCTCACGCGCGAGAAGCTACCGGGACCAGTTCGGCGCGAGCTAGGGGCTCGGGAGCCGCACGTCGCTGACGTCCAGGCCGAGCGATTCGGCAAGCCGCACCCCCTGCTCGAGATCCTCCTGCAGCCGCTGGAGGTCCCGAGACTGCATCGCGGCGCCGATCCATGCTCGCTCGCGTGGGCGCCAGAGCGCGTGCGCGGCGAAGATCGGCAGCAGGCGGTTCGCCGCGTCGACCAGCCGTCGCTTCGTCGCCTTCGATGCGCTCTGCAGCAGCACGCGCTCGTATGCCATCCCGGCGCCGTGGTGAATCCCGTCGTCGGTCGCCAGGCGATTACACAGATCCTCGAGCACCGTGCCGCGCGCCGAGCGGGCGATCAGCCGGAAGCGCGAGATGATCAGGCGCTCGTAGAAGACCTGCATGAGGAAGACCTTCTCCTCGACCGTCTCGGCCTCGAGCGTCATGTGCGCCAGCTTGTCGAGGTGCGGGTCGCGCTCGGTCGTCCCGCCCACCTCCGCGATGAGCTTGAGCCACGCCTCGGTGTGGCGCGACTCGTCCTGGACCATCGTTGAGTAGTAGAGCTTCGCCTCGGGGTCGGGCGCGATGTTGAGGAGCTGCGAGGACATGTCGCAGGCCAGCATGTCTGCCTGGAGCTGCTGCGTCAGCACGGAGCGCCACATGTCGTTGCGGCGTGCGCGACGCTCGGGAGAACCCTTGCCTTCCGGGATCGGCGGCAGCTCCCCCCAGGGAAGGTCGCGAACCTGCCATTCCTGGCGCTTGGCCAGCTCGTAGAAGCGCATGACGCCTGCATAGGCGTCGCGTTCCCCGGTCGTCTCGGGCAACAGCTGGTCGATCGTCACCGCCGAAGAGTATCCCTGGCACCGCGCGGACTCGCGTGGCTCCGCTCGCAGACTCACATCTCTATCCGTCGCTCATCAGCAGCTGCTCGTGCCCTCACGAAGAGCTTTCGCACGGTTCTGCCGCTTCCGGCGTGTAGGGTACGAAGTGGGCGCGGGTGACCGCCACATGTCCGATCGTATGCTCTGGGAGTGAACGCTCGGCGCCTGCCGCGTAGGAACGACCCAGCCTCGATCCGGGCACGGCAGGAGGCGCTTGGGCTCGCGGGAGAGGTGACGGCGATCGACCTCTCACCGTTCGAGAAAGCGCAGGAGTCCCTGACCGGAGCTGCCGTGATTCCGGTGGCAGCCGTCGGTCCCCTGCAGATCTCGCTCGGCGACTACGAGCTCGATGAGCCGTTCGGGAAGGTGGTCGAGATCGGGCGCGCGACGGAGGCTCTGTACGTGCCGCTCGCCCATACCGAAGGTGGCCTCTCCGATTCGGTCTACCGGGGCGGGCGTGCCGCGGCCGAGTCGGGCGGGTTCCGAACGTTCGTGCTGCGCGACCGGATCACGCGAGCCTCTTGTTTTGTCTGCCGCACGACGGAGGAGGCCGTGTCCCTGTCGCGATTCCTCGAGGCTCACGTGGCCGAGATGCGCCGCTGGCTGTCCGAGCGGGGTGAGGCGGACCCGACGATCTCGCGCCACGCAAAGCTGCGCGAGGTCGAGACCCACGTCGTCGGGCCGATGTGTCACGTCCTCTGGGCGTACACGACCGGGGATGCGTGCGGCCCGAACATGATGACCCGCAACAGCTATGCCCTGAACATGGGCTTCGTCATGGAGCGGGCGCCGTTCAAGCCGGAGCGCGCGATCCTGGAGGCGAACATGGGTGGGGACAAGAAGCCCTCCCATCGGTACTTCGAACGTGGCGGGCACGGCAAGACTGTGATCGCCGAGGCGACCATTTCGGACCGGGCCGTCGAGCGGTTCCTGCGAACGACGGTCGACGACCTGCTCACGCTCTCGTGGGCCGGTACGCACGGCGCCGTAGCATCGGGGATGCAGTCGGTGGCCTTCACCCCGGCATCCGCGATTGCGGCCATCTTCGCGGCAACCGGCCAGGATCTCGGGATGGTCGGCACGAGCTCGATGGCGCACGGGACCGTGCGCAGGGTCGACGGCGGGATTCATTGCTCCCTTCGTTTGCCGGGGCTCGAAGTCGGGACGATCGGGGGCGGAACGACCCTGCCCTACGCGCGATCCTGGCTCGCGCTTCTGGGCTGCGCCGGGGCAGGAAAGGTGTATCGCTTCGCACAGATCGTCACCGCTGCGGCCCTCGCGCTCGAGATCTCCGCCTCGGCCGCGATGGCGACCGCCGGTTCGGAGAACTTCTTCCGCGCCCACCACCAGCGCGGAGGACTTCGATGATCGCCTCTCGTCACATTCTTGTTGGCTTTTATGACAACATTCTGGATCAGCGCCGAGTATCGTTCCAGAAGGGGCGTTCGCGTCCCCCCGGGAGGGGTACCCGCCTCGCCCGGGCTGACCGACCCCGAGGTCCGTTCTAACCCGGATCCGCCTGCAGAAGCCAGGGGAAGGGCCGGGTCCGCAACCCACCCACCAAGGGCTATTGCCGCCGGGGCCGAACAGCGTTTGCAAAATCGTGTGGCGCGGGAGAGGAGCCCGGGATGGCGCGCCCGCGGTGGCCATACCGGAGGCGAGTCGGCGGCGACCTGCCTCCCGATCTTGGCGATCCAACGGTCCCGCTCGAGCCGCCGCTGCCTCCGCCACCGCATCGCGCCGCGCCGCCTCTCTCCGTGGAGCCGTATCTCGAGCCCGCGCCCGAGGCGCCGCCTGTCGATCCGCTCGGCCCGCCCGGCCCGCTCCCCCCCGGGCCGCCCCCGGACCGCGCTCTCTGGCCGTGGCTCATCCTGCTCTTGATCCTCGTTCTCGGGGGACTCGCGATCGCCTACGCCATCGCGCACAACCGGCACAAGGAAAGGAACGACACGACGATCGTCGTGACGACGAACGCTCCCACGACGACTGCCCCGCAGCCGCGCGTGAGGGTTCCGTCGCTGATTGGTCTCGCGCAGGCCGACGCGAGGCGGCGCCTCGCCCGCGCCGGCCTCGCCGCGACGATCGCCGCCCGGGCCTCTTCGAAGACAAAGGGGACCGTCATCGCGCAACGGCCTTCAGCAGGCACTACCCTCCCGCGCGGAGGCCGCGTGAGCATCGCCGTCTCGACCGGCCCGGCGGCGCCGACGCTCGTGTCGGTACCGAACGTCGTCGGCATCGCGGGCGCCGACGCCGTCTCACGGCTGAAGACGGTCGGCCTTGTCGCCAAGCCAGGGAGCGTCTTCTCCGCAAAGCCAAAGGGGACGGTCGTGGCGCAGGACCCGGCAGCGGGACGCCACGTCAAACCTGGCGCGAGCGTGACGATCACCGTCTCGAAAGGACCCGAGCTCGTCACCGTCCCGACCGTCGTTGGACAGTCGGAAGCAGCGGCTAGGGATGCCCTGCGGTCGGCCGGGCTGCGCGCGAGCGTCTTCCGTGTGCCGTCGAGCGAGCCGGCCGGGACTGTCGTAGCGCAGGCCCCGAAGAGCGGCGCAAGGGCGACGAAGGGCTCGAACGTCCGCGTGAACGTCTCGAAGGGAGCCCCCGCGACAACCTCCCAGCCGACGACGACCGCGCCTCCACAAACGACGACGGCGCCACCTCCGACGACGACTCCGCCCCCGGCGACGACCACCACCACCAGACCGCCGACGACCACAGCGCCGCCCCCACCCCCGCCTCCGCCTCCGCCTCCTCCCCCACCCCCGCCGCCTCCGCCGGCCACCGTCCCCAACGTTGTCGGGCAGACTCAGGCGGCGGCGCGCAGCCGCGTCCGGAGCACCGGACTGGTCGCGGCAGTCGTCTACGTCCACTCGAACGTCCCGGCGGGGCAGGTCGTGGCGCAGTTCCCGGCAAGTGGATCGACGCTGAAACGGGGCGGCCGCGTGCGGATCAACGTTTCGCTCGGGCCGAAACCGAAGCCCCAGCAGCAGGTACCAGACGTCACGGGAGAGGACGAGACGACCGCGACGACCGATCTCCAGCAGGCGGGCTTCGCGGTCGGCCCGGTCGATCAGGAGACAACCGACCCGAGCGAGGGCGGCGTCGTCCTCGATCAGGATCCGCAAGGCGGGACGCAGGCGCCGAGCGGATCGTCTGTCACGATCTACGTCGGCCGCTTCACCAGCGGCTGAGGGGCGACCTCGCCGGGACCCGTCGCGGCGCTAGGATCGAAAACGTGCGTCTCGCCCTTCCGATCGCCGCCCTACTCGCAGGGACCGTGCTGGTCTCGGGCGCCGGTGCCCGCAATTCCGTCTTCTCCGAGTTCAAGACCCCTTCGGGGAACATCGGCTGCGTCTACACGAGCGCGCCCGCCGAGCTTCGCTGCGATATCGGCAGCGGTCTCAACCCACGCCCCGCCCAGCCTGCCAGCTGCGACCTCGACTTCGGCGACTCGCTCGTCATGCCCAAGTTCGGCCGCGTCGGAATCGGGTGCCACGGCGACACCGCGCGCGACCCGCGCGCGCCGATCCTCGCCTACGGTCGAACCTGGGTGCGCGGAGGATTCTCCTGCACGTCGCGCACGACCGGACTCACGTGCCGTAACCCCGGCAACCACGGCTTCTTCCTGAGCCGCGAGAGCTGGCGGCGCTTCTAGCGCGCCGCCGGACGCGCCGAAGCAGTCGGTTACGGACGAGATCCTCTCGACCGAGGTCTTCGCGTACGACCGACCCCACGGTGGGGGCATGATCCGAAAGACCTATCTCGAACGCGGACGACCCGTCGTCGTACTCGCGCGCTGGAGCGGCGGCGGCCCGCGGACCGTCCTGATCAGACGGGAGTCCGGCGAGCTCGTCGTGCGGCCCTTCCGCGGTCTCCGAACGACATGATGTCCCGAGCAGCTCGAGCGGTGCCAGCCAGCCGGGACTGACGACACGGAAAGG
>JBBQDZ010000017.1:0-22615 GCA_038320185.1 Gaiellales bacterium
CAGCCGGGTACCCGCTCCTCCACGACTTCGTCGCCGCGCTCCAACGGATCCGGACGCTCGCACGAGCGCCCGCCTGACGCCACCGCACCACCGAGCTACCGACCGTCGAACCAACCTCGCCAGCGGAGCCACCCTCAAAACGACCGCATCGCCACACGCGAAGCCCGGCAGCCACACGCCCACATCCCTCCGCCCCCGCACCACCCGTCAACCCACCAACGAGAACCCCTAAACGGCGCCCTCAGCTGCTTACCGCAGGATCCGGGTAGCTAGCGCCGGAATTCGCCGCGACGATCCGGCCCTTGCCGGCGTGCTTTGCGCGGTAGAGCGCCTCGTCTGCACGTTGGAAGAAACTCACGGGGTCGTCGTCCGGCCGCAGCTCGGTAACCCCTGCGGACAGGGTGAGCGCTCCGGCGGTGTTGACCGGACGAGTGGCGGCGGCCGCCTGTAGCCGCTCGTAGAGCTGGTCAGCGTCCTCCAGGCTCGACTCCGGAAGGATGACGCCGAACTCGTCGCCGCCGACGCGGCAGGCGATGTCCGCGGAACGGACGACGTCGCGGACCCGCTCGGCGACCTCGGCGAGAACGTGGTCGCCGGCGAGGTGGCCGATCCGGTCGTTGACGGCCTTGAAGTCGTCGAGGTCGAAGACGATCAGCGCAAGGTCTCGTGTGTACCGATGTGCACGCGCGACCTCGCGTGCAAGCGTCTCGTGGAAGTAGCGCCGGTTGTGGAGACCCGTGAGGGCATCGAGATCCGCCTGCTGGCGTACCTCCCGGAACCGTCGGGCGTTCTCGATGGCGGGCGCTGCCCGCTTCGCGAGCGCCTCGACCTCGACGGCGAGCTGTTCGTCGAGGCGAGCCTCCTCGGACCGGCTGAAGACGGTGAGAAGCCCGAAGCAGCCGGCGTCACCGCGGATGGGAACGGCGACTCCACTCGCAATCGCGCCTGCGCCTGGCGCCGTATCGAACCCGAGCGAGAGTGTCCGCAGGTGGGGGCTGGCCGGCGGCTCCGCGAGCGCGACCTCTTCGAGCTCCTGCGCGGAGAGGCCGATCGACTCGGTGACGATTTCGCCGGCGGGGGTCGTCAGTCGAAGCATCACTGCGTCCGCCGCAGCGAGGCCGAAGGCGGCGTCAAGTGTCCGGGACACGACCTCGTCGAGGTCGATGGAGCTCCCGAGCTCGCCGACGAACCGACTGCGACGAGTCTCCTCCTGTGCCTGCGAGAGCGCTTCCGCCACGTCCGTCCCGAGCGCGTCCATGCGGCCGCTGAGCTCGCGTACGACGCTGTTCACCCGTTCCTCCGCCGACTTCTCCGACCGCCGCAAGTACCAGAGGAGGGAAAGCGTCGCGAGCAGCAGTACGGCGATCACGGCGGCAACCAGCAACGACGTCCCGAAGGACGCAGGGACGATCACAATGCCGCGATCCGCGTGCTATCTCCTTGCCGCATGATTCTCCCCCGAGATCGGCTGCCTCGCCGGTCTCCTCACTCACTCTAGTACCCCCCTCTAGGGTGTGCATGACCCATTCGAGGGAGGCGGCGCGCCTACCGGCGCGTTTTGCGAGTACCGCGACTCTTCGCTACCATGCCCTTCCCGGTTGGCAGGGGCTCCGACCCCAGCCAGCCTTCTTTGCGTAAACGATCAGCAGGAGTCTTTCGTGCCCACGGTGAACCAGCTCGTCAGGAAGGGACGCAAGTCCCCCGTCGAGAAGACAAAGACGCCGCACCTCGGCGGCGCCCCGCAGAAGCGGGGTGTCTGCACGCGCGTCTTCACGCGCACGCCCAAGAAGCCGAATTCGGCTCTCCGAAAGGCCGCGCGCGTCAGGCTGACGAACGGCATGGAGATCACGGCGTACATCCCGGGGGAGGGGCACAACCTCCAGGAGCACTCGGTCGTCCTCGTTCGCGGCGGCCGGGTCAAGGACCTGCCGGGCATCCGCTACAAGGTCATTCGCGCGGCCCTCGATGCCGCCGGCGTCTCCGACCGCCGTCAGGGCCGCTCCAAGTACGGCGCCAAGAAGCCCTCGTAATGCCGCGCCGCGCAGAGATCGCGATCCGTACGCCCGACGCCGACCCGGTGCACGAGTCGGTGCTCGTGACGCAGGTGATCAACAAGGTGATGACGAGCGGCAAGCGCTCGACGGCGGAGAGGATCGTCTACGCCGCGCTCGACCGCATCGGCGAGCGGACGGGGAAGCCGCCAGTCGAGGTCCTCGAGCAGGCCGTCAAGACCGTGACGCCCGTCCTCGAGGTTCGCTCGCGCCGGGTGGGCGGCGCCAACTACCAGGTGCCGGTCGAAGTACCGCAGCGCCGCGCCCGCACCCTCGCTGTGCGCTGGCTCGTCAGCTTCGCGCGCGATCGCCGCGAGCGGCACATGGAGGAGAAGCTCGCGGGCGAGATCCTCGACGCACTGAACCAGCAGGGCGGCGCCTTCAAGCGCAAGGACGACCTCTACCGGATGGCGCAGGCCAACAAGGCCTTCGCGCACTACAGGTGGTAGCGATGGCGACGCCGACACAAGAGCGCAGCGTGGTCGGGCTCGACCGCGTCCGGAACATCGGGATCATGGCCCATATCGACGCGGGCAAGACGACGACGACCGAGCGGATCCTCTACTACACCGGGCGCACGCACAAGATGGGCGAGGTGCACGAGGGCGCGGCGGTGATGGACTGGATGGCCCAAGAGCAGGAGCGTGGCATCACGATCACCTCCGCCGCGACGACCGCGGAGTGGCGCGATTTCCGCATCAACATTATCGATACGCCCGGGCACGTAGACTTCACAGTCGAAGTCGAGCGCAGCCTGCGCGTCCTCGACGGCGCGATCGCGGTCTTCGACGCCGTCGCCGGTGTCGAGCCACAGTCCGAGACGGTCTGGCGGCAGGCCGACCGGTATGAGGTCCCGCGGATCGCCTTCATCAACAAGATGGACCGCACGGGAGCCGACTTCTTCGCCTCCGTGCAGTCGATGATCGACCGACTCGGCGCCCGGCCAGTGCCGGTGCAGCTGCCGATCGGCCAGGAGGAGCACTTCCGCGGCGTCGTCGACCTCGTCGAGATGCAGGCGATCGTCTGGCAGGACGACCTCGGCACCCACTTCGACGTCGTCGAGATTCCAGCCGAGCTCTCCGAGCAGGCGCACGAGTACCACCATCAGCTGATCGACGCGGTGGCAGACCACGACGACCAGTTGATGGAGACCTACCTGCTGGACGAGGAGGCCGTGACCGCGGACATGCTGAAGCGCGCGCTGCGCAAGGCGACCCTCGACAACTCGGTGACGCCGATCCTCCTCGGCTCCGCGTTCAAGAACAAGGGTGTCCAGCCGCTGCTCGACGCCGTCATCGACTACCTGCCGAGCCCCCTCGATGTTCCCCCTGTGCAGGGCATCGACCCGCGCACCGAGCACGAGCTCTCACGCCGCGCCGCGCTCGATGAGCCCTTCGCGGCGCTGGCCTTCAAGGTCATGTCGGACCCGTACGTCGGCAAGCTCACCTACTTCCGGGTCTACTCGGGTCAGGTGAAGGCCGGCGAGCGCGTCCTCAACACGACGACTGGCAAGACCGAGCGGATCGGGCGGATCCTCCAGATGCACGCGAACCACCGGGAGGAGCGCGAGGAGATCGGCGCCGGCGAGATTGCCGCCGCCGTCGGGCTCAAGTTCACGACGACGGGTGACACCCTCGCGCTCGTCTCCGCGCCGATCAAGCTCGAGTCGATGGAGTTCCCGGACCCGGTGATCGCGGTCGCGATCGAGCCGAAGACGAAGGCCGACCAGGACAAGCTCTCGGGTGGGCTCCAGCGCCTCGCGGAGGAGGATCCGACCTTCCGCGTGCGCAGCGACGACGAGACGGGCCAGACGCTGATCTCAGGCATGGGCGAGCTCCACCTCGAGATCATCGTCGACCGCCTGCTGCGCGAGTTCAAGGTCGACGCGAACGTCGGCCGGCCGCAGGTCGCCTACCGGGAGACGATCGGCAAGGGCGTCGAGAAGATCCAGGGCCGCTTCGTGCGCCAGACCGGCGGCCGCGGCCAGTACGGGCACGTCGTCATCGATATGGAGCCGACAGAGCCGGGTGAGGGCTACGAGTTCCTCGACAAGATCGTCGGCGGCAAGGTTCCGAAGGAGTTCATCCCGTCGGTCGACATGGGCATCCAGGAGGCGATGGAGTCCGGGATCCTCGCCGGCTTCCCCGTCGTCGACGTGCGGGTGAAGCTCATCGACGGCTCCTACCACGACGTCGACTCGAGCGAGATGGCCTTCAAGGTCGCCGGCTCGATCGCGTTCAAGGAGGCGATGAAGCGGGCGAAGCCGAAGCTGCTCGAGCCCGTCATGGCGGTAGAGGTCGTGACCCCTGAGGAGTATCTGGGGGACGTCATGGGCGACCTCAACGGCCGCCGGGGGCGCGTCGAGGGCCTGGAACCTCGTGGCAACGCGCAGGCGATCAAGGCCCGCGTCCCGCTCGCCGCGATGTTCGGCTACGCGACCGACCTGCGCTCCACAACGCAGGGCCGGGCCACGTTCACCATGCAGTTCGATCGCTACGAGGACGTCCCTCAGTCGATCGCAAGCGAAATCGTCGAGGCCGGAAGCTAACGCTCTAGGCACGAGAGAAGGAGATCGGAGGACCACATGGCCAAGCAGAAGTTCGAGCGGACGAAACCGCACCTGAACGTCGGCACGATCGGTCACATCGACCACGGTAAGACGACCCTGACGGCGGCGATCACGAAGGTGCTCTCGGACCAGGGCACGAACACGACCGTGCGCGACTTCGCCTCGATCGACAACGCTCCAGAGGAGCGGCAGCGTGGGATCACGATCAACACCTCGCACGTCGAGTACGAGACGGCGAAGCGTCATTACGCGCACGTCGACTGCCCGGGCCACGCCGACTACATCAAGAACATGATCACGGGCGCTGCCCAGATGGACGGCGCGATCCTCGTGGTCTCGGCGGCCGACGGGCCGATGCCGCAGACGCGCGAGCACATCCTGCTCGCCCGGCAGGTCGAGGTCCCCTCGATCGTCGTCGCGCTGAACAAGGCCGACATGGTCGACGACCCCGAGCTGCTCGAGCTCGTCGAGATGGAGGTCCGCGAGCTGCTCTCAAAGTACGAGTTTCCGGGTGACGACATCCCCGTCGTGCAGGTCTCGGCGCTGAAGGCGCTCGAGGGCGACGACGAGTGGACGCCCAAGATCCTCGAGCTGATGGAAGCGGTCGACTCGTACATCCCCGAGCCCGAGCGCGCGATCGACCGGCCGTTCCTGATGCCGATCGAGGACGTCTTCACGATCACCGGTCGCGGCACGGTCGTCACCGGCCGTGTCGAGCAGGGCGCGATCAAGATCGGCGACGAGGTGGCGATCGTGGGCATCCATCCGGCGATCACGAAGACGGTTGTCACCGGCGTCGAGATGTTCAACAAGACGCTCGACAACGCCCAGGCCGGCGACAACGCCGGAGCCCTGCTCCGCGGCGTCAAGCGCGAGGACGTCGAGCGCGGCCAGGTGCTCGCGAAGCCGGGGTCGATCACGCCGCACACGCACTTCAAGGCCGAGGTCTACGTGCTCTCGAAGGACGAGGGAGGGCGTCACACGCCGTTCTTCAACGGCTACCGGCCGCAGTTCTACTTCCGGACGACCGACGTCACCGGCTCGATCAAGCTGCCCGAGGGCCAGGAGATGGTCATGCCGGGCGACAACACGAACATGGAGATCGAGCTGATCCAGCCGATTGCCATGGATCAGGGCCTCCGCTTTGCCATCCGCGAGGGCGGCCGCACGGTCGGCGCCGGCGTCGTCACGGACATCATCAAGTAGATCGGACGAGGAAATGCCGCAGGGAAAAATCCGCATTCGCCTCAAGGGCTACGACCACCAGCAGCTGGACCGCTCGGCGCGCGACATCGTCGACACGGCCCAGCGGAGCGGCGCCACGATCACCGGCCCGGTGCCGCTGCCCACCGAGAAGAACGTCTACTGCGTGATTCGCAGTCCGTTCAAGGACAAGGACTCGCGGGAGCACTTCGAGGTGCGTACGCACAAGCGCCTGATCGACATCCACAGCCCGACGCCGAAGACGATCGACCAGCTGATGCGGCTCGACCTCCCTGCAGGAATCGACATCGAGATCAAGCTGTAGCGAGCCGGACGAGCATGAAAGGAATCATCGGAAAAAAGCTAGGAATGACTCAGGTCTTCGATCCGGAGACGGGAGTCGTCACGCCCGTGACGGTCATTCAGGCGGGCCCCTGTCCCGTCGTCCAGGTCAAGACGCAGGCGACCGACGGCTACGAGGCGGTCCAGCTCGCCTTCGCGCCCGTCGCCGAGCGCAAGCTCTCGAAGGGTGAGCTCGGGCATCTCGCGAAGACGAAGGTTGCGCCGCACCGGCACCTGATCGAGTTCCGCGGGCCGAGCGAGCTCGTGCCAGGGGAGACCGTCACCGTCGAGGCCTTCGAGGCCGGCGAGACGATCAAGGTCGCGGGTGTCTCGATCGGCAAGGGCTTTGCCGGGACGATCAAGCGCCACAACTTCTCGCGCGGTCCCGTGACCCACGGCTCGCACAACATCCGCAAGCCCGGGTCGATCGGCGCCTCGGCGACGCCCTCGCGCGTCTTCAAGGGCATGAAGATGGCCGGTCGCATGGGCGGCAAGCGGATCACGCAGGTCGGGCTGACGGTCCACGCTGTCGACGCCGAGCTGAACCTCCTGCTCGTGAAGGGCGCCGTGCCCGGTCCGAAGAACGGAGTCCTCGAGATCAGGGAGGAGCGCTCGCATGGCCGCTCCTAAGGCCCCTGTCCTCGGTGACACGGAGCCCGACGGTGTGGCGCTCGACGAAACCGTCTTTGCCGCGGAGGTGAAGCCGCACCTCGTCCACGAGGCGGTGCGCGCGGAGCTCAACGCCCGCCGCGCCGGCACCCGCGCGGCCAAGAGCCGCGGGCTCGTCTCGGGTGGGCGCACAAAGCCGTGGCGCCAGAAGGGGACGGGCCGTGCCCGCGCCGGCACGACCCGGGCGCCGCAGTGGACGGGAGGCGGGGTGGCCTTCCCGCCGACCCCGCGCAACTTCGAGCTAAAGGTCAACCGGAAGGCTGCGAGGGCGGCGCTCCGCTCCGCGCTCTCGAGCCATGCGCAGGACGGCACGCTCGCGTTCGTCGATCCGGCCTCGTTCGAGGCTCCCTCGACGAGGCAGGCGGCGGAGCTGCTCGGAGCCGCCGCCCGTCCCGCGCTGGTGGTGCTCCTCGAAGCCGAGGAGACTCTCGCGAAGTCGTTTCGGAATCTCGAACGCGTCGCCGTCGTCGTGCCCTCCGAGCTAGAGGTCGCGGCCGTCGTCTGGGCCCGCACTCTGGTGCTGACACGGGGAGCGCTCGAGGCGCTCCAGCGGAGAGCAGCATGAGCCTCCACCCGAACGAGATCCTGATCGCGCCGGTCGTCTCCGAGAAGAGCTACGGCCTGATCGAGGACGACAAGTACTCCTTCAGGGTGCACCAGGACGCGCACAAGACGCAGATCCGGCAGGCGGTCGAGCAGCTGTTCGGCGTCCATGTAGTGCGCGTGAACATCCTGAAAGTGCAGTCGAAGCCGAAGCGGCGCGGAGTGATCCGCGGCCGCCGGCCCGGCTGGAAGAAGGCGATCGTGAAGGTCCGCAAGGGCGAGACGATCGAGATCTTCGGCGGAGCTCAGGTCTAGAGATGCTGCGCATTTTTAGACTGTCTGGCTCGACCCTTCGCTCCGCTTCGGCGGGACAGGATTTTTGATGGCTATTCGTCGCTATAAGCCAACTTCGCCGGGCCGCCGCTTCATGTCGGTCTCCACGTTCGAGGAGATCACGAAGAAGGAGCCCGAGCGGAGCCTGCTCGAGCCCGTCAAGCGCAAGGGCGGCCGCAACAACAACGGTCGCATCACGACGCGGCACCAGGGCGGTGGGCACAAGCGGCGCTATCGCGTCGTCGACTTCAAGCGCCTGAAGGACGGCGTACCGGCGAAGGTCGCGGCGATCGAGTACGACCCCAACCGTTCCGCGCGCATTGCCCTCCTCCACTACGCCGACGGTGCGAAGGCCTACATACTCGCGCCCGCGCGGCTGCGGGTGGGTGCTGTCGTCGAGTCGGGTCCAAAGGCAGACATCAAGCCGGGTAATGCCCTCCCGCTCGCGAACATCCCGACCGGCACGCTCGTGCACAACGTCGAGCTGAAGCCTGGCCAGGGCGGCAAGATGGGGCGCAGCGCCGGTGCGAGCATCCAGCTCGTCGCGAAAGACGAGGGCTACGCCGTGCTGCGGATGCCTTCGAGCGAGACGCGCCGGGTGCCGCTCACCTGCCGAGCGACCATCGGCCAGGTCGGCAACGTCGACCACGAGAACGTGACCGGCGGCAAGGCGGGTCGCAGCCGCTGGCGGGGCAAGCGCCCCGGCGTGCGCGGCTCGGCCATGAACCCGGTAGACCACCCCCATGGCGGCGGCGAGGGGAAGTCGAAGGGTGGCCGCCACCCCGTGACGCCGTGGGGCGTCCCGACGCTCGGAAAGCGGACGCGCGGCAAGCACAAGCATTCCGACAAGCTGATCGTTCGCGGCCGCCGGAGAGGAAAGGAAAAACGATGAAGGTACCCCTCACGTTCATCGTGGCCTGGCTTGTACCTGGCTTCG
This sequence comes from Gaiellales bacterium, assembly GCA_038320185.1. Taxonomy (GTDB): domain Bacteria; phylum Actinomycetota; class Thermoleophilia; order Gaiellales; family Gaiellaceae; genus JBBQDZ01. Next base: position 8,648 of record JBBQDZ010000017.1, read on the forward strand.
CTCGTAGGCATGGAATGGGAGGTTCCACAAGTTGAGTAGGAGTTCCAAGAAGGGGCCCTTCGTCGAGGATCGGCTGATGGGCCGGATCGAGTCGATGAACGCCACGAACGAGAAGCGGATGATCCGCACCTGGTCGCGCTCCTCGACGATCTTCCCCGAGATGGTCGGGCACACGATCGCGGTCCATGACGGGCGCAAGCACGTACCCGTGTTCGTCACCGAGCAGATGGTGGGACATAAGCTCGGCGAGTTCGCCCCCACGCGGACATTCCGAGGTCACGCCGGCGACCGGCAGACGCAGGTGAAGAAGCGCTAGATGGCTGCGACGGAGGGCAAGCAGGAAGTCCGCGCGGAGGCGAAGTGGGTTCGGATCTCGCCCCGCAAGGCCCGCCTCGTAGCGGAGCACATCCGCGGGCGCAGCGTGCCCGAGGCGCGCACCGTCCTCGCGTTCACGACGCGGGCGGCCGCGCGGGAGGTCGAGAAGGTGCTGCGCTCAGCGGTTGCGAACGCCGAGGCCAATCACGGCCTGCTCGGCGATGACCTGCTCGTTTCGGCGGCCTACGTCGACGAGGGGCCGACGATTAAGCGCTGGCGCCCGCGGGCTCGCGGGCGCGTCGCCCGGATCTACAAGCGGACGTGCCACATCACGGTGAAGCTCGTGCAGGACCCGAAGGCCCGCGCCCCTCGTGCTCAAGGCCGGCGCCGGCAGGCCGTGCCCGAGGTCGCGCCCCCGAACGCACCCGCGGAGCAGCCGAGCGCGCAGGCGGCACCCGCCGAGAAGCCCAAGCGCATCCGTGCTCCGCGACCGAAGCCCAGGAAGAAGACGGAGGAGAGCTAGTGGGACAGAAGGTTCATCCCGGCGGGTTGCGCGTCGGCGTCATCCACGACTGGAAGTCGAACTGGTTCGCCACCACGAAGGAGTTCCCGGCGGCTCTGCTCGAGGACATCAAGATCCGCGAGCACATCTACGGGAAGCTCGCGCACGCGGGCCTCTCCGACATCCTGATCCGCAAGGACAAGCAGCGCATCACGATCGACATCTACACCGCGCGCCCTGGGATCGTGATCGGCAAGTCTGGTGTGGAAGTGGACGCACTGCGTCGCGAGGTGCACGCGCTGACGCACAAGAACGTCCACATCAACATCAACGAGATCAAGCGTCCGGAGCTCGACGCGAAGCTCGTGGCGCAGTCGATCGCCGAGCAGCTCCAGAACCGTGTCAGCTTCCGGCGCGCGATGAAGCGCTCGCTCGCCTCGGCGATGCGCTCGGGAGCGCAAGGCGTGAAGATCATGTGCGGGGGTCGCCTCGGGGGCGGCGAGATGAGCCGCTCCGAGAGCTATTCCGAGGGGCGTGTGCCCCTGCACACGATCCGCGCCGACATCGACTACGGCTTCTGCGAGGCCAAGACGACCTTCGGCCGGATCGGCGTCAAGGTCTGGATCAACAAGGGCGAGATCATGCCGGAGGGCTACGAGGGGATCACCCAGAAGGACGCGCGCCTCGGCGAGCAGGATCAGGCCCGGCGGCGAGGCGGCATCTCGGAGGGGCTTTCGGCCTCGCGCGAGTCGAGCCGCTCCCGCGGCGGCGACCGGACGGATCTCGGCCCGGTTCGCCGCGGCCGTCCGGGTGGTCGAGGCGGTCGGCCGCGTCCGGGCGCCCCGGGCGCCCGGGGCGGCGATCGCTCCCGCGGCCAGTCGAACGTGGAGCGGCCGCGCACGAACGAGCGCGCGGTCTCCGCGGAGGGGCGTGAGCAGCCGGTGATCGAGCCGCAGGTCGAGTCGACCCCGGCTCCCGTCGCCGACGCACCGGACTCGACGACGGCGAAGACGATGCACGAGGACCCGACGAAGCTCGACCAATCGGGCAGCGAGGGCGCCGAGAACAGCGGGGGCACCGGCTCCGGCGGCCCGCGGGGCAAGGGCGGGCGCTCGTAATGCTGCTCCCCAAGAAGACGAAGTTCCGTAAGCACCATCGGGGGCGGCGTGCGGGAATGTCCAAGGGTCAGACGACGGTGCAGGCTGGCGACTTCGGGCTGAAGGCGCTCGAGACGGCTTGGATCACGAATCGTCAGATCGAGGCAGCCCGGATCGCGATGACGCGCAAGATCAAGCGCGGCGGCAAGGTCTGGATCAACGTCTTCCCCGACAAGCCCGTAACGCAGAAGCCGGCGGAGACCCGCATGGGCAAGGGCAAGGGCTCCCCGGAACACTGGGTCGCAGTGATCAAGCCGGGCCGAGTCATGTTCGAGCTTGCCGGCGTGCCGGAGCCGCTTGCAAAGGAAGCGCTGCGCCTCGCGGGCACCAAGCTGTCAGTGAAGACCAAGGTAGTGAAACGGGAAGGTGATCTCTTTGAGTAGTGACGAGCGGCTGCCCGGGATTCGTGAGGGAACCATTGATCCCCAAACGTCATGAGGCCTAGGCAGCTGCGGGATCTCAACGACGAGGAGCTCGAGCGGAAGCTGGAGGAGACTCGCCACGAGCTCTTCAACTTGCGCTTCCAGTCGTCGACTGGAGCGCTCGAGAACAGCGCGCGCTTGCGGCTCGCGAAACGCGAGATCGCGAGGATCCTGACGATTCGCCACGAGCGCGAGGCTCAGTTAGAGAGGAAGTAACGATGGCCGACGAGACCACGAAAAGCGACGACACAGCCGAGACCACCCCTCCGGAGAAGCCCAAGCGCTCGCGGAAGAAGGCCGAGCAGGCCGCCGCGGAGCCGCTGGAGGCACCGCTCACGAGCGAGGAGGTCGAGGTCGCGAGCGCCGGCGGGCCGCCGGGGGAGGCTGATCCGGTCTCGGCGCCTGCTGCCGAGGCGGAGCCGGTGGTGGTCGAGCCGGAGCCGGGCGCCCCCGAGACCGAGGCGGCCGTCGAGGCCGAGCCCTCGGCCGTGGCGGCGACCGAGCTCCCGGCTGCCGAAGAGCCCCCGGAGCAGGAAGAGCCGCCCGTCGCCGAGGTGACGGAGGCGACTCCGGCGGAGGAGCCGCCGGTCGACGAGCCTCTCGCGGCCGAGGAGCCTACCGCGGCCGAGCCCGCACCGGACGTCGAGGCCGAGGCGGCCGCAGCCGCCGCACCGGCGGCGGCGGAGGAGCCGCCCGTCGAGACGAGTGCACCGGCGCAGGAGCCGCCGGCGGCCGGGCCCCCCGTCGAGGCGAGCACGCCAGCGCCGGCGGAGCCGAAGCGCAAGCGCAAGCGCGTCCCACGCGCAGAGCGGAGGCAGCGCACGAAGCTGAAGCGCGAGCGTCCGGCTGAGCGCAAGACAATCACGCGGTTGCCGAAGCCCGAGCGCGAGCGATCATCGATGCAGGAGCGCCGCGGCGTCGTCGTCTCGAGCGCGATGGACAAGACCATCGTCGTCAAGGTCGACACGGTGAAGGCGCACCCGCGCTACAAGAAGGTCGTCCGGCGTTCCGCCAAGTTCCACGCGCACGACGAGCAGAACGCGGCGAAGGTAGGCGACGTCGTCCGGATCGTGGAGACGCGCCCGCTCTCGAAGACGAAGAACTGGCGCTTGGCCGAGGTAGTGGAAGCGGCCAGGTGACGGCCCCCTTCAGCACAACTCGCGCCCGCTGGGGCGTGCAGGGCGGCGGCTCGCCGCGTCCTCGGTCGGGCCTGTGCGCTTCGAGCATTGACCCTCCCTGCGTCCTTGCGATCAACCACCCTGCCCGGCCATCGAACGCGACCTGCGCGAGAGGTGACCGTCGATGATCCAGCAGGAATCCCGGCTCAAGGTGGCCGACAACACGGGGGCCCGCGAGATCCTCTGTATCCGCGTCAAGGGCGGGTCCCACCGGCGCTATGCGCGCGTGGGGGACATCATCACGGCGACGGTCAAAGCTGCGACCCCCCAGGGGGCCGTGAAGAAGGGCGAGGTCGTGCAGGCCGTGGTCGTCCGGACGAAGAAGGCCTACGGCCGTGACGACGGGACCCTGATCGCCTTCGACGAGAATGCCGCCGTGTTGATCGACGCGCAGCGCAATCCCCGCGGCACGCGCATCTTCGGCCCGGTCGCGCGCGAGCTGCGCGAGAAGAACTTCATGAAGATCGTCTCACTTGCCCCGGAGGTTCTCTAGTGGCCGCCAGCATGAAGATCAAGAAGGGCGATCTCGTCCAGATCCTGTCGGGGAAGGACCGCGGTAAGCAGGGGCGCGTCATGCGGGCGCTGCCCCAGGAAGGCCGCGTGATCGTGGAGAACCTGAACATTGTCAAGCGCCACACGAAGCCGCGTCCGATTCGCGACGGGAGCCGGATGGGCGGGCAGCAGATCGCCCCCGGCGGTGTGGTGGAGAAGGCCTCGCCCCTGGCGGTCGCGAAGGTGATGGTCGTCTGTCCCACGTGCCGCCGCCCGACGCGCGTCGGCACCGTGATCAAGGTGATCAAGGGCGACCGCGTCAAGATCCGCGTCTGCAAGCGCGCCGACTGCGGCCAAGAGATCGATCGCTGATGCCGAGCAAGAACGCAAAGAGCGCGAACGGGTACAAGCCGCGTCTCAAGGAGAGCTACGAGTCCGAGCTCCGCGGACGCCTCAAGGAGGACCTCGGTCTCTCGTCGGTCATGCAGGTGCCGCGGGTCGCGAAGATCACCCTCAACATGGGCGTCGGCGAGGCGAAGACGGATGCCAAGGCGCTCGACGGGGCGATGGAGGAACTCGCGATCATCGCCGGCCAGAAGGCGCAGGTGCGGCGGGCGCGCAAGTCGATCGCCAGCTTCAAGATCCGCGACGGGATGCCGATCGGCGCGCGCGTCACGCTCCGCGGCGCACGGATGTGGGAGTTCCTCGACCGGCTCGTCTCGATCGCGCTTCCACGCATCCGCGACTTCCGCGGCCTCAACCCCGGCTCCTTCGACGGGCGCGGCAACTTCTCGCTCGGCATTCGCGAGCAGCTCATCTTCCCCGAGATCAACTACGACGACATCAGCACCGTCCGCGGGCTCGACGTGGCGATCACGACCACGGCGCAGACCGACGAGCAGGCTCTCGCGCTCCTGCGCGGTCTTGGCTTGCCGTTTGCGGCGGAGGAACGGAAGGAAACCTAGTGGCCAAGAAGTCCCTGATCGCCAAAGCCGCACGCCCCCAGCGCTTTGCGGTGCGCAAGTACACCCGCTGCAACCGCTGCGGCCGGCCCCGCGCGGTCTTTCGCAAGTTCGGGCTCTGCCGCATCTGCCTGCGCGAGCTCGCCCACCAGGGCGTGATCCCCGGCATGACCAAGAGCTCCTGGTAGTGAGGAAAGGACGTCGGATGACCAGTTGTGGAAACAAGGACGCGTAGCGATGCAGACAGATCCCATCGCCGACATGCTCACCCGCATCCGCAACGCCAACAAGGCGATGCACGAGCGCACCCAGATGCCCACCTCGCGCCTGAAGGTCGAGATCGCTCGCCTCCTGAAGGAGGAGGGCTACATCAAGGACTACAGCGTCCAGGAGGGCACGCCATTCGCTACGCTCGTCGTGGATCTGAAGTTCGGGCGCAATCGCGAGCGCGTGCTGACGAACGTCAAGCGCATCTCGAAGCCCGGCCGGAGGGTCTATGCGCGGAAGGATCGGCTGCCCCGCGTGCTCGGTGGCATGGGGACGGCGATCATGTCCACCTCGCAGGGCGTGATCACGAGCCGCACCGCGCACGAGCAGGGCCTGGGCGGCGAGGTCATCTGTTTTGTCTGGTGACTAGCAGGCGAAGACCTCACTCTTTTCGCCTGATGACGAACACGAGAACAGGAACGGACTCTTGAGTCGAATTGGAAGAAAGCCAATCGAGGTGCCAACGAGTGTCAACGTCGCGGTCGATCCGGGACGCGTGATGGTCGCTGGACCGCTCGGTTCTCTCACTCAGCAGGTCCCGCTGCGGATGCAGGTCGCCCAGGAGAACGGTGAGATCGTCGTCACCCGGCCGACCGAGCGTGGCGAGGATCGCGCCCTTCACGGTCTGACGCGGACTCTGATCGCGAACATGGTCGAGGGCGTCACGAAGGGCTTCGAGAAGCGCCTGCAGATCCAGGGCGTCGGCTACCGCGCCTCGCTTCAGGGGGCCAACCTCGAGCTGAACGTCGGCTATTCGCATTCCGTTCGTGTCACTCCGCGTGAAGGGATCTCCTTCGAGGTTCCGTCACCCACCCAGATCGTCGTCAAAGGGATCGATAAGCAGCAGGTCGGGCAGACCGCGGCGGAGATCCGGAAGGTGCGGCCGCCCGAGCCCTACAAGGGAAAGGGCATCCGCTACGAGGGCGAGTACGTCCGCCGCAAGGTCGGAAAAAGAGCATGATCGCCGCGAAGCCCTGGGCATTTTCGAACGGCTCTGGCTTGCCTCACCTCGCTCGGGAGACTGGGGCTAAGGCATGAGCACGCTTACTACGAGAGAGGCCCGTCTTCGGCGGCACCGGCGCGTGCGTGGGAAGGTTTCCGGAACCTCCGAGCGCCCCCGGCTCGTCGTCTACCGGTCGAACCGCGGGGTCGAGGCGCAACTCGTCGACGACGAGTCGGCCCGGACGCTTGCAGCCGCGAGCTGGCTCGGCCTGAAGCGTTCCTTCAAGGGCAACAAGACCGCTCAGGCTGCGGAGGTGGGCAAGGCTCTCGCAGCGAACGCGAAGAAGGCCGGCATCGAGCGGGTCGTCTTCGACCGCGGCGGCTACCTCTACCACGGACGAGTGAAGGCGCTGGCCGAAGCCGCGCGCGAAGGGGGACTCAGCTTTTGATGGCAATGGACGTACAGGAGTCGAGAGAGCTCAAGGAGCGCGTGGTCGAGATCAACCGCGTCGCGAAGGTCGTCAAGGGCGGGCGGCGGTTCTCCTTCACGGCCCTAGTCGTCATCGGCGACGAGGTGGATCGCGTCGGCGTCGGCTACGGGAAGGCGCGCGAGGTACCGCTCGCCATCTCGAAGGCCGTCGACGACGCGAAGAAGAACCTTTTCACAGTGCCGAAGCATGGCACCACGATCACTCACGAGATCATGGGTCGCTCCGACGCAGCGCGCGTTCTGCTGCGACCTGCCAGCGAGGGAACGGGTGTCATCGCCGGCGGCGGCGTTCGCGCCGTGCTGGAGCTTGCCGGGATACGCGACATCCTCGCCAAGAGCCTCGGCACGACGAACCCGATCAACATGCTGAAAGCGACCGTCAACGGGCTGAAGAGCCTCAGGCGCCCGCAGGACGTCGCGCGGATCCGCGGCGTGCCGCTGCGGCACGTTCTGCCTCCGAGAGCGGCCAGCGTGGCCGCCGACGAGCCAGAGGCCGCCGCTGCTACAACGTCGGAGTCAGATGGCGAAGCTCAAGATCACGCAGACTCGTAGTCAGATCGGCCAGAGCGAGCGGCATCGCGGCACGCTGCGGGCGCTCGGCCTCGGGAGGATCGGCCGCACGGTCGAGCACCAGGACTCGCCCGCGCTCGCGGGGATGCTGCGCAAGGTCGACCATCTCGTCCGCGTCGAGGGGCGCTAGGGATGGCCGACGAGCTGAACCTCTCGAATCTCCAGCCGGCCTCGCCGCGGCGCGACCGAAAGCGCGTCGGCCGCGGTCAGGGGTCGGGCAAGGGCCGCTACTCCGGCCGCGGGATCAAGGGTCAGAAGTCGCGCTCCGGGTCGGCGAAGATGCGCGCGGGCTTCGAGGGCGGCCAGATGCCGCTCCACATGCGCGTCGGCAAGCAGCGTGGCTCGACCTCGAAGGACGCGATGCCCGTCGGTCCCTTCCGCACCAGCACCCTGGCCGTCAACATCCGTGACCTCGAGCGCTTCGACGCCGGCACGGAGGTGACGCCGGAGCTGCTGCGCTCGGCGGGCCTTGTCCGCCACCTGCGCCACGACGTCAAGATCCTGGGCCAGGGCGAGCTGACGAAGAAGCTCACGGTGTCCGCGCACGGGTTCTCCGCGAGTGCGCGTGAGAAGATCGAGGCGGCGGGCGGAACGCTCAACTGGCTGCGGGGAGAGCCGAAGCCCAAGCGGGGCGGACGGAAGGAGCAGGCCGCTCCTAGGCCCGCGGTGCCCGACGACAGCGCCGATGCCGAGCCGGGCGGCGACGCGAACGCCCCGGAGAGCGAAGGCTAGGCATGTTCTCCTGGCTGAAGAACGCGTGGACCGTCCCGGAGCTCCGACGGCGCGTCCTCTTCACCGGCCTCATCCTTGCGCTCTACCGCCTCGGCTCGTGGATGCCTGCCCCCGGTGTCAACTCGGACGCCATCAAGAGCTACTTCCACAACCAGGGCAACACGGTGCTCGGGCTGCTGAACCTCTTCTCCGGCTCCGCCCTGTCGCGGTTCTCGCTCTTCGCGCTCGGGATCATGCCCTACGTCACCGCCTCGATCATCCTGCAGCTCCTCACCGTGGTGCTCCCGAAGCTCGAGCAGCTCCAGAAGGAGGGGGAGGCCGGGACGGCCAAGATCAACCAGTACACCCGGTACCTGACCGTCGCTCTCGCGGCGGCCCAGTCGCTCGGCTACGCCTTCCTCTTCAAGCGCTCGAACGCGCTCGACGCGAACGCGGGTCGGGTCGTGCTAATCGTGATCACGCTCACTGCAGGGACGACGCTCCTCATGTGGATGGGCGAGCTGATCACGAAGCGCGGCGTCGGCAACGGGATCTCGCTCCTGATCTTCGCGTCGATCCTTGCTACCGCTCCGGCAGGCATCTCCGCCTGGATCAACGGGAGCCCGATCGAGAAGCTCTTCTTCCCGCTGCTCGCGATCCTCATCGTCGTCGCGGTCGTCTTCATGCAAGAGGGCCAGCGAAAGATCCCGATCCAGTACGCGAAGCGGATGGTCGGCCGGCGGGAGACCGCCGGCGGTGCCACTTACATGCCGCTGCGCGTGAACATGGCCGGCGTCATCCCGGTGATCTTCGCCGCGGCCGTGCTCGCCTTCCCACCGACGATCGCGCAGTTCTTCCCGAACACGCAGCACTTCATCAACCACCACTTCAGGCCCTCGGACATCTCCTACCTGCTGTTCGAGGCCTTCCTGATCATCGTCTTCACGTACTTCTACACGGCGGTCCAGTTCAACCCGGTCGACCAGGCCGACAACCTGCGCAAGTACGGCGGCTACGTTCCCGGAATCCGGCCGGGGGCGCCGACCGCGCAGTATCTCGACCGGGTGCTGACGCGCCTGACGCTGCCGGGATCGCTCTACCTGGCCGCGATCGCGGTAGCGCCCAGCATCTTCATCAGCTACTTCGGATTCTCACAAGCCACCTCGCGCGCGCTCGGCGGCACATCCGTCCTGATCGTCGTCGGCGTGGCGCTCGACACCATGCGCCAGATGGAGTCGCAGATGATGATGCGCTCCTACGAAGGCTTCCTGAAGTAGTGTCCTCGCGCTTCTGGGGCGCCGCTGACAAGGGGAGCGAGCCGGCGGCGAGCAGGACAGTACTCTCGGTATGGACTAGGAGCGCGAGGTGAACATCCTGCTGCTCGGTCCCCAGGGCTCCGGCAAGGGAACGCAGGCGAAGCTGATCGCCTCTGCACGGCGCCTGCCGCACATCGCCTCCGGCGAGATGCTGCGATCGGCCATGGCGGCGCAGACGCCGTTCGGCCTCCTCGTGAAGCCGATTGTCGACGCCGGCGAGCTCGTTCCCGACACCTTGATGATCGGCCTCATCCGTGAGCGGCTCGAAGCCGCAGACGCCCACGGAGGCTTCATCCTCGACGGCTTCCCCCGGAACCTGGCCCAGGCCGAGGCTCTCGACGCGATGCTCGGCGAGATCACCCGCGACCTCGACGTCGCCTTCGAGCTCCAGATACCCGACGAGCTCTGCATCGCGCGGTTGCTCCGGCGCGCGCGGGAGGAGGGCCGCAGCGACGACACCCCGGAGGTGATTGGCAGGCGCCTCGAGATCTACCATCGCGAGACCGCACCGCTCGTCGAGTACTACCGCGCCACGGGCAAGCTCGTCAGCCTTCATGCGGACCTGACGATCGACGAGGTCGCCCGCGAGATCGACGAGGCGCTCGGACAGGCGGTGGGTGCATGATCATCCGTAAGAGCCCGCAGGAGATCGAGCGAATGTTCCGGGCCGGGCAGGTCGTCGCCGAAACCCTGGCGCTGATCGGTGAGCAGGTCCGGCCCGGCGTCACGACGTCCGAGCTCGACGCTGTGGCCGAGGAGTTCATCCGTTCGCAGCGTGGCGAACCGACCTTCAAGGGCTACCGCGGCTACCCCGCGTCGATCTGTGCCTCGCCGAACGACATGGTGGTCCATGGCATCCCGGGACTCTACGAGCTTCGCGAGGGCGACATCCTGGCGGTAGACGTAGGTGTCACTCTGGACGGCTTCGTGGGCGACTCCGCCTACACGTTTCCAGTCGGCGAGGTCTCTCCCGCCGCAGAGCGTCTGCTCGAGGTCGGACAGGCGGCGCTCGCGGCCGGAGTCGAGCAGTGCCGCTCCGGCAGCCGGCTCTCGGACATCTCGCACGCAATCCAGCGGGTGACCGAGGAAAACGGGTTCTCGGTCGTCCGCAGCCTCGTCGGGCACGGGGTCGGGCGCTCGATGCACGAGGATCCTCAAATCCCCAATTTCGGCGAGCCGGGCCGCGGCCCGACGCTCGCGCCGGGAATGGTTTTCGCGATCGAGCCTATGATCAATGCCGGTGGGCCGGACGTCGTCGTGCACGAGGATCAGTGGTCGATCTCGAGCGCGGACGGCTCCCTCTCGACCCACTTCGAGCACACCGTCGCGATCACCGAAGGGGAGCCGCGCATCCTGACGCGAATCAGGGAGCGGGTCGGAGTGGGTTTGCTACCATGATGCTTCGTGCGTGGCGTGAGCTGCGCCGTGATTTTGTGCGTTCGCCGCGCTCCCCCGGGCGTGGCACCTAGCGACACCGATGAAAGTCCGCCCTTCCGTCAAGCCCATGTGCGAGCGGTGCCGCGTCATCAAGCGGCACGGTCGGACCATGGTCATCTGCACCAACCCTCGCCACAAGCAGCGGCAGGGGTAAAGGGAGTCCCTTGGCACGAATCGCCGGCGTCAACCTTCCCACGCAGAAGCGGCTCGAGATCGGGCTGACGTACATCTTCGGCATCGGCCAGCCCTCCGCGCACCAGATCTGCCTTGCCCTGGGTCTCTCGCCTGACACCAAGGTGCGCGACCTCACCGACCAGGAGGTCTCGAAGCTCCGCGAGTACATCGACGGGAATCTCCAGGTCGAGGGCGATCTCCGCCGAGAGCGCTCCCAGGCGATCAAGCGGCTGTCGGAGATCGGTGCCTACCGTGGCGTGCGGCATCGTCGGGGCTTGCCGGTGAACGGCCAGCGCACGAAGACGAACGGCCGCACGCGAAAGGGCCCGAAGAAGACCGTCGGCCGCGGCAAGAAAGCGAAGTAGTGGCGCCCCCTCGCAGGCAAGCGACGCGCGGCCGCACGCGCCGGCGCGTCAAGAAGAACATCGCGATCGGGCAGGCGCACATCAAGACGTCCTTCAACAACACGATCGTCGCGCTCACCGACAAGGACGGGAACGTCATCGCGTGGGAGTCCGCCGGCTCGGCCGGCTTCAAGGGCTCGCGTAAGTCGACGCCGTTTGCCGCCCAGGTGACCGCCGACTCGTGCGCGCGCAAGGGCATGGAGCACGGGCTCCAGAAGGTGGAGGTGTTCGTCAAAGGCCCCGGCTCCGGGCGGGAGACGGCGATCCGCTCCCTTCAGGCCGCCGGGCTCGAGATCCTCGGGGTCAAGGACGTGACGCCGCAGGCGCACAACGGCGTCCGCCCCCGTAAGCGGAGGCGTGTCTGATGGTTGGCCCCACCCGCTTGCCTCGCACTCGCCAGGGCGCTGCAAAGCTTCGCCTCGCCGCGTCCTCACGCGCCTCCGTAGCCTCCGGCTACGCAGGCTTCCTGCGTCCTTACGAGACGGGCTTTTCGCGGCTGGCAAGCACGACTCATTGGGGAGGTGCCCACTGATGGCCCGCGACACCTCACCGAAGTGTCGCCAGTGCCGCAGGGAGGGAATGAAGCTCTTCCTGAAGGGCGAGCGCTGCCTGACCGAGAAGTGCGCGATCGAGCGTCGCAGCTACCCGCCGGGCGAGCACGGCCGAGGTCGCATCAAGCAGTCCGAGTACCTGCTCCAGCTGCGCGAGAAGCAGAAGGCGCGCCGGTACTACGGGTTGCTCGAGCAGCAGTTCCGGACCTACTACGAGAAGGCGACCCGGGGCTCGGGCATCACCGGCGAGAACCTGCTCCGGGCGCTCGAGACGCGGCTCGACAACGTCGTCTACCGCCTCGGGTTCGCCGCCTCTCGCGCGCAGGCGCGCCAGCTCGTGCGGCACGGCCACTTCCTCGTAAACGGGCGCCGCGTGAACATCCCGAGCTTCCAGGTCAAACCGAACAACGTCGTTACACTCAAGCAGGGAAGCGCGGCGGAGCAGGTCGTCCGCGACGCGACCGACCTGACCGCGTCAGTGGCTCCCTGGCTCCAGGCCGACCACGACGGCCTCACCGGCAAGGTGCTCAAGTGGCCCGAGCGCGAGGAGATCGATACGCCGGTGCAGGAGTCGCTCATCGTCGAGCTGTACTCGAAGTAAACGCTACGCGTCCTAGTTTGCACCGAAGAAAGGCGGAAACGCACTCATGGCAGTACGCACGTCTCTGATGGATTTCCAGGTGCCTCGCATCGTCCACGAAGAGGTGGACGAGAACCGCGGCGTATTCGTGATCGAGCCGCTCGATCGTGGCTTCGGCTACACGTTCGGCAACTCACTGCGCCGCGTCCTGCTCTCGTCGCTCGAGGGTGCGGCGGTCACCTCGGTCAAGCTCGAAGGGGTCGCGCACGAGTTCACGACGCTTCCCGGCGTGCGTGAGGACGTGACCGACCTCATTCTCAACCTCAAGAATCTCATCCCCCGCCTCTACGGCGAGTCGCCCGAGGTGGAGGTCCGCCTCGCGAAGAAGGGCCCGGGGCGCGTCACGGCCGCGGACATCGAGCTTCCGGCCGACCTCGAAATCCTGAACCCCGAGCTCGAGATCGCGAACCTGTCCGAGAAAGGCAAGCTCGAGATCACCCTGACCATCGGCCGCGGGCGCGGTTACGTTCCGGCCGAGCTGAACCGCGGGCCTGAGCACACGATCGGTGTGATTCCGATCGACTCGATCTTCTCGCCGGTACGCCGTGTCTCCTACGACGTCGAGGCGGCGCGTGTGGGGCAGCGGACGGACTACGACAAGCTCCGCCTCGACATCCTCACCGACGGGTCGCTCGATCCTCGAGAGGGACTCGCTCAGGCGGCGGAGATCCTCATCCGCCAGCTCGCGATCTTCACGGACATCGAGAAGATCGAGGGCTTCGGCGAGTCGGCGAGCACTGGCGAGGCGGCAGCCGAGATGCCGCTCGCGCATGGGATGGAGAACTTCCCGATCGAAGAGCTCGAGCTCGGCGTCCGCTCGTACAACTGCCTCAAGCGAGTCGGCATCGAGACGATCGGCCAGCTCGTGACGAAGACGGAGAGTGAGCTTGCGGCGATCCCGAACTTCGGCAAGAAGTCGATCGAGGAGGTCAGGGAGACGCTCGGCGCCCACGGGCTGACGCTTCGCGGCGAGGAGGGCCCGGGGCTCATCGGCCCCTGAGGCAGCCGCCATGCGTCACCACCGCGTTGGGAAGAAGCTCGGCCGCGATTCGGCGCACCGGAAAGCGCTCTACTCGAACCTCGCCGGCGCGTTGATCGAGCACGGCCGTATCAAGACGACCGAGGCGAAGGCGAAGGCCGTCAAGCCGGTGGCCGAGCGGATGATCACGCTCGGCCGCCGCGGCGACATTCACGCCCGACGCCAGGCCCTCGCCTACCTGCGCTCGCAGGAGGTTGTCCACAAGCTCTTCGCCGAGGTCGCTCCGCGCTTCTCGCAGCGGCCGGGCGGCTACTCGCGGATCGTCAAGCTCGGACCGCGCCAGGGCGACTCCGCTGCGATGGTCTACCTCGAGCTCGTGGACTACGAGCCGGGGCGCGAACCCGCTCCGGCTGCCTGAACCAGAGCACCGCTCCGGCCACGCCGCGGTTGCCGCGATCG
>JBBQDZ010000018.1:0-22070 GCA_038320185.1 Gaiellales bacterium
GGCCTGCTCGCGCTCGGGCAGTTGCTCGAGCGCGGCGTGCACGCGCCACGAAACCCAGTCGGCCTCGGCCCGCTCCGGCGGCCCCGGCTCGCTCGTCGGCGCGTCAGGTGCCTCGGCCGGCGGCTCGGGGCGGGTACGCCCGCGGTCGGCGATCGCGTTGCGGGCGACGGCGTAGAGCCACGGCCCGCCAGGCCCGCGCTCGGGGCGATAGCTGCGAGCTGCGCGCCAGACGGCCGTGAAGGTCTCCTGGACCGCATCCTCGGCGCGGCCGCGATCGCCGAGGCGGCGCAGGGCGAGGCCGAGCACCGGGCGTGCGTAGCGGCGGTAAAGTGTCTCGAAGGCATCGCGGTCGCCGCCGGCGATGCTCACGAGGAGGTCTGCGTCGGCGGCGTCGGCGGGGTGCACGGCTTGCATCGTCGCATGCTTCCGTGGCAGCGCACGCGGCAGTTCAAGGGCGTATTCCATCTCTCGTTCTTGTTTACGCATCGCTTCGGCCCCCGGATTGGAGCAGACGCCCGCCGTCGACGACGAGCGAGATGCCCGTGACAAAATTTGCACGCGCGAGGTACGAGACGGCCCCGGCCACGTCGTCGGGGCTTCCGAGCCGCCGAAGTGCCGTCTCGGCCGCTCGCCGTTCCTCCTGTTCCGGTGCGACGGCAACCGGCCCGGGCGCGACACCGCAGACGCGTACCTCTGGTGCGAGCGCACGCGCGAGGACTCGCGTCAGCATCGCCTGGGCCGCCTTGGCCGCGCAGTGCGCGGCGAACGAGGGCCACGGCTGGTATGCGGCCACGTCCTCGACATTGACGACGACGCCGCGCGACGCACGAAGCGCGGGCGCCGCGGCCTGGGTCACGAAGAAGGTCCCCTTCGCCGTCACTCCGAAGGCCGCGTCCCAGTCGGCTTCGGTGACCTCGGGAACCGGTAGCGGGCGAAATCCCTCGCCCGCCGCGTTGACGAGAAGGTCGAGCCCCTGGAGCTCCGCGACCGCCCGTTCGACGAGTCCTCGCGCAGTCTCGACACGCGCAAGGTCGCCGTCGGCGCGTCCGGCCGCGACGACCTTCCAGCCCTCGTCCCGCAGGCGCGCGGCGATTGCAGAGCCCACACGGCCCGTGCCGCCGGTGACGAGGGCCAGCATGGGCCGAGTGATAGCACGGCCGGCGTTATGCTCCTCCCGCTTCGACCCCACGAGTGCAGGGAGGTACATGGCGACGCTTGCCTTCAACCACGAGCAGATCACGGCGCGCGAGCTGAAGCCGAGGCTGCTCGAGCTCGACGGCATCTCCCGGGAGTCGGTCGAGGCGCACTACAAGCTCTACCAGGGATACGTGAACAAGAGGAACGAGATCCTCGGCAAGCTCGCTGAGGTCGACCTCGCCTCGGCGAACCAGGTCTACTCGGACCTGCGCGCGCTGAAGGTCGATCTCAGCTTCGCCGTCGGCGGCATCAAGAACCACGAGATCTACTTCGAGCACCTCGGCGGGGAAGGGGGCGACCCGGCGGGTCCGTTTGCGGACCTCGTGAAGCGCGATTTCGGATCGGTGCCGGCCTGGCGCGCCGACCTCAAGGCGACAGGGATGGCCGCCCGTGGCTGGGCGTGGACAGCGTATGACTGGGACGAGGGGCGGCTCTTCAACTACCTTGGCGATGCCCAGAACACGTATCCAGTCTGGAACGCCACTCCGCTGGTTGCGCTCGATGTCTACGAGCACGCGTACTTTCTCGACTACCAGACCGACCGCTCGTCCTACATCGACGCCTTCTTCAACAACCTGGAGTGGGCGACGGTGAACGATTGGGTCTCGCGCTACCAGATCACGAAGTAGCGGTCCGGCCTCGATGACCACGGCGCTCTTCGCCGTCGCCGGCTACCTCGGCGGCAGCATCCCGTTCGGGTACTGGCTCGTCCGGCTGGCGAAGGGCGTCGACATCCGCTCCGTCGGGAGCGGGAACATCGGCGCGTCGAACGTCTGGCGCACCTTCGGGCGCGGCTACGGCCTTCCGGTCGTGCTCTTCGACACGGCCAAGGGCTTCGTGCCGGCCCTGCTCGCGACCCTTGTCGTCGGCCACCTCGCCGGTGCGCTCGCGGGCGGTGCTGCGATGCTCGGCCACTGGCGGCCCGTCTTCCTCGGCTTTCAGCGCGGCGGCAAGATGGTTGCCACCTGCGGCGGTGCCTTCCTTGGTCTGGCGCCTATCGTCGGCGGGCTCGGCGCCGCCGCATGGATCGCGACGTTTGTCTTTCTCCGGTACGCATCCGTCGCGTCGATGGTGGGTGCAGTGTCGCTTCCGCTCATCGCGTGGGGGATCGGCGAGCCGTGGCCCGTGATCGTCTTCGGCGCGATCGCAGCGGCCGGCGTGCTCCTCCTGCACCGTCCGAATATCGCCCGCCTGCGTGCCGGCACCGAGGCGCGGGCGCAGCTCCGACGCCGCAAGGGGGCGCCCGCGTCGGCCTGATCCCTAGTGGGCGGCCGCTTCGAGCCTCAGGAGGAGGCGAGCCATTCGCGCAGCTCCGTGTGGCGGCTCGGCGTTGCACGGTTTTCCAACTCCGCGCGAAGCTCGTCGACGGTGCCGTACCGCTCGGCGACGACGTCGTGGTTGTGGATCGTCTCGAGGTTCAGCTGGCGCGAGAGCAGGAAGTCGTCAGCGCCGAGCTCTGGAAACGCCTCCAGCGTCCGCTTCAGCGCCACGCGGACAGAGTCCTCGACGAACCGGGGCTGGAGATGCGCGTGTTCGACGACATAGAGCTCGTCGGGCCGCTTCAGCAGCTCGTACACGGGCGAGCTCATCGAGCTCTCCACGATCCCGACGAGCTGCTCGGCGTTCAGCGAGAGCGAGGTGCCGACGTACAGCGTGCCGCGGCCGCGCTGATTGTGGGTCGCGAGCGGGACGAGCTCGAGGATCCGTTCGACGTCCGCCTCGCCGAAGCCGGCCTCCGCCAGCCGCTCCGCCGCCCTTCCCCGAACGAGTCCCTGCGCGCAAGGGCAGGCATTGATCCCGGTCGCCTCGACCCCGACGATCCGGCGGCAGGCAGCGGGCGAGGCGGCCGCGATACCGACGATCTTCACCATCTCCTGCGTGGGGAGGCCGGTGACCGGCGTCCGCCGCTCGAGTGGGTAGCGCGCGACGATCTCGACCTCTGCGCGACCGGCGCGCTGGCGACCGACGATCTCGCGCGCGATCAACTCCGCCAGCTCCTCGACGAGGAACGCCTCCCCGATCACGACGTCGTCGATCGCCTCCTCGAAGAGCTCGGGGAATCGCGACATGTGCACGCCCTTCTGCGTCGGGTCGACGTCGACGGTGCAGGAGAGCTCGGCCGAGATCAGCTTCTCCCGTCCGGCGTGGCGCAGGCGGATCGCCTTGTGGACGCCGGTGACGCCCGCCCGGGAGAGGGCGAGCCGCACCTCCGGGGCCGACGCCTGGAGGTCTTCGACCAGAAGCTGCGAACGTTTCAAGGCAATGCCACGCTACCAGCCAGTTTGAGCGAGAACGACAGCTTTCCGCGGCTCGTCTCGCTCGCGTGCCACGACCTCCGGACGCCGCTCGCCACGGTCTACGGCTTCGCGCGGACGCTGACGCGGATGGACGTGCCGGAGCCGGCCGGCAAGTACCTGGGGATGATGGAGGCGGCTGCGTCGCAGCTCGGGGAGCTCGTCGACGAGCTGAGTCTTGCGGCGCGGATCGAGGACGGTCGGTACGACCCAACCCTGCAGGAGGCCGACGTTGCAGAGCTCGCCGCGCATGCAGCCGCCGAGCTCGGCGCCGATCGTGTCGAGGTGACCGGAGGCGGCGGGCTGGTCCGCGTCGATCCTGCGGCGACCAAACGCGCGGTCTCGGCGCTCGTGCAGTCGGCGCTACGTCACGGCGGTCTCGATCGCGTGCTAGTGCAGGCTGACGGGCAGCAACTCGAGATCTCGCCGGTCAGGCATTCAGCTGCGCCCGTGGTGCTCGGGCAGGATCTTCGCGACCTCGGCGCGGCGGTGGCCGTGCGGCTCGTCCATGCGCTCGGCGGCTCCGTCGAGCTAGAGGGCGAGACCCTACGCGTGCGCCTTCCTAGCGGAGGAGGCGGGACAACCGCCGGTCTTTAAGCACGCGCCCGTCCGTCTGGCAGCGTGGGCAGTAGTAGACCGTGTGCTCCTCGTAGTCGACGCGGGCGATCGACTCGGCGCACACGTGGCAGGGCTCCCCGAGCCTACGGTGCACGCGGTAGACGCGCTTGTCCGCGGCGCCGCGCTCGCGCAGGTCGAGTCCGCGCCGGAGCTCCTCGTCGATCGCGTCCGAGAGCTGCTCGACCTGATCCGGATCGAGCTGCCCCGAGAGCGCGAACGGCGAGAGCCGTGCGTGGTGAAGGATTTCGTTCGCCCAGGCGCGGCCGATCCCGGCCAGGGCGCGCTGGTCGCGCAGGAGAGAGTGGAGGCGCCGCGAGTCGGCTGCGAGGATGCCGGCGAGCCTTTCGCGTTCGAGACCGAGCGCCTCCGGCCCGAGATGTGCGAGCTCGGCCTCAGCCTGTTCCGGCGTCAGGAGCCAGACGCCGGCGCGCTTCTTCGCGCCGGCCTCGGTGAGGACGAGCTGCGCCCCTCTCTCGAACCGCAGGCGGAAGGCCGGCAGCTTCGGGCCATCCTCCGCCGAAGCGAGGTAGCGAAGGCGGCCGGCGCTCATCAGGTGCACCAGGAGCACGAGCTCGCCGTCCTCGGTCGGGAAGAGCAGGCGCTTGCCGCGGCGATGGGCGCCGGCGAGGCGTCGCCCGTCGAGCTCGCGGAGCGGGGGGTCGACCGTCTTGAGCGTGGCCACGTGCGCCGGCCCCGCCTTCGCGATCGGAAAGGCGGAAACGGGGCCGTCGAGCGCGCGCCGCCACGCCTCCATCTCCGGTAGCTCGGGCACTACGCTCCCGTCTTCATGGACGCGATCAGGGTAACCGTCCGGCGCGGGGAGGTCGTGGAGGCCGTGCACACGGTTCACGCCGTGGCGGTCGAGGCCGGCACCGTCGTCGCCGAGGCGGGAGACTCGACCCGACGCTGCTACTACCGGTCGTCGGCGAAGCCAATCCAGGCGCTCGAGCTCCTTCGCGCGCGGCCGGATCTCGACGACGCGGATCTCGCGATCGCCTCCGCCTCCCACCAGGCGGAGCCTGCGCAGCTCGAGGCGGTGAAGGCGCTCCTCGACAAGGCAGGGTCGCTGGTTTCGCAGCTCGAATGCGGTCCGCAAGAAGGTCGCCCGCCCGAGCCGCTCTTCCACAACTGCTCCGGCAAGCACGCTGGGATGCTCGCCGTCTGCCGCGAGCGCGGCTGGCCACTCGAGGGCTACCGCCTCGCCAACCATCCGCTGCAGCAGCGTTTGCACGACGACGTGGCCGCGACTGCGGATGTCGCCGCGGGCGAGATTCCGACGGCGGTCGACGGCTGCGCCGTTCTCACCTTCGCGCTGCCGCTCGAGCGGATGGCGTTCGCGTTCTCGCGGTTCGAGAGCTCCAGCGAGGGGCAGCGGGTGGCCACCGCCATGCGCGCCAGGCCGGAACTCGTGGGCGGCAACGGAGCGACCGACACGCTCCTGATGCAGGCGCTGCCGGGGTGGTTCGCGAAGCGTGGAGCGGAAGGACTCTTCTGCGCCGCCTCGCCCGACGGCCTCGGAATTGCCCTGAAGGTGGACGACGGGAACAGCCGGGCGCTGCGGCCGGCTCTTGCCGCGTTCCTGACCACCCTCGGCCATCCCGTGCAGTCGTTCACGAGCGTCGAGTGCCGCAACAGCCGCGACGAGCTCGTAGGCGAGATAGCGTTCGCGTAGGGGGACCGGATGCGCGTCCACGTCATCTCGGACATGGAGGGTGTCAGCGGGATCGTCCGCTGGCAGCAGACCTCCGGCGGCGACCCGATGTACGAGGAAGCACGCAAGCTCTACACCGAGGAGATCAACGCCGCGGTTCGGGGCGCGAAGGCGGCGGGCGCAAGCGAGATAGTCGTCATGGACTGCCACGGCGCCGGGAAGGGGTGGGACTTCAACTCGCTCGTGCCCGACCTGCTCGACCCGGCGTGCGAGTACGTCGTCCAGAGTCGGTGGACCGAGTACACCGGGTTCCTCGAGGAGGGCTGTGACGCCGCTCTCTTCGTCGGCATGCACGCCCGGGCTGGCTCCGAACGAGGGGTGATGGCGCACACCGTCTCCGGGCAGTCGTGGTGGCGCCTTCGCTTCAACGGCGTCGAGGTCGGCGAAACGGGCATCAATGCCGCGCTCTGCGGCACCTGGGGCTGCCCGGTTCTCCTCGTGACGGGCGACGACGCCACCTGCGCCGAAGCGCAGGAGCTGCTCGGCGAGGGGCTCGTGACGGTCGCGGTCAAGCAGGGGCTCGGCCGCTTCAGCGCGCGCAACATCGCGCCCCTCCGCGCCCGCGAGCTGATCGAGGCCGGTGCGGGTGAGGCGCTTCGCGACCTGCGCGCCGTCCAGCCGTACGACCCGGGACAGCCCTGCGAGATCGTCGTCGACTTCAACGCGAGCGGCGTCCTCGAGCGCTACGAGGACCGCCCGGGAGTCGAGCTGAGCGGGCCGCGGCAGCTCGTCTCGCGCGCAGACAACTGGTGGAACGCATGGCGGCAATTCTTCTTCGCCTAGGGCTCGGCCTCGCGGGCCTCGTCGCCGCGAGCCCGCCCTGGCAGGCGGCGCCGCCTCTGCCGAAGCCGCGCGGCGAGGTTGCGGCGGCCGTTCGCCGCGGCGAGATCGTCGTGGTCGCAGGCTTCACCGCGGACGGCGAGAGCACCGGCACCGTGCAGGCATACGACCCGGCCAGGCGGCGGTGGCGTTCACTCCCGGATCTGCCGGTCGGGCTGAACCATGCGATGGCGGCGGCGTACCGCGGTCGTCTCTACGTCCTCGGAGGCTATGGCTCGCACGGCGGCGCGCCGCAGCGAGGCGTCTGGACCCTGATCGAAACCGCCTGGAAGCGCCTGCCGCCGCTTCCCGAGCCGCGTGCGGCCGCTGGAGTCACCGTCGTCGGGGGCCGGCTGTACGTCGTCGGTGGGGTCGGCGCGACCGGAGTGGCTTCGCGGATGCTCGTGCTCGACCTGACGCAAATGCGCTGGTCGAAGCTCCCCGGGCCGACGCCACGCGAGCATCTGGCGGTCGCTGCGCTGCACGGTCGGATCTACGCGCTCGGTGGCCGGGTCGGGGGCTACCTCAACTCCTTCGCGCTCTTCCAGGTGTACACGCCTGGCGGCACCTGGAGTCCGCTGCCGCCTGTGCCGACCGTCCGCAGCGGGACGGGTGCCGCCGTCGTAGGCAACAGCATCGTCTCGCTCGGAGGCGAGACGGCCGACGGGATCGTCTCCTCGGTATACGCCTTCGATGTCGGCACGGGGACGTGGTCGCGCCTCCCCGACCTGGCGACGCCGCGACATGGGCTCGGGGTTGTCTCTGTCGGGAGCCGGGTCTATGCCGTCGGGGGTGGCACCGAGCCGGGGCTTTCGGTGAGCGCTGCCAACGAGTACCTCGACCTGGGTTGATCCACAGACAACGTCCATCGGTTTCCGGCCCGCGATGAGACGGCGCCGGCCGACCCCACAGGTTGATCGTCGCCTGCCTCGGTGACTCGATCACCGCGGGGTCGCCGTTCTGGGATCCCGACCCGGTTGTGCGTGAGCGCATAGGCGCCGCCGCCGACGAGCGGAGCCAGTGGGAATGGTGGGCGCAACGCGCGGAATCCCGGCTCGAGCTGCGGAACTGCGGCAGGTACGGCGAGCGAACGGACGAGATCGCGCGGCGAC
This sequence comes from Gaiellales bacterium, assembly GCA_038320185.1. GTDB lineage: Bacteria > Actinomycetota > Thermoleophilia > Gaiellales > Gaiellaceae > JBBQDZ01. The sequence continues at coordinate 7,752 of JBBQDZ010000018.1, forward strand.
TCGATGCGTGCGCCGAGGGTGCCGCCGTGCTCGTCGTCCAGGGCGGTATCAACGACGTGGCACAGCGGCGCCCGGTCGAGGGCGCGGCAGAGAATCTGGCGGCGATGCTTCGCCGAGGACGGGCGCTCGGGCTTGCTGTCCTCGTTGCCGAAGTCCTGCCGTGGAACGGCGGCTGGCCCTGGGCGGAGGAGCCGATCCGCCGCCTGAACCAGCTGGTCGCGAGGCTCGCCGCAGCGCAGGATGTGCCGCTCCTCTGCTTCCACGCCGCGCTCGAGGACGTCGAGCGGCCGGGGCGGATGCGCGAGGAGTGGCATGCGGACGGCGATCATCCGTCGGTCGAGGGGTACCGGCTCCTCGGCAGGCTCGTCGCTGGCCGCCTCACCGACCTCCTCGGCCGCGCCGTTTCGTGAGACGTCGGGCACGGACAGGAAGCACGTTCCGGGCATGTCGGCCTCGGCGAAGCCAAGCGTGCCGCAGGAGTGCCGTCTTCGTCACGGGCCGCAAACGGCCTCTTCACAAGCCTCTAACGGCCGGTGTTCGCGACCCGTTCTGCCCCAGAGGGACCTCAGAGGCGCCCCAGAGGACGGGGCGTGGCCTGCGGGGACAGGCACGGCCCTCCGGCCACGGCTTGGCGGGAGGGGCAGCTAGGTCCCGTCGTGCTGGCCGCGGCCGCAGGCGCCACGGGCGCCGTCGTCCCGAACCTGAGACGCGCTTGGCGGGTCGAGCGCGAAGAGTTCCGGGAGCGTGACGGCGGTGAGGTGGCGGCGCCGGAGCTCCGGCAGGATCACGTCGCGCAGCGCCTTGATCGACTCCTCGCGCGTGTCGTGCATGAGCACGATCGACCCCGGTTCGAGGCCGGCGACGACGTTGTCGCCGATCTGCTGCCACCGATCGCCGGCCCAGTCGCGGCTGTCGGTGTTCCAGAGGATCTCGAGCATGCCGTACTTGCGAGTGACAGTGCCGACGGTCGAGTCGTGCGCGGCGTAGGGAGGGCGGAAGACGAGCACGGGCGCGTGCGTCGCGTCGACGATCGCCCTCTTGGCGCGGCCGATCTCCTCGTCGACCTGCGAATCACCAAGGGCCTTCAGGTTCGCGTGGCTCCACGTGTGGTCGCCGAGGGCGCCGAGCTTCGTGTCGCTCCGTGCGAGGGCCGCCAGCGTGGGCGAGACCATGTTGCCGCCGACGATGAAGAAGGTCGCCCGCGCGCCTGCTGCTCGTAGGAGTGTCTGGAATCGAGGCGTGAGGATGCTCGGGCCGTCGTCGAAGGTCAGCCCCACGTAGTGCCCGCGCCCGCCGGCGCAGTAGATGGGCACGCCGAAGGAGATGAGGCGCTCGACCGCCCGGTGCTGCGCGCGTAGGCTCGGAAGCGCGGCAATGTGTCGTGCGGTGAGCTTCCCGGCGCCCCAGCCGCCCCTCGGGCCGAGGACAACCGACGCCGAGCTCGAGCCGCTGCCGCGGAAGGCGGTGAGGCCGAGCACCACCAGCGCGAGCGTCGCAAGGACGATGACCCCGGCGGCACGGCGACGCCGCCGGTACTTCGCCGACTGCTGCGCGAACCTGGGGCGAGTTCTTCCGTGGGCGGCCACGCGGTGCCGGGGCAGTCTAGCCCCGCGCCGCCGGGCCTAACAGGCCCCGGTGCGAAGCTGCTCGCTGCTCGGTGGGTCGAGAGCGAGAAGCTGCGGGACCGTGACCGCCTTGAGGCCGCGCTTTGCAAGAAGGGGAAGGATCTTCCGGAGCGCAACGATCGTCGTCGACCGGTTCTCGTGCAGGAGGATGATCGCACCCGGACGCAGGCCCGCGCTCACGTTCCGGACGATCGCCTTCACGTCCGCCCCGTCGGAGTCTCGACTGTCGACGCTCCACAGCACCTGCAACAGTCCGAGCGATCGCACGACCCGCTTGACCCTCGCGTCGTAGACGCCGTACGGCGGCCGGAACAGGAGCACGGGCGCGCCGGAGGTCGTGTGAACTTCATCTCGCGTGTCACGGATCTGGGAGACGATCTGCTTCACCGGCAGGTGAGTGAGGAACGGATGCGACCACGTGTGGTCGCCGACCGCGCCAAGCCTTGCCTCCGCCCGCGGCAGGATCGGATGGGCCACGACCTCGAAGCCGACGAGGAAGAACGTCGCCGTCATGTGCCGCCGCCGCAGCATCCGGATCACCTTCGGCGTGTATCGGGTCGGGCCGTCGTCGAAGGTCAGCGCGGCGTAGCGCCCGCGCCCGCCGCCGCAGCGGATGGAGGCACCGAGCGGGACGAGGCGCTGAACGGCGGCGTACTGCTCGTCGCGCGAGGGGAGGGCGCCGCGGCGAACGCGTGCCGGGAGCTTCGACCCGGCCCATCCGACCGGTGCGAGCTTGGCAGCGCGGAAGCTCGTCAGGTCGACGCGCGAGCCGGAGCCGCCGGCTCCGACAAGGAGCGCCGCGACGAGAGCGCCTGCGGCAAGGACGACGAAGGCCCCTGCGCCTACCCGGCGCCGCTGTCGAATTCGCGCGCGTCGCGCGGCGACCCGGCGCGCGTGCAGGTGGGGCGGAACGGACATCGGGCTCAGGCTACGCTCGTGATAGAGAAGGAACTCTTCTCCTTCGCGGACCCAGTATGCGCTCCTCCCGGGAAGCTCTACGCCTTGCCGAGAGCCTGGATCCGGTAGACGACGCCGCGGCCGTAGTCGGCCACGAGCAGCGCGCCCTGAGAGTCGACCGCGATCGCGAGCGGGTGCTCGAAGCCGTCCGCGAAGACGGAGACGCGCGAGCGAGCGCCGTCGGGCGCGAGCCGGACCCGCACCACCCGCCGCCCGAAGCGCTTCGAGAGGTACTGCCCCCACTCGGCGACGAAGAGGTCGCCGCGGTAGGCGGTTGGGAAGCTCCGGCCGTCGTAGAAGGCGATCCCGTCCGCGGATGAGTGCGGCTCGAGGTAGGCCGCGGGGGGAGTGACGCCGTGGCAGCGCCCGACGAGTCGCAACAGGCGCGCGCTGGCCCAGCAGTCGGGCCACCCGTAGGAAGCCCCCTGACGGACGCGAACGATAGTCTCGGCCGGCTCTGGGTTTCCGGGCTGGTCGACGTCGTCCCGCGCATTCGCCGACGCGTAGAGATCCGCGGTCCCCGGTTTGAACGCGAGTCCATAGGGGTTCCGGAGGCCTCGAGCGACGATATGTAGGCCCGTCCCGTTCGGCTGCACCGAGAGGATCGCGGCGTTGCGGTGGTCGCGCTCCTGGCACGCATTGCAGGTAGATCCGTTGCCGAGGTAGAGGCGGCCGTCAGGGCCGAGGACGACGTTGTCCTGCTGGTGCTCGCCGAAGGGGAGCTTCGAGAGCACCGTGGCGCGATCGACCAGGGCGCCGCCCGCGAGCCGTAGCCGCGAGAGCCGGCCCTGGGAGGAGACAAAGAGGATCTTGCCGACCCACGCAAGGCCGAGCGGCGTCGAGAAACCGCCCGCAAGGATCTTCGGCGCGGTCGAGCCGCGGCCGGCGACGGTGATCTGCCCACCCTCCTCCGTCAGGTAGAGCCGCCCGTCCGGACCGTAGGCCATCGCCGTCGGCCGGTGCAGGCCCCGGGCGTAGACCTCGGCTCGGAAGCCGGGGGCGAGGCGCAGCTCCGGCGCTCGCGGCAGGGGCGCCGGACCGCTTGCCGCGGCGCCCACCGCGACGAGGGCGGCGACGATCGCGACGGCCGAACCTGTGAATCCACCCACGGCCGCGGTATCTTCGTTGTTCCGGTGGGTCCACGACCGTCCTCGCGGCTCCTCGTCCTGACGCTGCTCGCAGCCGGGGCCAGCTTCGCTGCCTCCGGCGGGGCTGCCCGGCCATTCGGGATCGCGGCTCCACCTCGCCATACGACCGGGTCCATCAGCATCCTCGAGCCGCTGACCGGCGCCCGTCTACGCGGACGGATCCCCCTGACGGCGAACGCCTCGCCGGGCGCCACCTCGGTGCTCTTCGAGCGGTCGAGTGACGGCGGCGCGATCTGGACCGAGGTCGCGCAGGACACCCACGCCGAGGACGGCTTCTCGGTTCGCTGGAACTCGCGCGGGGTCGACGGGAAGATCGTGCTGCGGGCGACGGACTCGGCCGGCGTGCAGACCCACGTGCGAATCGTCGTCGACAACACCGCGCCGACTCTCGCGCTTAGAGCCGCGCCGGAGATCTTCAGCCCGAACCGCGACACCGTGAAGGACAGTGCTCAGATCCGCTTCTCGGCTGACGAGGCCGTCTCGCTGACGCTCCAGATCGTGAGTCCACGCGGCCATGTGATCTATACGGCGTTCCGCGACGACGCCGTCAGCTCGCGCCAGCCGAAGCGTTTCGACTGGCTCGGCGACCTGTATGACGGGTCGTTGAAGGCGCAGGACGGCCTCTACTCGGTGCGTGCCGTCGCAACCGACCTCGTTGGAAACCGCACGGTTCAGAACGTCCCCCTGCGGGTCGACACGCGGCCACCGCGCGTCGAGCTCCAGGCCCTCACCCCGGAGCGCCTGGTCGTGGGGAACGTCCGTCTCGACTTCGCGATCTCCGACGCGAGCCCGCTGCTGCGGGAGTCGCTGGTGCTGTACGACCAGTCCGGGCTGCCCGTGCTGACGCTGCCGCCGGCGCCCCGCGCCCCGGGCGCGCTCGCGCTCTCGTGGGTGCCGCGGGCGAAGGACGGGTCGCTGCTCATGCCCGGCGCCTACCTCGTCGGCCTCGTCGCAACCGACGAAGCGGGGAATCGCGGGGCCTCGACGCCGAAGCCGTTCCTCGTGGAGCACGCGGTGCCCGCACACGTGTGGTCTCGGTTCACGGGCGTCGGCCGTCGCGTCGCGCTCACCTTCGACGACTGCTATGACAGCTACGCGTGGGGTCGTGTCCTCGACACCCTTGAGCGGGAGGGTGTCCGGGCGACGTTCTTCTGTCCCGGGCTAGCGGTGCTCGCGAACCCCTCAGTCGCGCTCCGGACAGTGCACGACGGCAACGCGATCGGCAGTCACGGCTGGGACCACGCGAACTTCGGTCGGCTCTCCTTTGGCTCGGCGCTCCAGCGGCTCGTCGACGACCGTGATGCCTGGTGGCGCCTCGCGAAGGTGGCACCGACTCCCTACTTCCGTCCGCCCTATGGGTCCTACACCGCTTCGACGGTCGCCGCCGCGGGCGCGGCGGGCTACGCCGGCGTCATCCTCTGGGACGTCGACCCCCGCGACTGGACCCGTCCCGGCTCGGCGGCGATCGAGGCGCGGGTCGTCGGCGCGACCCGGGACGGGAGCATCGACCTGATGCACACGCTGCCGCAGACGGCCGACGCACTGCCGGCGATCATCGCCGACCTCCGCACGCGCGGGTTCTCATTCGCCACCATCCCCGAGCTTGCCCTGCTCGGCACGCCGAGCTCGGGCGGCTGGCCCGCCTACTCGCTCGTGCGGCGGGGGCGCTAGCCGGCGCCGAGAACCGGACTGCCGTCGCACGACGGCAGGAGTCTCGGCAGCTTCGCCCCCGGCGGAATGACGAAGATCCGGGCCCGGTCCCACGTGTCCGAGCGCACCCCGGGACTCCCGGGCGCAGGGCGGTAGAGGTCGAGGTGGCGCCCGATGATGGCGCCGCCGGTGTCCTGCGCGAGTACCCAGCCGCGGCCCGGCGTGTCGCAGAGCGCCGGCACGAAGATCTGGCTTCCTAGCGGAATCAGCGCCGGGTCGACGGCAACGCTACGCCAGTAGGTGAGCGCCCGGGACGGGCCGGTGCCGAACGTGACGTTCTTCGGCTCGACGTAACGTTTCGGCGGGCCGTTGAACCAGCCGCCGCCATCGAGTGGGAAGGTGACGAAGCCCTGTTTCGTCCGCCAGCCCAAGGCGCGCCAGAAAGGGAAGCCGCGCGTCCAGCCACTCGCGCCGGGAACCGTCACGCGCCCGTCCTCCACCACCCAGCCCTGCGACCCGACAGACTGGATGTGGTAGCGCTCACCGTCGAGCCCCACCCCGTCGCCCTCCATCGCGAGCCCCTGCCCCGAGTACAGCCAGTCGACGTGGTGGCGGCCCGGGATGCCAGGAGCGGTCACGAGCCGGCCGTGGAACCAGCGCTCCGGCGCGGGCCAGTACTCGGTGATCGTGACCCCTCCGAGCCAGCGCGGCTTCGGGGCCGATCCCGTGGCCGGCGACCGGGCGGGGAGGGTGAGGAGTACGCCGAGGAGTACCGCGATCAGGAGCGGCGGCCGCAGCACCGGGCAAACAGTAGCGCGGGCTGGACGGCAGCTCGAGGGGCGCGCCCGGGGGGCGCGCGCGCCCCTCGAGGCGGTCTCTCTACGTGAAGATCACCCGGCAGGACTTGCCGCAGTTCAGCAGGCGGCCCTTGTAGGTCAGCCGGATCTCCATTGCGAGCGCCGGGAACGGCCCGCGGATCGCCTTCAGGATGATGTGTGCCTGCGCGGCGCCGAGGTGGCCCCGGATCGAGTTCAGCACGGCCTGGCCCGTGTCGATGTTGACGAACTCGGCGACGAGGGTGTCCGCCGGGGCGGCTCCCGCCCACTGCAGGCAGACGTAGGCGGCAGGCGAGGCGCGCGGAACGACGTAGCCCTTCGCCCCGACCGTGAACGGACCGGTGCACTTGCCTTTGAAGACGCCGATCCCGAACTTGGCCGCACTTGCCGCGGCGGGAGCTGCGATGCGGTACGAGGCGACCTGCGCAACGCTCGAGGACGCCGGGTGAGCGACGCGTGACAACGCGAGCTGCGCCACGCTCGAGGTTGCGAGGAAGGCGTTGCCCGAGGTGGCGGAAGCGCTCGCGAGCTGCGCTGCGGGCGCCGCGCGGGCGATCGGGCCATTCGATTTCGAGGGACGCAGGCCGAGCAGCCAGATCAGCACGCCTGCGCCGACGAGGGCCGCGAAGAGGGTCAGCCCCCCGAGCCCCGCGACGAATGCGTTGCTCGGGCCTGACGGGGCACCGGCCCGCCGCGCCGAGCGCTCGGCATAGCTCGGGTCGACCTCGTTCAGCTCGGTCCGGGTCTCGGCGATCCGCTCGCGGTAGGCCGTCTCCGAGAGGAACTGACGAGACTCCGCGCTCGTGTCCTCGCGCTGGTGGTAGCGCCGGAAGGCGAGCTCCACGATGAGCCCGTAGAGGCGGCGCTGCACACGCCAGACCCGCTCGCCTCGCTGGAGGAGCGCCGACCAAAGCGAGTAGCTACGCCGGAAGGAGTTGGTGACGTTCGCGTACTCGTCCGCCGTGATCGTCCCGCGGTCGAGCTCGTCCTGGAGCTGGCGGCCGACGATCACCTTCTCCCGGCCCACCGCCCACAGCGCGATCAGGCCGAGCGCGAACACGCCGAGGTAGCTGGGGGCCTGGGTGAGGACGACGCTCCCGAAGTTCTGGCCCGCGTTCGAGGCGTCGCTCGCAGCCCACCACGGCAGGTAGTCGTGGAGGACGTGGAAGCCGAACGCCGCCGCGATCCCGGCCGCGGCCGCTCCCGCCATCACGGGCAGCTCCTTCTTGCGGGCCGCCGCGATCGCGACGCCGATCACCGCCCCGTAGAAGACGTGGTTGAAGCTCGTGATCAGCGAGGTGTAGAGCGAGGGCGTGGTGTTCTCGCCAAGCGAGGGCGTCGACCAGATGCTGACGAAGTTCGCGGCCGCGCCGAACCCGGCGCCGACGACGCCGCCGTAGACGATGCCGTCCAGGAGGTCGTCGATCTCGAAGCGCACTAAGAGGAGGACAACCAGGATGGCGACGCCGCGCACGATCTCCTCCACGAGCGGCGTCCCGATTCCGAGCTGCGACTTCGGAATGATGTTGGCCGAGAAGAAGCTCGTGTGGATGTCGAGCCCCTTCTCGATGGCGTAGGCGATCACCGGGGCGAGCACGCCGCCGAAGACGAGAGCAAGCCCGAGCAGCCGCAGCGGCTCCTTCTCGTAGCGGTCGAGCCACCAGATCAGCCCGAGGAGGACGAGCATCGGGATGATCGCCCAGACGAGCGCGGTCCAAAAGCTTCCAGGTTGCATAGCTTCTCTCCCCCTAGCTCCGCCGGATTAGTTGTAGGTCTTGCAGTCGCCGAACTTGCCGCTCCGATAGCCCGTCAGGAACCACGCGACCCGGAGCCCCGCGAGCCCGTGCGCGCTCGGACCGGTCTCCGGCGTTCCGTCCGCGTCTCCCACGAGGTTGCCGACGTTGACCGCCTCCTGGATGTCACCCTTCTCGAGCAGTCCGCGCTTGAAGGCGGTGCGCGCCCACAGGCCGGCGAGGCAGTCCGCCTGGGTCTCGGTCTGGATCGTCAGGAGCTTTCCCTGCGACTTCTGCGCGAGGATCCCGAGCAGATCCTGGATTCTGTGGCCCCACTCGTGCGCCACGGCGTAGGCGACCGCGAAGTCGCCGTACTTCTTGTAGATGACCTTGTCCATCAGCGCGAGCGGGATGTAGATCGACTGGTCGGGCGGGCAATAGAACGGGCCGACCGGGTCGAACGAGATCACCGTGTGGCCGCAGCCCGAGGCCGCGTGCTGCCCGGCCCCGACCTCGACGAGCTTCGCGGGCGAGAACGTGACGCCGCTGTCGGCGAAGGCGCCCTGCCAGACGGTCGAGACGTCGGTCGAGATCTGGGTCACGAACTCGGCAAGCGTCTCCTTGTCGGAGCCGACGACGTTCGCGGTCGGGCTAGCGCCGGAGGCGGGTGCGAAAGCGGGCAGGCTGGCGAGCGCCGCACGCGCTTGGGGCGAATTCGCCGCGTGCGCTCTCGCCGGAGAGACATTCGTTGGCTTCGGTTGAGACGGGACGGCGTCGGCGACGTTCGACCGGCCGTTGCTCCCGCATCCGGCCGCGGCCACCGCGGCGGCGAGGGCGGCGAGGAGTGCCGCAAACTTCGCGAATCGCGCCACACCTCGGGTGCGGAGCTTTGACATGAAGAATCCTCCCTTTCCTACCATCGCGGTGCGGGCCGAATGTACACCGCCCGCCGGGCAAGGGCTACGCCTTGCGGAACATCGCCCGTACGGTCCGGGCGCGGCTCAGGCGCACCGAGCAGCGTCCGGTTCCGGTGCACGCGCCGGTCCAGCCGGCGAACCTGGAGCCCGCACGCGCGTGTGCGCGAAGCGCAACGACGCCGCCGACGTCGAATCGCGCCGTGCAGGTCGCAGCGCAGGCGATTCCCGCCGGCGCGCTCGTCACCGTGCCGCTGCCGCCCTTGCGGACGACGGCCACAATGAGCGCGGCCTGTGCGACGAAGGTCGCAGTGACCTGAGCCGCCGCCGCCAGGGTGACCGAGCACTGGTCACGGCCGGTGCAGGCGCCGCTCCAGCCGGCGAACCGAGAGGACACGGAGGCGCGGGCCGTGAGGGTGACGAAGCTGCCTGCGTCGAAGGAGCTCGAGCAGCCGCCGGGGCAGGCGATGCCGGGCACGTCGCTGACGACGGAGCCGCTGCCTGAGCCCGCGAAGGCGACCGCGACGGGCACCTGTGCCAGGTCGAGATGGGTGAGCCAGGGGGAGTCCTGGACATCCCACCAGGTGCCTGAGTGGCCGTAGTAGTCGTCGCGGCCGACGTCGAGGTACACCGCCGCGAGCGCCTGCCCGTGGCCGACGGGATAGAGGAGATCGTCGGTGCTGTCGCACGGATGCCCGGCGTCACCGGGACAGGCGTGCGGTGGGCCGGGGGAGGCGAGCGCGCCGAGGTTGTGCACCAGCTCATGCGTCGTCGCGAGAGCCGTGAAGCCGCCGGTGCCGAGGTCGCTGCCGAGGCAGGACTGGATGTAGACGATCGAGGACGCTTGGATGCCGCCGGAGATCGGGAAGACGGGCGACTCGCCGCAGATGCGCGGCTCGTCCGCCGGGCCGTCGTAGTAGATGAGGAACTTCTTCGCGGAGGTGACGAGGGACTGGCTCGCCGCGCCGACATCGGCGGCGATGCGCTCGAAGCGCCCGAACCTGACCGCGTAGAAGGAGGCGTCGTGGGGCAGCTGGACGCGTGAGAGGTCGAGCTGGCCGAAGTGCGATTCGCAGGCGGCGAAGGGGAAGAGATCAAAGCGCGGGGCCCGCGTCGGATCCTCGCGGCGCCACCAGGCGTCAATCGCCTCGATGTCGGTCGCAATCGGTCCCGCGAGCGCTGCTAAGCGGTCGGTGCCGCCCGTCGGGAAGGCGTAGACGACGTGAATCTGGGCGCCGCCGAGCTCGTCGGGCACTCGGTCGGCGGCGCTCGGCTGCGCTCCGCACCAACGGGTGGCGCCGGCGCGCGGCGTGGCAATTCGAAGCGCGCTCGACGGCGCGAGACGGACCGCGCGGGCGCGGGCTGTCTGTCCGGGCGCAGCGACGGCTCCTGCGCAGAGCGCGAGCCCGAGCGACGCCACCGCAAGCAGCCGTCTCCCCATCAGCCCCGACCAGGGTATAGCTACGGTGCGGCCGTCCGGCCGCTGCGACCAGACGTTAGGGCGCGTGATGGAGGCCGGCCAGGATCGGGGCCTCGTAGATCCGACCGTGCCGGCAGGGGTCGAGCCGCAGCGCGAGGTGCGCCTGTCCGGAGGCACCGGGCGGCCTGATCAGAAGCCGCGTCGCGGTCGGGCAGGGGGTGGTTCCCGAGGGCACGTGGTTGTAGGCGATCAGGAGCGTTGCCTTGCCGTTGTGCGCGAGGTGAACCGTGTGCGGAGTCAACATCAGGACGCTGAGACCGCCGTGGATCACCGTGGTCGGAAGCGGTCCGCCCGCGTTTCGAAGCTGGAGCCCGGCGTAGCCGTGAAGCGTGCAGGCCGAGCCGACGTTCTTCAGCGTGATGCTGACGGCGATCGTGCCGGCCGCCCCGGTGGAGCCGAGGACGCCAGCGTGGAGCTGCGAGGCGGTGCAGGTCGCGCTTGCTCCGGCCGAGCCCGCCCCCGAGCCGACGCCGCCCGCTGCGACGCAGGCGAGGAGGCAAGGGAGGGCGTGGAGCGATCTCATCTGGTCTCTGCCGCTTATATGCCGCCGCGCGGCGAGCCGCAACTCCGCTACGTCCCGCGGGGGACCGTGCGGGATGCGATCCGCACGGTCCCTTCCGGCCCGAGGCGCGTTACGGCTTCGCACCGCCGACCTGCCCGCCCGAGCCGCCTGTTGCGCCCTGGCCGGCGGTCGACCCGTCGCTTGTACCCTGGCCGCCGCCCGAGGCCGCGCTCGACCCGCCCGCCTGGGAGTGGCTGCCGCCGAGCAGCCCCTCCACCGCTGCGCCCGCTCCGCCGAAGTGGCTGAGGAGCTCCTTCGGGTCGACGCCAAGGCGGGATAGCAAATCCGCGTGCTGTTCGTGGTCGACGTGATCGGGAAGCTGCTGTTTGGCCTGCGCGGCCTGCTGACTGCCGAGCCGGCTCTCGATGAACTCCACGATCTGCTCCTTGGGGATCTTCAACGTGGCTCCTTTCGTTGTCCTTGCCTGCCTCCTCGAGCCGGTATCCGTTCGCACGGATCCTCAACCGCGGTGCTGGTATACGAGAACGAGTGAGCGTCCGCGAGGAACGGCATCGTCTTCGCACATCCTTCGAAGAGGTCCCGGAGCTCTACGACCGGGCAAGGCCTCGCTACCCTGCGGCGTTGCTCGACGACCTCGTCGCTCTGGCGGAGCTCCCGGAGGGAGGCCGGATGCTCGAGATCGGCTGCGGCACCGGCCAGGCGAGCGTGCCGCTCGCGGCGCGCGGGTACGAGCTCGTCTGCGTGGAGCTCGGGGAGCGGCTGGCAGCGCTCGCGGCGGCGAAGCTGGCGCCGTACCCCCGTGCGACGGTGGTCAACGCGTCCTTCGAGGCCTGGGATCCCGGCGACGCGCCGCCCTTTGACGCCGTCGTCGCCTTCACGTCCTTCCACTGGCTCGACCCCGAGATCCGCTTCGCCAAGCCGGCAGCGCTCCTGCGCCAGGGCGGGGCGCTCGCCGTCGTCGCCACGCAGAACGTCGTCGACGAGGGCGGCGACCCGTTCTGGGCCGAGGTGCAGGAGGACTACGACGCTGTCGTGCCGAGCGATGACAACCGGCCGCCGCCGCGTCCCGACGAGGTCGGCGATCTCGCGGAAGAATTCCGGACGAGCGAACGGTTTCGACCGGCTGCCGTCCGCCGCCATCTGTGGGACGTCGAGTACACGGCGGAGGAATACGTCGCGGTGCTGGATACCTACTCCGGTCATCGCTCGATCGACCCGCAGCGCCGCCGGCGTCTCTACAAGCGCATCCGGCGGCGCATCGAGGCCCGCCCGGGCGGCACGGTCACGAAGACCTATCTCGCGACGCTCACGCTCGCACGCCGCCCCTGACGGCGGCGACGCCCAGCCGAGCGCCGCCGCTTCTTCGCGTCCGCCTACATCCCCTTCGCGAGCCCGATGACGTGCCCCTCGGGATCGGCGAAGAGGGCGATCGTTACCTGCGGGAGCTCGGTCACCGGCAGGATCGTCTTCGCACCGAGCTGCTCCGCCTTGTCAAGCGTCGCCTGCGGGTCGTCGGTTGACACGTAGAACGTGACATGGCCAGGCCCGCCGTCCGGCGACTGCCCGAGGCCACCCGCGATTCCCGCGCCTTCCTTCTCCACCATCGCGTAGTTCATCTCCGGCACCGCCTGCATCTTCCAGCCGAAGAGCTCGCCGTAGAAGCTCTGCAGCTTCTGCACGTCACTCCCGACCACCTCGAAGTGAACGACCTCGTTCGCCATCTTTTGCCTCCTTCGTTTTCGACAGCGTTCCTACGTCTGGCCCGTGAGCCACGGGTCGGCTCCGGGGTCACCACCTGCGGCTGCGATCTCGAGCCGCGCGAGGTAGTGGTCCCACCCGTGGGCGTGAGACTCGGCCGCCTCGGCGCCCGGAAGGTCGAGGTGCCTGAATCGCAGCAGCGTCCCGTTTCCGCTCGGCTCGAGCTCGACCTCGATCGTGGAGGATCCTGGCGGCACCGGGTTCGGCCCCTCCTCTCCAGGCTCCCAGCCCCAGGTGTGGACGAGCCGGCGAGGCGCTTCGACGACCACGAACTCGCCGAGGGCCGTGTGGCCCGGGAGCACCCCGACTCGGTAGAGGCCGCCCGGCCGCGGATCGAAGGAGACCTCCTGCCCCATCCATCGTGCCGCCTTCACGGGGTCGACCAGGAACTCCCAGACCGTCTCCGGGCTCGCGTCGATCTCGATCTCCCGCTCGACGCAGATCTGTTCAGTCGTGGCTTTCATGCTTCGTCTTCTCCTCTCGCTCGACCTCGTGTTTCAGCGCGGCCAGCCGGTCGCCCCAGAACTCGTCGAGGAAGGTCTTCAGATCCTCGAGCCTTTCCGGCCGCGCCCGGTAAAGGCGCCTCGTTCCGTCGCGTCGCTCGCTCACGAGCCCCGCCTCCTTGAGAACGCTGAGGTGCTGGGAGACCGCCGGCCGCGTCACCTCGAAGTGCGAGGCGATCTCCCCCGCAGAGAGCTCCGCATCCCAGACGAGCCGCAGGATCTCCCGGCGGTGCGGCTCGCCGATCGCCTTCAGCGCAACCTCCACGCGCTTCATGTAAGCAGTCGCTTACGTAAGTGTCAACTTACAGCGTCGAACTCTGACGCTAGCCGGGAGCGGCGGGTGCGTCGACGAACCGACCGCCCGCGATCAGCGCCGCGTGAGCCTCGGCACAGGTGAGACGGAGTGACGCGAGCAGTTGCGCGTCCAAAGGCGGTTCGAGCCTGCTGAGGACGGACTCCGCCTGTTCGCAGACCGCGATGAGCAGGGTAAGAACGCTGAATGTCTCGGCGTCTGTCGCGATAAGTCAACCTGTCCGCCGGAAGGCGGCGGAAACCTGAGGTGGCGGCGGGCAGCGCTCCGCCTCGTGACACGGTCAGGGCTGAGCGCGCTTGAAGACGAGCTTCGACTTCTTGCCGGTGGCGTCGAACTGGACGACCGCGGCGAACTTCTCAGTCTCCGCGAACGCGTACGACCGGGGCCGGCCGCCCTTGGAAGTGAAGCGGAAGCAAGTCGGGTAGACGCCGGCGTCCGTGTTGATCGTGCAGCCAATGTCGGTGCCTGAGAGAACCAGTTCGTCGCCCGCGTGGGCGGTGATCTGCTTCGCGCCTGAGCGGACCGACGCGGGCGCGCGGCTGAAGACCGCGGCGCCGACGCTCCCGCCGGGCTTGATTTTGGCGACGACGACCCGGCCGGTGGTGCCAAGGGCGGAGATGTAGGAGTTCGGCGCGAGGTTGTTGCCTTTGAGTTTGAAGCACGTGACGAGCTTCTGGCCGGTGAGCACATGCTTCCCAACCTGGGTCTGACAGGCGAGATCCGTTCCGCCGACGACGAACGTCTCGTTGATCTGAAGCTTGATGTGGGCCTTCCCGGCCGCATTCGCTTGGACGGCGACGAGTAGCGCGAGCAACGCACCGAAGCTGGCGGCCCTGAAACTCACCGCTGCACCTTAAGCGGTCTACGCGTCGCGGTCAC
>JBBQDZ010000019.1:0-21385 GCA_038320185.1 Gaiellales bacterium
CAGCGAGCTAGCCGGTTCTGGCTCCATCGAAGAAGATGGAGCCGGTCATTCGTAGAGACGAGCCGGCCGGGTGCTCAGACCGGCTAAGGCCAGTTGCCGGCTTCTTCACGCAGGCGGCGCCGACGTTGGGCACGCTGCGAGGCGGCGTGGCGAAGGCCGATGGAGGCCACCGCCGCGACGGCCGGGACGAGCAGGAACGTGGAGGAGAAGACGGCGACGACGCAGACGAGCGCGAGCGCGACCACGGCGGCTACCCGCAGACGCCCCGCAAGCATCCGTGCCGCCGATGCGAGGGCGAGGACGTAGACGGCGATGAAGCAGGCGGAGGTCGCGCGGACGAGATCGGCCGTGCTGCTGATCCCGACGGCGAGCGCCACCAGCAGGCAGGAGCCGGTGACGGCGAGCGCGAGCAGCGGCCTGCGCGGGATGCTGCGGTGGGCGTCACCGCCGAGCCACGCCGGAAGGGCGCGCTCGGCAGCGAGCGCCGCCGCGAGCTTCGCCGTCGAGCCGGTGTACACGTTCATCGTTCCCATCGTCAGCGCGACCGCGAGAACCGCCGTCGCGTCGCGGCCGGCGCGGCCGAAGCCGACGCCGATCAGGTCCGCGAGCGGCACGCGAGAGCCGCTCCCTGCTGTGACGGCGATCGTCGCCACCGCGAGCCCCGCGTAGAGCGCGGTGATGACGCCGAAGGCGAGTGCCATCGCCCGCGGCAGGTCGCGTGCTGGATCGCGGAAGTCGCCCGCCAGCTGCGCCATCGCCTCCCAGCCGATGAAGAGCCAGATGAGGATGTTGGCTGCGGTGCCGGCGGCCCACCAGCCGTGCGGTGCGAATGGCGTCCAGTTGTGCGTCGCGCGTGTGGGCAAGGCGACGCCCACGGCGACTGCGACCACCCCAACCAGGACCGCGGAGAGTGCGAGCTGGAAGCCGGACGACAGTCGCAGGCCGACCGCGTTCGCCACGAGGACAGTGCCGTACATGGCGAGGCCTACGGCGACGGCGACAGCAGTGCCCGAGCCGGTGAGGTCTGCGACGTAGTAGCCGCCGATGAGAGCCACGGCGGGAGCGCCGAAGAGGATCGCTGTCATGAACCAGGCTCCGGTGACGGCAGCGGCTGTGTCACCGAACGCCTCTCGCACGTACGTCGAGACGCCCCCCGCGACCGGGTGCCGTGTACCGAGGGCGGCGAACGTGACTGCGAGCGGCGCGGAAAGCACGAGCAGCGCCGCCCAGGCGAGAATCGACGCCGGTCCCGCCGCCTGTGCGGCAAGCGAAGGCACCAGCAGCAAGCCAGGGCCGATCAGCGCGCCGATGTAGAGCGCGGCGCCGCGCGGAACGCTGAGCATCCGCCTGACGCTAGCGTCTAAATAGGGCCGAAGCGGCCCGCTATCGGTGCTTGACTTCCCGGCATGGTGCCGACGACCTCGCGCTTGCTCGAACTGCTCGAGCTGCTGCAGACGCAGCCGCTCGTGACGGGGCGTGAGATCGCCGATCTTCTCGAGGTCGACCGCCGCACGGTCAGGCGCGACGTGGCGACGCTGCAGCGGCTCGGGATACCCGTCGAGGGCGCGCGCGGCGTCGGTGGCGGCTACCGCCTCCGTCCGGGCTACCGGCTGCCGCCGCTGATGCTGAGCGAGGACGAGGCGACCGCGGTCGTCCTCGGGCTCACGGCGGCGCGCCGGCTCGGCCTCGGCGACGCCGACAGCACGGACGGAGCCCTCGTGAAGATCCGTCGCGTGCTGCCCGACGCGCTCCGCAGGCGCGTGGAGGCGCTCGAGGCAGCACTCGCATTCACGGGACCGGCGATTGCCGGCGAGCCGCCGCGCAGCGAGACGGCGCTGCTGCTGGCCGAGGCGATCCGCCGCCGCCTGCGCGTCCGCGTCTCGTACCAGTCGTTCGCGGGCGAGGAGACCGAGCGGGTGTTGAGCCCGTACGGTCTCGTCGTTCATGAAGGTCGCTGGTACCTCGCGGCGCACGACCATGTACGCGCTGCCCTCCGCACGTTCCGCGTCGACCGCATCCGCCGTGCCGCGACCGGCGACGAGGCCGCGACGCCTTCCCCGGCCGACTTCGACGCCCTCGCGCACGTGAGCCGCTCGCTGGCGC
The DNA here is from genome assembly GCA_038320185.1 of Gaiellales bacterium. Lineage (GTDB taxonomy): Bacteria > Actinomycetota > Thermoleophilia > Gaiellales > Gaiellaceae > JBBQDZ01. The sequence continues at coordinate 2,104 of JBBQDZ010000019.1, forward strand.
GGGTGCCATGGCCTTGGGAGGTCGAGGTGCTGCTCGAGCTGCCGATTTACGAGGCGAGACGACGCGTTCCCGTGACGCTCGCAGAGCTCAGCGAGGAGGAAGGCGGGACAGCCCTCCGGATGCGGGTGAGCTCCCTCGACTGGACGGCATCGCTGCTCGCCGGGCTGGGCTGCCCCTTCCAGGTGCGGCGTCCGGACGAGCTGCGAACGAGCGTGCAGGAGCTTGCGCAGCGGCTCGCCGGCTGGTCACGGCGAGAGGCAAGTTGAGCCGTCGCGACGCGGACGATCTGAGCTTTCCACCGATGAGGAGAGCGAGCGCAAGCGATGCCGTGTGATCTGTCAGATCGGCGTTGAGCCCATCGCCGCCGTTCCACGCAGCGGGGGCGGCTCGTCGATTCCTCCTAGCCCACCGCCCGCCGCCTGACGAACGCGAGGCCGCTCGTCGTCAGGCAGATGACGCCGGCAAGTGAGAGCGCGAGCCTGGTTCCTCCCCGCGCGCACAGCCAGCCCGCCAGCAGCCCACCGAGCGGTGCGACGCCGTTGAACGCGTAGTAGTAGAGGCCGATCACCCGTCCGCGGATGTGGTCCGGCGCGCTGAGCTGGAGGAGCGAGTTGGAGCTCGACGTCCAGAGGGTGAAGCAGACGCCTGTGAGGAAGAGCAGGACGCCGGCGGCGCGGACGGAGTGCGTGGGAGCGAGCAGGAGCTCGGAGGCTCCGAAGCCCGCGGTGCCGACGAGCAGGACCTTCCAGCTGGCCCGGCCGAAGCTCGCGGCGAGCAGGGCTCCGAGGAGGGCGCCGGCGCCGAAGCAGGCGGAGATGACCCCGAACGTCCGTGGGCCGGCGTCGAGTGTCGTCGCGGCGAGCACCGGCAGGATGACGTTGAAGTTGAAGCCCAGTGTCGAGATCACGAGCACCATCAGGAGCACGAGCGCGACCCGAGGTCGACGGCGGACGTAGCCGAGGCCCTCGCGGGTGCCGCGAAGGAGGGCTGGCCGTGCGCCGCGCTTGAGCGGATACAGCTCCGAGGGTCGCATCAGCGCCAGCCCGGCGAGGACGGCGAGGAAGCTGACGGCGTTGAGCGCAAAGCAGATGCCGAGGCCTCCGGCCGCGATGACGACGCCCGCGAGGGAGGGGCCGAGGATCCGGGAGGCGTTGAAGATCGAGGAGTTGAGAGCAACCGCGTTCGGGAGCTCGTCGCGACCGACCATCTGGAACGTGAGCCCCTGCCGGACAGGTGCGTCGAGCACGAGCACCGTTCCGGACATGGCCGCGAGGACGTAGACGTGCCAGACCGTCGCCACGCCCGAGATCGCGAGAGCGGCGAGGATCGCCGCCAGCACCATCGACGCGGCCTGGGTCGCCATCAGCGTGCGCCGGTTGTCGCGTCCGTCCGCGATCGCACCCGCGAACAGGCCGAAGAGCGTGAAGGGGGCGAAGCGGCAGACCGCGAGGATCCCGACCGCGAGCGGGGAGTGCGTCAGGCGAAGGACGAGCCATGCCATCGCTACGTTCTGCATCCAGGTGCCGCTCACCGAGACGAGCTGGCCAGTGAAGAAGAGCCGGTAGTTCCGGTGGCGCCGCACGCTCGAGAACGTCCGTGCGTTGAGGGCGAGGAGCGCTTGGGTCACGCCCTCACCTCCAGGAGCTCGGCAAGTGGCTCGAGCGCCGCCTCAATCGCGGCGAGCCGCTCCGGCTCCAGCGCGCGCAGGCGGGCGGCCAGCCACGCGGTCCGCCTCGAGCGGACGGCGCGCAGCACGCGGGCCCCCTCTGGCGTCAGGGTCAGCCCGATCCGTCGCCGATCCTCCCCGGAGCGCGTGCGCGTGAGGAGGCCCGCCGCCTCGAGGCGATCGACGTAGCCCGACATTCCGGGTGGCGTCATGCCCTCGCGGGCGGCCAGCTCCCGCACGCCGACGCCGGGGTTCTTCTGGATGAGGTAGAGGAGCGATGCCTGGGCGGCGGTGACTCCGAGCTGCCGCGTCTCGCGCCGGAGCTCGCGGCCCAGCTTCAGCAGGACCGGCCGCAGCCCGTTCGCCACCTCCACCGGGTCTGCCGTCGCTGCCAGGTTCGTAACATCCTCCTAATAGTTAACTAGGTTAACGACATCCACGATAGCAGAAACGGGTCAGGCCCTCGCGCTAGCCTCAGCGAGAACGACGAGTGCCACGCGCGCAACCAGGTTGCGCGGGTGGTACCACCACCCTCGGCGTCGACGTGCGTGGCGCCGAGGGTCAACCTCAGTGGCGATGCACCAGGCTGGCCGCTCGGCATCCCGGGCGGCGTGTGGCTATCTCTCCTGGAGCACGGACAGAACGTTGCCGGCCGGATCCTCGAACCAGGCGATGTAGGGGCCGCCGCCCCGGTGGACGCCCCTCTCGTCCTGTTCCATGCTCTCGTAGATCTCGAAGCCCACGCCCCGACCGACCAGCTCGTCGACCGCCTTCTCGATGTCGTCCACCGGGAAGTTGAGGATCGTGAAGTTCGCCGGTGCGTGGTCTGCCTTCTCGTAGACCAGGATGTTCTGACCGCCGGCGATGTGCAGTGTCATGAGACCGTCCTGCTCGGACGTTTTCAGCCCGAGCGTCTCGCCGTAGAACTCCCGAGCCTTCTGGAGGTCGTTCACGGCGAATCCGCTGAACGCCTTGGTGTTCGCAAACATCATTGGCTCCTTTGCCTGGTGAATGGAGACGAAATGCTCTTCTCGGCCATTCGGGTCGACCCGGATCGGGCACCCGTCTCTTCAGACCGCGGAGCGACCGGTAAGTCATCGTTGCGCCGGTGCCGCACCGTCCCGGCGCAGCCCGCACGACCTTGAACCGTGAACACGCCCCGCCAGCAATGCAGAACGACCACTCGCTACGAGGCGGCAGCCTCGGCTTGCCCGAGAAGCGCCTCCGTCTCCGCCAGCGCCGGGCGGTAGCCGAGCGCGGTGAAGAGCTCCCGCGCCTCGTGCAACGGCTTGTCGGCCTTCGACCGGCCGAGCACGAGCAGGCAGCGCCCGCAGCCGAGCAGGGCGTAGGCGCGCTCGGGCACGTGTCCGAATTCCTGCCAACGCCCGGCGGCCTCGGCGTAGCGGTCGGCGGCTTCGGCGGAATCGCCTATGACCTCGGTGAGCGCGGCGAGAGTGGCGCTGAGGACGTGCTCGGCGAGCGGCGTGCGCGGCTCGACGCCCACTCTCAGGCGAGCGGCGAGCTCTGTGTCTTGGAGGGCGAGTGCGCAGCGTACGAGCCCGGGCAGGAGCGCGGTGTAGACGTTGTCGCCGCGGATGCCAGGCCTCTGCTCGAGTTCGTGGAGAACCTCCCGCGCCTCGTTCTGCCGCCCATGGGCGAGCAGCAGCCGTGCCGTGGCCGCCAGCCCGATCGCGAGCTGCTGGAGCTCGGTGGTTTCGCGCGCCGCCGCGGCGAGGTGCTCGGTGCCCGCTGCTGTTCGTGCGGCCTCGCCGCGCTCGGCGAGCACGTGCAACTGCACGGAGCGCGCCTCGATCAGGCTGACGTCGCCGGCGGCCTCCGCCCGCGCTGCCAGCGGTTCCGCCTCGACCAGCGCCTCTTCGGGGCGACCGCAGGCGGCGAGGAAGGCGAGGCTCTGAACGGCGCCCCCGAACGCGAACTCGGAAATCCCGCGCCGCTCGCAGAAGTCGATCCCCTCGCGGCAGGCTGCGAGCGCCGCGTTCGGACCCTCGTACAGCCAGAGGGCCTCGGCGAGGTTGTAGGAGACAACGGCCGCGTCGCGGCTTCTGCCCCGCTCCACCGAGAGCACGATCGCGCGGCGCATGTCGTCGAGGCCCTGCCGCTCGCCGAGCTGGGCACGGGCGAGGCCGCGGAAGCCGAGCGCGCGAGCCGGCTCCGGTAGGCGCAGCTCGGCGGCCAGCTGGAGCGCCCGTGCGGCGGCCGTGATCGCCTCCGGGTAGGCACTTGAGAAGACGTCGTGAAAGGCCGCCAACTCGGCGTACGCTGCGACGAGCTCGGGCCCCGGCTCCTCTGCCTCGAGCAGTGCAATCGCTTCGACGACCGCCTCTTCCCGCAGAGGAGCGCCGAGGCGCCAGAGTACGACCAAGAGCGTGGTCAGCGCCCTTCCGGCCGCGACGCCCTCGGCCCGGCCCCGGTAGAGGGCAATGGCCTCCTCGAGCGCCGCCCTCGCCTCCCGCGGCCGGCCCTGCTGCTGCGCCGCCTGCGCCCAGTGCTCGAGCAGGCTTGCTCGATCCGGGTGGCCGACGGGCGCGAGCGCGAGCGCCTTGGCAAGACTCGCCTCCGCGCTTGCCACGTCGAGCGCGAGCGCCCGCTCACCGGCCAGAGCGAGGTAGCGGCGCGCGGATGCCTCCAGCTGTTGCGTCTCCTCTGCTTGCCCGGCAGCACGAGCGAGCTCGAGCGCGGTCAGGTAGTGGTGGGCGAGCACGTCGGCCAGGTCCTCGGCTCGCTCCCCCGCTTTCTGCTCGATCCAGGCGGCGGCCGCTCTATGCCGGGCCGCTCGCCCGGCGCGCGGGATCTGCGCGTAGCAGACATCCCTGACCAACAGATGCCAGAAACCGTATTCGGCCTCCCTCTCCATCGAGGAGGGACGTGCGGGCCGGACGAGCTCCTTACGCCCCAGCTCGTGCAATGCGACTTCCACCTCGCGCAGCTCGCGGCCGCCCATCTCGGCCAGCGCCCCGCCCAGAACAGCGTGCCGACGACGGCCGCGTCCTGGAGCAGGCTCTTGCGCTCCGGGGAGAGCGTGTCCAGGCGGGCGGCGATCAAGGCCTGCACCGAGTCGGGGACGGGGATGTCTTCGAGCGATCCCCTCAGCAAATCTCTGTCTGCCAGCAAGCGCACAAACTCCTCCGCGTACAAGGGGTTGCCGCCCGCGCGCTCGAGCAGCGCCTGCTGCGTGTCGGCGGGCAGGACGGCCCGCTCGAGCAGCGACCTGATGAGCAAGGCCGTCTCCTCGTTGGAGAGCGGACCGAGGTTGATCCGCTGGGCGTTCCGCGCCTCTGCTCCGAAGTGTGAGTGCTGTTCGTACAGCTCCGGGCGCGCGGTGCAGAGTAGGAGCAGGGGCACTCCCTCCGACCAGTTGGCCAGGTGCTCGAGGAAGGAGAGCAGCGCCGCGTCTGCCCAGTGCAGGTCTTCGAACACGAGCACAGCCGGGCGCTCCGAGGCGAGCAACTCGCAGAAGCGGCGCCAGGCGGTGAACGACTCTTCCTGGGCGGCCTGCTCGCCGCCGGCGCCCAGGAGCGGCAACAGGCGGGCCTCGAGCCAAGCGCGGTCGGGGTCATCGGCCGGCAGGGTCTCTGCGAGCTTGCCCGCCGCATCTCGAGGCGAGTCCGAGTCGAGGATTCCGCACTGCGCCTTGACGATCTCGCCCAACGGCCAGAAGGCGATCCCCTCCCCGTAGGGCAGGCAGCGGCCCTGGCGCCACGTAACCAGGCCGGGGCGATCCTCGACGTAGTCGAAGAGCTCCGAGCAAAGCCTGCTCTTGCCCACGCCCGGCTCGCCCACGATCGTCACGAGCTGGCAGTAGCGCTGCTGGGCCGCCCGCTCGAAGGTGCCGATCAGGAGCGGCTTCTCCAGCTCCCTGCCGACGAGCGACGTCGCGTGCGTGCGCGTTACGTCCGAGCCGAAGCGGGCTCGGGCGGAAAGCGGCCGCCAGAGCGCAAGCGGCTTCGCCTTTCCTTTCACCTGCACCGGCTCGAGCTCCTCGTAGGTGAAGACGCGCTCCGTCGCACGGTGGGTTTGCTCGGAGCAGGCGATGCCGTCCACGGGGGCCACCGCCTGCGGACGGGAGGCGGTGTTGACGACGTCGCCGGTGACGATGCCCTCGCCCTGCTCAGGCCGTGCTCCAAGCGCCACCACGGCCTCGCCGGTGTTGATCCCGATCCGCACCTGCAGCGCAAGCACGGGCTCAGCGTCGTTCAGCTCGGCGATCGCCTCCAGGATCCGGAGGCCGGCTCGGACTGCGCGCTCGGGGTCGTCCTCATGCGCGACCGGCGCTCCGAACACGGCCATCACCGCGTCGCCGACGAACTTCTCGACCGTGCCTCCGTAGCGCTCGATCTCCTGCCGCAGGCGCTGGTGATAGGGGCGGATACGGGCCTTGACATCCTCCGGATCGGCCGCGTTCGAGGCGGCCGTGAAGCCGACGAGGTCGCAGAAGAGCACGGAGACGACCTTGCGCTCCTCCAAGGAAGGCGCAGGCGGAGTTTCAGTGAGCGCGGCGCCGCAGGAGTTGCAGAAGCGCGAACCCTCGGGAACCTCGTAGCCGCAGTGCGGGCAGCGGGCCACTTAGACGAGTCCAGGCAACCGGTGCGTGGCTCGTCAGCGCGCCGACACCGCGATCAGGCGCCGTCCCACAGGACGAGCACCTGGTTGCGATCGTTCGGGTCGACCTTGGCGGCGAAGGACTTGCCCTCGGCGAAGGTCTCGGTGACCCGGGCGGGCACGAGTGCCCCGGTCGTCACGTCGTAGGGCTCCTGGCCCTCCCGCGCTATCTCGAGCTTCAGCTTGACGATGTGGGTGTCGCCGAAGGCCACGTGCTTCTCCTCCAGATCCTTGACCGTCGCGCGAGCGTCGACGCCGTGGGCGTGAAGCTGTTCGGGGCTCTCCTGGAGGCGCCCGTCCGCGACGATCTGCACGCTCGGGTGTACCTGCATCGGGAGCTGCTTTCCCGGCCCGCCGAGGAAGCTGCCGAGCTGGCCGAGGAACTTCAGCGCGTCCGCACCGCTGAGCTGCGTCGTCTGCTGGCTTACCGTCACCTGCGCGTTCGGATCGAGCGTGATGCCCGCCCGCCTCAGCTGGCCGAGGAGCTCGGGGCTGAGCTGCCCCGCCGCGGTCGTCGTCGGCGTCGAGGGGGGGCGCCGGCGATGCCGGGAACGCGGTCGAGGCCTGCTGGTCCGGCGCCGGCGCGCCTCCCGAGAGCTCGGGCGGCGTAGGGGGTGCCTCGGGGGCGACGCGCGCCATCGAGGTCGACTCGAAGGCCGCCTCTTCCTCGCGCTTCTGCCAGGGCCAGCGCACGAGCGCGAGTCTAAACCGCCCGGGTGGGCAAGATGTGCCGGATGCCGAACCCGTTGGAGGATGCCGCACGCACGATCCGCCAGCTCGGCGAGCGCCTGCGCCAGTCGGCGAGCGAGGAGCCGGCGGTCGAGTGGATGGCCGACCAGCTCGGCCGGCGCCGGCCGGAGCCCGAGCGCTCACTCGAGGAGCTGCAGGCCGAGCTCGATGCGCTGACCGGTCTGGAGACGGTGAAGGAGCAGGTGCGGGCGCTCGTCGCCTTCCTTCAGGTGCAGGCGCGGCGCAAGGAGCACGGGTTGCCGGAGGTGGCGACGAGCCAGCACCTCGTCTTCCTCGGCAACCCGGGCACGGGTAAGACGACGGTCGCGCGGCTCCTCGCGCAGATGTACCGCGCTATGGGACTGCTGCGCCGGGGGCACCTCGTAGAGGTCGACCGCGCCGGCCTCGTCGGGCAATACGTCGGCACGACCGCGATCAAGACGGACCGGGTCGTCCGAAAAGCGCTCGACGGCGTGCTCTTCGTCGACGAGGCCTACTCGCTCGCCCCGCACGACGACCGCTACGACTTCGGGCCAGAGGCGATCGAGACGCTCCTCAAGCGCATGGAGGACTACCGCGAGCGCCTGATTGTCATCGTCGCCGGCTACCCGCGGCTGATGCACCGGTTTCTGGATTCGAATCCGGGTCTGCGATCGCGCTTCTCGCGCGAGATCAGCTTCCCCGACTACACGACCGACGAGTTGCTTGCGATCACACAGAAGTTCTGCGGCGACTTCCAGTACTCGCTCGCCGACGATGCGCCCGGGGCGCTGCGCGAGATCTTCGAGGGGGCGAAGCGGGGCGAGGGGTTCGGCAACGCGCGCTTTGCCCGCACGATCTTCGAGCAGACGCTGAACTCGCAGGCGCTCCGGCTTGCCGGGGTCGGTGGCGATGCCGTCGCAAGCCTCGAGCCGGCCGAGCTCATGTGCCTGAAGGCGGAGGACTTCAGCGCCGCCGCCGCGGGCCTCGGCGAGACGGCCCCCGAGCGGCCGGAGGAAGACCGCGGCCGGTTCCGGCGCAGGCGCCGCGCCTCCTAGGCGAAATCCGCTCCGGCCGATCCGCCGTACCCGTCCAAAAGCGATCTAAAGGAGGTCGACATGTCGAGAACGGCATGGCTCCTCGTGGCTCTCGCCGCCGCCCTTGCGGCTACGGTGGCCGCAGTCGCAGGCACCCCGGGTCCCCGGATGGGGCCTGCGAGCTCGATCCGGCACGTTTCGTTCCTGGGCTACTACGACGGTCACAAGGACACGTACCTGAACCTCGACGTCTCGGACAAGGCGCAGGCTGCCGCGATGCACGTCAACTACTCCGCGAAGCTCGGAGCGTCGGTCAAGACCTCCGAGGAGATCTACCTCGTGCAGGGGCTGGCGGCGGTCGGTCAGCTCGCCGTCTTCAGCTCGGAGCCGGGTGAGAAGACCTACACCCCGCTCTGGCACGAGGAGATCATCACCTGGAAGAGCGGCGTCACCCCGCAGCTGCTCGTCAAGGACGACCAGATCACGGAGCTCGAGAAGAAGGGCGACATCACGGTGCGGGAAACCAAGACCGTGCTGAACTGCCCGATCGTGAAGGTCGGCAAGTAGGGGTCCGAAGCGGGCGTGGCGGAGCCGAGGAGCTTCGCCCCGCGCCGCTGCGAGGAGTCATTGGCGTTTCGGGCGACCATTCTTTACGCGGCCGTCTCCGCCCCTGTAGAGCGCCGCTCGAACCACCTGGAGTAGCCGCCCTCGTAGCTGCGGCAGCCGCCATCGCGGACCTCAAGCATGCGATCTGCGATCCGGTCGAGGAAGTACCGGTCGTGCGAAATGAAGATCACCGTTCCGTCGAACCCGTCGAGTGCTGACTCGAGCGCCTCGATCGAGTCGATGTCGAGATGGTTCGTGGGCTCGTCGAGGACGAGCAGGTTCGCGCCGCCCAGCATCAGCAGGAGCAGCTGAAGCCTCGTCCGCTCGCCGCCCGAGAGGGTGCGGATCGGCCGCCGCACCTGCTCGTAAACGAAGAGGAACTTCATCAGGATCGACACCGCCTCGCCCTCCGTGCACGGGCGGGCACCGCGCACCGTCTCGAGGGGGGTCGCCCCGGGTTCGAGCGTCTCCTGATCCTGCGCCAGGTAGCCGACGCGAATCGACGGGCCGCGCCAGACCTCGCCCTCGGTGGGCTCGATTGCCCCCACGATCGTCTTGACGAGGACGCTCTTGCCCGCCCCGTTCTCGCCCACGACGCCGACGCGCTCGCCATGGAAGACGACGAAATCGACCCCCGTGAGCACTGGCTCCTCGCCGAAGGCGACGCTGACCTCCCGGAGCTCGACCACCTTCTGGCCGCCGCGCTTTGCGGCGCGGAGGCGCAGTGCGATGCGCCGACGCTCGAGCACCGGCCGCTCGACCTTGTCCATACGGTCGATCTGCTGTTGCTTGACGCGCGCCTGCCGGGCGTGGCGCTCGTTCGGCACCAGGTGCGCCCAGCGGCGGAAGCGGCGGATCGACTCCTCGAGGCGCGCGATCTCCTTCTGCTGGGTGGTGTAGAGCACCTGCCGGCGCTGCGACTCGAGCTCCCGCGCGAGGGCGTAGGCCGAGTAGTTGCCCGGCCAGATCCGCACGCGTCCGCGGTCGAGCGAGGCGATGCTCGCGACCAGGTCGTCGAGGAGGTAGCGGTCGTGAGAGACGGCGACGACGGCGCCCTTGAATTCGGTGACCAGGCGCTCGACCAGGTTGCGCGCGTCGGAGTCGAGGTGCGCCTCGGGCTCGTCGAGGAGCAGGATGTCGGGGGATTGGAGGAGGCAGGCGGCCAGCTCGACGAGCTTGCGCTGGCCGCCGCTCAGGGCCCGTGTCGGCAGGGCGACGTCGGCCTCCGAGAGGTTGAGGTCCGCGAGGAGCGCGCGGGCGCGGCCCTCGAAGCTCGGCCCGCCGGCCGCCTCGTAGCGTTCGAGCAGGTCTTCCTGGCGGCGAAGAACGCGCGCCATGAGGGCGAGATCGGCCGCGACCGCGGGCTCGCCGAGGCGCGCGGCGCATGCGTGGAGCTCCAGGTCGAGCTCCTCGAGATCGGGGCGAGCGGCGCGGGCCACCTCGAGCGGCGTCCGCTCGTCCCTCGCCGGATGCTGTGCCAGGAAGGAGACGGTGAGGCCGCGTTGGCGCACGAGCTCGCCGGCATCCGGCTCCTCGAGCCCGGCCAGGATCCGCAGGAGGGTCGACTTGCCTGAGCCGTTCGGCCCGATGACCCCGATGCGCGCCTGCGCCTCCACCTCGAGATCGACGCCGTCGAGCACGGTCCGCGAGCCGAAGCCCTTGCGGCCTCCTCGAAGGCTGAGCATGCTCATCGGAGGAGGAACCCGGTTCCGAGGGGATCCCCCGTCTCGAGGACGAACTCGTGCCGGCCGGTCATATGAGCCGACCCCTCGACCTCGGTGACGACGGCGGCGTGGCCTGCGAGCGTCGTTTCCGCGACGACCGTCCCCCGGAACTCCGAGCCGACGATGCTCAGGTGGCGCAGCGGCTCGCCCATTGCCAGCCGGCCGTCGGCGTACAGCAGCGCGAGCCGAGCCGAGGTGCCGCTCCCGCAGGGGGAGCGATCGACTTCGCCGTCGGCGAAGACGGTCACATTGCGTTGGGTGAGGTGGTCCTCGCCCTCGGCCTCCTCGAAGAAGACGATCCCGTAGATCCCGCGGAGCTCAGGCTCGAGGGGATGGACGATCTCCACGGCCGCCTCGAGCGCGGGGCGGAGCTCCCGTTGAAGCCGGATCAGCTCCGGCAGCGCGGGCGGCGAGACGCACAGGCCGAGCGCTTCCGCCTCGACCGACCCGTAGAACGCCCCGCCGTAGGCGATGTCAACCGACAGTCCGGCGGCCTGGACTCCGCGGGCGAGGACAAACGCGGGCACGTTCCGGAAGCGGACGCTCGCGACGTCGCCGTCGATGCAGCGGGCGACGCACGTGAGCCGGCCCGACGGGACGTCGACGACGACCTCGGTCTCCGGGTCTCGCATGGGGAGCAGTCCGGACTCGAGCGCCCACGTGACGACTGCGATCGTGCCGTGACCGCAGGCGGTCGAGTAGCCCTCGTTGTGGAAGAAGACCACTCCGAGGTCGGCTCCTCCGTCATTCGCCTCGGTGACGAAGCAGCCGTACATGTCGACATGTCCTCGCGGCTCGTCGATGAGGAGCGACCGGTACTCGTCGAGGCGCCTCGCCGCGTCGCGGCGGCGCTCGAGGACGGTCGAGCCGCGCAGCGGCGGGACGCCACCGGTGACGATGCGGAAGGGTTCGCCGCCGGCGTGGTAGTCGACGGTCGAGACCGAGAGGCGGTGATGGGACACGTCGGGACGCTAGACGATGCTCGCGCCGCTACTTGCCGGCGCTCGTCCGTCCGGGAACCGTGCCGCTCGCACGCCGCCGCCGGGCCCACCTGCAGGTGGACTTCGTCGGGATCCCCGACAGACTCCGGCGACCCCGACGAAACATCTGGAACGTGTTCCCGGACGGTGCCCCGCGCCCGGCTCAGACCGGCTACTTCTTCGTGAACGGCCGCGCCGTCAGAACCGCCTTGCGTGCCGGGCAGCCGTCGACCTTCGACTTGAGCGTGAAGGTCTTCCCCTTCAGGGTGTACGAGTAGACCGCCGCCTTCTGGATGCCCTTGCACGCGTACGGTCCCCCGAGGTCGGAGATCGTCAGGACGCCGTTGATCCCGGCGAACTTCCCGTGGACGACTTCCTTGCCGTTCTTGAGGATGCGGTAGGTGGTGTCCGGCGCCTCCGGGAACTTGAGCGTCCAGGTTCCGTTGAGCGCCGCCGACTTGCTCGAGATCTTCGTCTCGAACGTGCCGGAGAGGAGGCTGAAGGCCGCGAGAGCAGGCGTCACGGCGACTGCGGCGACGACGGCGAGGACCGCGAGCGGGAGGCGGATCTTCATGCAGGATCTCCTTTGCGAAGGGGTTGCGCGGCTCGGGGCCGCCGCAAGACTCTAGACGGGTGCGTCGGAGTCGTCCGCGAGAGCATCTCGGCGCGCGGCCTCGACGCGTCGCAGCTCAGCTCGGCGGATCTTGCCGGTCACAGTGAGTGGTAACTCGGACACGAACTCGAACTGCCGTGGATACTCGTAGGCGGCGAGGCGGGAGCGGACGTGACCGCGGATCTCCTCCTCCAGCTCCGGCGAGGGGTCGATCCCCTCGCGGAGCTTGACGAAGGTCTTCACTACCTCGCCGCGCGTCTCGTCAGGGACGCCGATCGCCGCGGCGAGAGCGACCCTCGGATGCCCGAGGAGGCATTGCTCGATCTCCTCGGGCCCGATGCGGTAACCGGCGGACGAGATGACGTCGTCCATGCGCCCTTCGAACCAGAAGTAGCCGGCCTCGTCGAGCCTCGCTCGATCGCCGGTACGCAGCCACTCGTCCGGTACCTTCGCGCGCGTCGCCGCCGGGCAACCCCAGTACTCGAGGAAGACGACGGGGTCCGGCGTGCGCACCGCGAGTTCGCCGACCTCGCCCAACGGAAGCGGCTCGCCCGCCTCGGAGAGAACGGCGAGCTCGTGCCCGGGGTAGGGCCGACCCATCGAACCCGGCCGCACCTCCCAGGCCGACTGCGAGTTGCCGAGCACGTAGTTCGCCTCGGTCTGGCCCCAGATCTCGTTGACGGTCACGCCCAGAGCCTCCTGTGCCCAGGCGAGCGTTTCCGCGCCGAGCGCCTCCCCGCCCGACATCACCGTCCGCAGCGTGCCAGGCCCGAGGCGCACCCCCGCGCCACGCATCAGCTTGAGGGCTGTCGGTGGCAGGAAGGTGTTCCGGATGCGCTCGGCGCCGATGGTCGCGACGGCCCACTGCGGGTCGAAGGCGCCCTCGTGATAGGCGCCGACCACAGGTCGGCCGTGCAGCCAGGTCGAGAGCAGGCCGTTGACGAGGCCGCCGATCCAGGCCCAGTCCGCCGGCGACCAGAAGCGATCGTCCGGCTGGGGGAAGAAGTCGTGCGAGAGCCGATAGCCCGGCGCGTGGCCGAGGACGACGCGGTGTGCGTGGAGCGCGCCCTTGGGCGGCCCGGTCGTGCCGGAGGTGTAGATCAGGAGGGCGGGTGTCTCGGCCGTCGTGTCGGCTGACTCGAGGTGCTCGGAGCCGGCGTCCAGGAGCGGCCAGAACCCCTCGTGCGGTCGCTTCGGCTCGCCGTCGGCGACGAGGATCCGCACGCCGGCGACCTCCTCTGTGGCCGCGGCGACGCGGTCGAGGGAGCGGCTGTCCGTTACAACGAGCCGAGCGCCGCTGTCGCCGAGCCGGTGCAGGAGTGCCTCCGGTCCGAAGAGCACGCTCATCGGTACCGAGATCGCCCCGAGCTTGAAGACCGCTAGGTGGGCGAGCGCCGTCTCGACGCGCTGCGGGAGGATGATCGCCACGCGGTCGCCCGGGCCGATTCCGAGGCCGCGCAGCGCGTTCGCGAGCCGGTTCGAGAGCGCCGTCGTCTGGCCGAAGGTGAGCTCGCGCCGGGCGCCGTCAGCGCCGAGCGTGACGAGCGCCGGCTCCGCCGCCGGCTGGCTGTCCGCGCAGGCGAGGCCGATGTTGAAGCGCTTGGGTATCGCCCACCGGAAGCGGGCGCGAAGCTCGTCGTAGCCGGGCGTCTTAGCGCCGGCGCGCCCCTCGAGGCTCACGGTCTGCGACCCTACTGGAGTGACCTCCCCCTCCTCGGCGCTCGTCGCCTCGGCCGCCGGCAGCCGCGCCCGCGTTCTTGGCGGCTTCACGCCCGCGTGGCCGGCGGCCGTCGCGCTCGGGCCTGCGCTCACGGCGCGCGCCGTTCCCCGCGACAACCTCGCGCTCCACCGGGCGATCGACGAGGTGACTCCGGGCGAGATGATCGTCCTCGACGGCGGCGCCTCGCTCGATGCCGCCTTCTGCGGCGACCTCCTTGCACTCGCAGCGCAAAGGCGTGGCGCGGTGGGCTTGCTTGTCAACGGCGCAGTGCGGGACGTGCTCGGCATCGCGGCCGTCGGCTTTCCGGTCTTCCATCGCGGGACCTCGCCGCTGAAGCCCGGCAAGGAAGTGCCGGGCGAGCTGCGCGTCCCGCTCGAGATCGACGGCGTGAGGATCGAGAGCGGCGACCTCGTCGTCGCCGATCTCGACGGCGTCGTCGTCGTGGCTGCTGGCGATGTCGAGCGCGTCGTCGCCGATGCGGCGACGCTGGAGGCGGAGGAGGACGAGCTCCGCGCACGCATTGAAGAGGGCGCTAGCACGCTCGACCTGATGAACCTCAGGGAGCGACTTCGTTGAGGAGCACAGCGCTCGCCTCGACGACGCGCTCGACCTCGCCCGCGGCCACGTTCGTGTTCGTGATCCCGTAGGCGAAGCGGTAGCGGTGCTGGTCGAGCACCTCGCGTAGCGCAACGCTCTCCAGTTCGCGCAGATCGGTGCTCGTGGGGAGGTAGCCGAGGTACTCGTTGGAGTAGCCGAGCACGAAGGTGGTCGGAAAGGGGCTGCGCCCGCGGATCTCCATCGCCGGGCCGCTGAAGAGCTCGAAGGGGTTCGCGACGAAGGCCGCGTCGCCCACGGCGATTGCCTGCAGCTCGGCCCGCAGCGGCTCGTCTTGCCGTTGCTGCATGTCGAGATACATCGCAGCGGCGCCTTTCTGGTAGGCGAGCGCGTACTCGGTCGCCGACGCGGCCGAGTGCACGGCGGCGGGCCAGCGCTCGACGTACTCCGGCTCGGGCCCTGCACCGAGCTCGGCCACGACCGCCGCGATCTCCTCGGAGGTCCACGGCGGGCGGCGCCGTGCGAGCTCCAGGGTCGTCGAGGCGGCGGCGACTCGCACGTCCTCCGCCGTCGTGATTCCCGGAAGCGCCGCGAGCACCGCCTGCGCCAGCGCCCGGCCGAGCGAGTCGCGGTTTGCGAAGGTCTGCGGCCGCGCCTCTGCGTTGCCGAACCAGTGGTCCCAGGGTGCGATGTCGCCGGCGCAACCCTGGAGGAAGATGCAGGTCGCACCCGGATACGCGTGCTCGACCCCTGCGCGCAGCGGACCCGGATAGTCGGTGTTCCAGAGCAGCGTGTGGCCCGACATCGAGGTCGGATGGCAGGCGAACGAGGTCACGATCGCAAGCGTCTCGCCGGCCATGTCCTCGACGAGGAGCACGGGCACGAGCTCGTCGATCGGGCGCGCGCGGTCGACGCGGTTGACGCTCACGCCCTTGGCGATCCCGACATTCGAGCCCACCCGCGCGGGGCGGGCAGAGCGCGCTGCCGCGTAGGCGGCACCTGCGAGAAGCTCGGGCAGGAGCGCAGCCCAGCGATCGAAGCCGGGGGCGTCGCGCAGTCCGGCGATCGAGCAGCCGCGCGAGAGGCTCGGCGCGCTGTGGTTGTGCGTTGCATGTACCAGCACGTGCTCGATTCCGGTCAGCTCTCGTACGCGCCGTCGCACATCCGCCGTCAGGTCGGCTCCGGCGAAGACGAGGTCGGCGGCCACGATCGCGACGTCGTCGAGCACGAGCGCGTGGGCCAGGAGCTCGTCGTGGACGCCCTCCGCGAGTCCTGTTCGGGCCGACCAGCAGCCGTGCGGCAAGCCGCTCGGCGGCGTGATCGTGACGGTGGCGACGCCGGCCTTCACACGAGCTCTATGAGCGAGGCTTCGCGGGCGACGACGGCGTTGTGGCTCTGATCGGCCGTCGCGAATGCGTAGACGACGCCGTTCGCGACGCATCCGATCGGCAGGCAGAGGCTCGACCAGTCGCTCGTGTTGTTCGAGCGCCGAAGTCGAAGCTGGTCCGGCTGCCTACCCACCGCCTCGAGGTCGATCGTGCAGTGCGCCGGCGAGGCGATCATCTGGCGATTGTCGACAATCCGGTTATTGTTGACAAGCCAGTGAGGATCACCGACGTGGAAGCGATCGTCCTGCGTCAGCCCGTGGTCGACGAAGGGATTGCGGACGGCAGCCAGGACGATCTGGTGATCCGCGTTCATACCGACGAAGGCCTCATCGGGATCGGCGAGGTCGATTCCTCGCCCGAGATCGCGAAGGCGGTGGTCGACGCGCGCGGCTCGCATGCCGTCGCGCACGGCCTGCGCGAGACGCTGATCGGCGAGGACCCGACCGACGTCGACGGGCTCTGGCGGAAGATGTACCGCGCGACGATCTTCTACGGCCGGCGCGGAGTTGCGATCCACGCGATCAGCGGCATCGACATCGCCCTCTGGGATCTGAAAGGCAAGGCGCTAGGCAAGCCCGTGTACGAGCTCCTCGGCACGCCGGTGCGCGACCGGATCCGCGCCTACGCGTCGCGCCTGATGCCGGACACGCCGGTAGAGGTGGCAGAGGCCGTCTCCGAGCTTCGCGAGCAGCACTTCACAGCGGTCAAGCTCGGCTGGGGTCCGCTCGGTCGCGATCCCGACCACGACGTGCGGCTCGCGGCCGCGGCGCGGGAGGCCGGCGGCGACGGAGTCGAGATCATGATCGACGCCGGCCTCGGCTACCGCGACGACGCGACGACGGCGATCCGCGTCGCGCGCGAGCTCGAGGAGCTCGGCGTCTACTGGCTCGAGGAGCCGTTCGAGCCGGACGAGTACGAGGCATACGCAGAGCTCGCCGACGCGGTCGACATCCCCATCGCGGCCGGCGAGCAGGACGTGACGATCTGGGGCTTCCGCGAACTGATCGACCGCGGGCACGTCGATATCCTCCAGCCCGATGTGACCCGGTGCGGTGGCATCACCGAGACGCTCCGGATCGCCGAGCTCGGCCGCGAGCGAGGCCTCCGGACGGTGCCCCATGCGTGGAAGAGCGGGATCATCAAGGCAGCGTCCCTCCACGTGAACGCCGTCCTCCCTGACGCCCTCTTCCAGGAGTACTGCGTTGCCGACACGCCGATCAACACGCGCCTGACGAGGCAGCTCCTGCCGATCGAGAACGACGGGTGCATCGCCGTCCCTACGACCCCTGGGCTCGGCGTCGACCTCGACGAGGACGTTCTCGCCGAGCTGCGGGTGGACGCGTGACGATCGTCGAGCGCTCGACGCTCTCCGAGCGCGCGACCCGAGTGATCCCGGGCGGCGTCAACAGCGGGCAGCGCCGGGTCGAGGGGCTCGAGCAGCTCGTCATCGCGGCCACGTCCGGCGCCACGTTCACCGATGGCGACGGGAAGGTCTACACGGATTACCACGCCGCGTTCGGCCCGCCGCTCCTCGGCCACAACGACCCGGATGTCGACGCGGCGGTGGCGCGGACGGCGGAATCGGTCGGCCTGATGGGGGTGGGGGTGACGCAGGTCGAGGTCGAGCTCGCCGAGCAGCTCGTCGAGCTCGTGCCCTCGCTCGAACAGGTGCTGCTGACCGAGACGGGCAGCGAGGCGACGTTCCACGCGATCCGAGTCTCGCGCGCGGCGACGGGGCGGCGCCATGTCATCAAGTTCCAGGGCTGCTACCACGGCTGGCACGACTCGGTGGCGATGAACGTGATCTCGCCGGCCGAGCGCGTGGGCGGCAAGGACCCGATGAGCCAGGGGATCTTCCCGGAGGTGCTCGACGCGACGATCGTGTGCCGTTTCAACGACGCCGACGACGTCGAGCGTGCCCTCGAGGAGCACGACGTGGCCGCGATCATCCTCGAGCCGATCCCTCACAACATCGGCTGCGTTCTGCCGAAGCCCGGGTTCCTCGAGCGGCTGCGGGAACTCGCGACGAAGCACGGGACGGTGCTGATCTTCGACGAGGTGATCACCGGTTTCCGCCATGGACTCGGGGGCTACCAGGCGATCGCGGGCGTCCTGCCCGACCTGACGACCCTGGGAAAGGCCATGGGCAACGGCTGGCCGATCTCCGCACTGGGAGGCCGATCCGAGCTGATGGAGATGTTCTCGACGACGCCGGGCCGCCCGGCGCTGTTCGCCGGGACGTTCAACGGCCATCCGCCCACGGCCGCCGCGGCGCTGGCGACGATCCGGAAGCTTTGCGCCGAGCCGGTGCACGAGCACGTCTTCCGGCTCGGCGAGCGGGCGCGCGAGGGGCTGCGCGAGCTGTACGAGCGTCTCGGCGTGGCAGCCGTCGTCGCCGGCTTCGGCTCGGTCTTCGTCACGTACTTCCTCGAAGGGCCGGTCGAGAGCTACGACGACCTGCTGCGAAACGACATCGGCCTCTTCGTCGGCTACCGGCGGAAACAGATGGAGCACGGCATCTTCGAGCTGCCGCTCAACCTCAAGCGCAGCCATTTCTCCTACGCGCACACCGACGAGGACGTGGACCGGCTGCTCGAGGCGACCGAGGCCTCCGTGAGCGCGGTCATCGCTCGTTGACCGATTCCCCGGTCGCCTGCACGATCGACCTCGACGCCGACGGCCGCCAGGTCGGGCGGCTCCAGATCCCGCGCTCGGCGAACACGTCCGGGTGGGCCAGCACCTGGATCCCGATCGTCAGCGTCGCGAACGGCTCCGGCCCGACCGTGCTCGTCCTCGGCGGGAACCATGGCGACGAGTACGAGGGGCAGGTGGCCGGGCTCAACCTCGCGCGCGAGCTCCGGCCCGAGCAGGTCTCGGGGCGGGTGACGATCGTGCCCGTGCTCTCGATGGATGCCTCGAAGGCGGGCACGCGGCTCTGGCCGAGCGGCGTCAATTTCAACCGCTCCTTCCCGGGCTCGCCCGACGGCCCCGCGAACGAGCAGCTCGCGGACTTCCTGACCCGCGTCCTGTTCCCGCCCGCCGACGTCGTGATCGACATCCACAGCGGCGGCCGGACGGCCCTCTTCCTGCCCTGCTCGCACATGCACGTCGTCGACGATGCCGGTCAGCGTCGGCGGATGCTCGAGGGGATGCTCGCCTGGAACACCGACTGGCATTACCTCTACATCGACATCGCGGGCAGCGGCCTCCTGCCCGTGGAGGCCGAGAACCAGGGGAAGACGGTCGTCACGACCGAGCTCGGCGGGGGCGGCCACGTGACCGCCGCGACCCACCGGATCGCGCGCGAGGGCCTCGCGAACGTGCTCCGCTGGTCGGGCGTCCTCGAGGGCGAGGTCGTCACCCGCGACGCCGCGGTGATCCTGGACGGCCGCGACCCGAGGAACTACCTGCTGGCGCCGGAGTCAGGTCTCTTCGAGACCCTGGTCGATCCGGGGGACGAGGTCGTCGCGGGCCAGCCGGTCGGGCGAATCCATTTCATCGAGCGCCCGGACCGCGACCCCGAGACGATCGTGACGGAGCTGGGTGGGGTTGTCGCATCCATCAGAGCGGTCTCGACTACGACCCAGGGCGACAACGTGGTGGTGGTCGGCCAGCCGATCGACCGGCGGGAGCTCGTCTGAGGAGCTCGGGCCGCAGTCCCGTCG
>JBBQDZ010000020.1:0-20561 GCA_038320185.1 Gaiellales bacterium
CCCCACGTCCTCGTAGGAGAGCATCGGCACCGCGTATTGCGTCGCCTGATCGGCCATCACTCCTCCTTCTCGCGTGACGGGAATTCTTACCGCTCGTTGACAGGGCCCGTTCGACTCGACGTTAATCTCGGTCGGTGGTCCGCCTCCTGGCAGCCGTCACAGTCGCCGCGGCCCTGGCCACGGCTGCACTCGCGGCGCCGAGCGGTCCCGCGCCGATCGTGAAGAACACGAAGGAGGAGATCCAGGCGATCGCGATGGACGGCCCGATCGTCGCCTACGACGTGGCGGCCGGGCTGAAGGTCGATTGCAACAAGATCTTCTCGTGGAACGTCCAGACCGGCGGCGGGAAGGTCGTGAGCGGCGACGCGACGTGCGAGGCGAACGGTTCGAGCACGGGCGCCGGTGTCGAGGAGGTCGCCGTGGCGGGCAACCGCTTCGCCTGGACGGTCAACGAGGGCGGCAACACCGAGAGCGTCGACACCCTCTACACCTCGTCACTGCCGAACCCGAAGGAGAAGGAGCTAGCGACCGCGCAGCGGACGGGCGACGTCGACCAGGATCTCGACGGCGACTGGATCGGCAACGTCGTCGGGGACGGGAACGTGCTGGCCGTCAACACCTGGACGTCCTCCGGCGATACCGTCTCGGCGGCAAGGCTCAGACTGATCACCGCGAAAGGTCTGAGGACGCTCGCGACCGGCGAGCGCTCGCTGGGTGCCGTGTCCGCCGACCTCGGCCGCATCGCAGTCGTTCGCTCGGAGAAGGAGATCGCGCTCTACTCGAGCAGCGGGAAGGTGCTCCGCACGTTCGCGCCGAGCTCGACGCGCTACGCCGCGCTCCGCAAGGACTACCTCGTCGTTATGACCGGCCAGAAGGCGCGGACCCTCGAGATCTTCAACGTGTTGAACGGGAAGCTCGTGAAGACGCTCCCGATCGCCGCCGGGGCGGAGGGTCTCGACGTCCATTCGGGCATCGCCGTCTACTACGTGCGCAAGGCGCTCCACGCGGTGCTCCTGTCGAGCGGGAAGGACGCGGTCGTCACCACCGCGAAGGCCGGGATCCTGGACGTGCAGATCGAGGCTCCCGGAGTTGCCTACGCGTACAACACGCCGCTCGCGAAGGCGAACGGCAACGTGGCGTTCATCCCGCTCTCGAAGGTGAGCGCCCTCCTCGGCTGACGCGCCTCAGCGGCAGCGGGGCCCGTGGTTCGAGCTCGCCGCTCTCCCCGCGCAGGAATACGTGGAGCGTCTGTACCGGCTCGTTCTGCGGCGTCCGGTCGACCCCGAGGGGGACGCACGCGCCGTCGCCGGGCTCGCCGACGGGACGCTGTCGCGGGCCGGCCTCCTCCATGAGCTCGTCTCGAGTGCGGAGTTCGGTCGCGTACGCGCACTCGACGACGGGCTCGCCCGCGCGCTCTGTGCCCGCCGAGCGAACGAGCGGCCGCGCGAGCTGACGGCGCCGGCCGCGACCGACGAGCGCCTGATCGAGATTCCGTGGACGCTAGCGCGCTACCGCGGCGAGCCGCGGGTCCTCGACATTGGCTACGCACACGCCGAGGAGGCGTATCTGGCTGCGCTCCTGGAGGCAGCGCCCGCCGGGGTGACGGGCGTCGATCTCGCCGAGGCGGAGGTGCCCGGCGTCGACGGCATCGTCGCCGATGTGAGACGGCTGTCGTTCGTGGACGGCTCCTTCGACGTCGTCTTCTGCATCTCGACCCTCGAGCACGTCGGTCAGGACAACCGCGTCTACGGCGTGGAGGGCGGAGGCGCGGGGGTGGAGGCTGCACTCGCCGAGCTCCGGCGGGTGCTCGTGCGAAACGGGAGGCTCCTCGTGACGGTGCCCTGCGGAGCACCCGAGAATCACGAGTGGTTCGTCCAGCGGGGGGCCAAGGCCTGGCTCGCACTCTTCCGCGCTGCCGGCTTCCACGTGTTCGAGGAGGAGACCTACGCGCTCGGAAAAGGGGGCTGGGGCTCGGTTGCCGACGCGTCCTCGGCCCGCTACGGCGAGGTCGGGCCGGGGGCGTCGGCGGTGTTGTGCGCGGAGTTGCGGCCCCGCTTCCTCGCGAGCTCGCTCAGGCGGCTCGCTCGAGCCGCTCTTCCTGGCGGGCGCGGTGGATGATCGTGTTGCGCTCGCCGAAGCGAAGGCGGGCCCGCTCGGCGCGATGAGCGTCCCAGAGGCGCGCGATCTGCTGCTCGAGGCCGGCGTGCTCGGCGGCGAGCCTCGCGTCGAAGCCCTCGGAGAGCGTGCGGAAGAGCTCGCGCCGCCGCTCGGTGAGGCGCTCGATCTCGAGCCGGATGTCGTCTAGTGAAGTCATGTCCACTAGAACGTTCGGGGTCGCGCCGGGATTCCTACCGCCACGGTCCGAAGAAGTAGACGAGCAGAACCCCGCCGCCGACGACCGCGCCCACGATTGCCAGCGCGTTCAGGAAGGTCACCATCACCCGTACCCGAGCTCGTCGAGGCGGTCCTCCTCGATCCCGAAGTAGTGGGCGAGCTCGTGGAGAACCGTGATCCGGATCTCCTCCTCCAGAGCGGCCGTGTCGGGAAAGGACTCCTCGAGTGGCAGCCGGTAGATCGTGATCTTGGCAGGCAGGTAGGGCTCCTCCTCGAAGAGTCCGAAGAGGTCGGGGTCGGCGCGATGCTCGTCCTCGACGACGACTGCGACGTTCTCGAGCGCGCGCGAGATCTGCGGCGGAAGCGAGTCGAGCGCATGCCGAACGTGGCCCTCGAAGTCGGCGAGGCCGCTCACCAACGCGGGCGCAGCGGCTTGCGCCTGGCGACAAGGAAGACGGTGGCGAGACCGAAGACGAAGCCGCCGATGTGGGCGAAGAAGGCGACGCCGCCGCCCTGCTCGGGATGCTTCAGCGCCACGCCGCCGGAGAGGATCTGGAAGACGAACCAGATGCCAAGGAACCAGAGCGCGTGGATCTCCCGCAGGATGAAGCCGAAGATGAGCGTCAGCACGCGGGCCTGGGGGAGCAGGAGGAAGTAGGCGCCGAGGACGCCGGCAATGGCCCCGCTCGCGCCGATGTTCGGGACGCTGGCCCCGCTCGCGGTCGCGTAGTGCAGCGTGACGAAGGTCTGGAGGGCGGTGGCTGCGAGCCCGGCTGCCAGGTACCAGAGCAGGAACTTCACGCGGCCCATCGCGTCCTCGACGTTGTTGCCGAAGATCCAGAGGAAGAGCATGTTGCCGAGGATGTGCTCCCAACCGCCGTGCATGAACATCGACGTGAAGGCGCCCTCGTACCAGGGCAGGTGGTGGGTCGCCGGGGGGAGGCAGGGGCCCTGCACCGAGCAGGGGTAGTAGCCGTAGCGCACGACGTCGTGCTCGACGCTCGTCCCGGTCACCTCCCAGGCCCAGACGAGCGCGTTCACGAGGATCAGCCCCACCGTCACGACAGGGAACGCGCGCGTCGAGACGTTGTCCTTCAGCGGGAGCACGCGGCTGATCGTTGCACGACCGCGAGGCGGCCGCTGCGCACGACCCGCGCCCGGCCCCGCCTGTCCCGACCTATGCTTCGGCGCGGATGGCCCCACCGCGACGGCCCACGGACGCGGCGGCCCGGATGGCTCGAGATCGACATGAAGAAGCGTGCGCTCGTAGCCGCCGGCGTCGTGACGACACTCGCCCTGACCATCGCCTCGGCCGCCTCCGCGCATGCGATCGGCAGCCCGGCGTTCGCGGTGGCGAAGAAGGCCCAGCAGTTCACGCTCTCGGTGCCGACCGAGAAGGAAGGCGCGGCGACGACGAAGATCGAGCTGACCGTCCCGGCCGGCTTCTCGATCGACTCGTTCGAGCCGGCGAGCGCGCCCTGGAAGGAGCAAGTGCAGTCGACGGGCTCCGGTGAGGAGGCGGTCGTGCAGAAGGTGACCTGGACGGGAGGCAGGGTGACCGGCCAACGGCGTTTTCCGCTTCAACGCCTCAACCTCTAGCGCGACGACCTACAGGCTGGTCGTGCGCCAGACCTACTCCGACGGCAGCGTCGTCGACTGGTCTGGTTCCGAGAGCTCCGACACGCCGGCGCCGATCGTGGAAGTGGTCTCGTCGCTTCGCGGCGGAGGTGGCTCGTCGACGCTCGCGATCGTGGCGCTCGTCGTCGGCGCCCTCGGCATCATCGTCGGGTTAGTCGCACTGCTCGGAGGCCGCCGAGACCTCGCCTAGCGAAGAGGCACCGGCTACCGGACGACGAGCGCAAGCAGCGCCTTCTGTGAGTGAAGGCGGTTTTCGGCCTGATCCCAGACGGCCGACTGCGGCCCGTACAGCAGCGTCTCGGTGACCTCCTCGCCGTAATGGGCAGGCAGGCAGTGGAGGACGATCGCGTCCGGTGCGGCGCCTGCGAGTCGCTCGGAGTCGAGGCGGTATGGGGCGAGATCGCGGGTCCGGCGCCGGTGCTCAGCTTCCTGACCCATGCTCGTCCAGACGTCGGTGTAGAGAACGTCGCTGCCCCGGGCGGCCGAGCGCGGGTCATCGGTGAGCTCGACCGTGCCGCCGGATTGGACGGCGACCCGCATCGCGAGCTTGAGCGTCTCGGCATCCGGCTTGTACCGCGGAGGTGTCGCCGCGACGAACCGCATGCCGAATCTGGCCGCGGCGATCATCAGCGAGGCGCAGACGTTGTTTCCGTCGCCGAGGTACGCAACGCGAACTCCCGACAAGCGACCGAGCCGTTCCCGGATCGTCATCAGGTCGGCGATCGCCTGGCAGGGGTGCGAGGCGTCGGTGAGGCCGTTGATCACAGGCACGGTCGCGTGCCGGGCGAGCTCTTCGACGTCCGCCTGCGCGAAGGTGCGGATCATGATCGCGTCGAGGTAACGCGAGAGCACCTGCGCGGTGTCCCGGAGCGTCTCGCCGCGCCCGAGCTGGAGGTCGTCCGCCGCGAGGTGGAGCGCGAAGCCTCCGAGCTGCGCCATTCCCACCTCGAAGGAGACGCGGGTGCGCGTGGAAGGCTTCTGGAAGATCATCCCGAGCGCTCGCCCGGGGAGGAGCCGATGCTCCTCACGCCTTGCCTGCAGGGCCTTGAGCTCGTCGGCGAGATCGAGGACGACGCGGAGGTCGCTCGCGTCCCAGTCGCGCACGGCAAGGAGGTCGCGGCCCTTCAGGTACTGGGGGACATCGAGCGGCACGCGGGATGGATCCTAGCCCTCGGCACTCCTTGACACTTACACGCTCAGGTTTTATACTTCCCATAGATTCAATCCACGTCCAAAAAGGAGTACCGAGATGGCAACATTGGTTCGCTGGGATCCGTTTCGCGAGATCGCGCAGCTTCAGAACGACCTCGGCCGGCTCTTCACCGGCAGCCTCGGCAACGGCCAGGGCAACGGCGGCGACGGGCGGACCTGGGTGCCCGCCCTCGACGTCTGGGAGACGGACGACGAACTCGTCTACGCGTTTGACCTGCCGGGCGTCCCGCAGGACAAGATCTCCATCGAGTTCGAGGACGGCGCGCTGACCGTCTCCGCCGAGCGCGAGCGCACCGACGAGGTGAGGCAGGATCGCTTCTACCGGTTCGAGCGCCGCCACGGGACGTTCACCCGGACGATCGGTCTGCCACAGGGGACGGCCGAGGAGGGCATCGCCGCCGACTTCAAGGACGGCGTCCTCGAGGTGCACGTCCAGAAGCCGAAGGCTCCCGAACCACGGCGCATCTCGATCGGCTCGACGCCGGGCGAGGCCGTGACGATCGAGGGCAAGGCAGCGGAGGCGGGCTCCGAGCCGCAGCAGTCGTAGGCCGAAGCACAACCGGCCTCGAGCCGAGGGGCGGCCAGCAGGCCGCCCCTCGGCGTTCCAGAGCTTCGAACCGGCGCCAAAGCGCCTGCCTGTGCCCTACGGGTTGGTGAGCTCCGCCTCGAGCCCGGCTTCTGCGAGCAGATCGCGGAGGCGGCGCAGGCCGGTGAACATCCGGCTCTTGATCGTGCCAAGCGGCTGGCCGAGGCGTTCGGATAGCTCCGACTGCGTGTAGCCGCCGTAGTACGCGAGCTCGATCGCCTCGCGCTGATCGTCGGGAAGCCGCCGCAGCGCCTCCTGGACCATTCGCCGCTGCGAGCGCAACACGACCTCCTCGTCCGTCTCGGCGCCCGCGGGCTCGGCGGCCGACTCGAGCGGGTCGGTACGGCGGCGCTCCTCTCGGCGCACGAGGTCGACAGCACGGCGATGGACGAGCGTGAGGATCCAGGTGCTCGGCTTCGCACGCTCCGGCACGAAACTCTCCGC
The DNA here is from genome assembly GCA_038320185.1 of Gaiellales bacterium. Lineage (GTDB taxonomy): Bacteria > Actinomycetota > Thermoleophilia > Gaiellales > Gaiellaceae > JBBQDZ01. The sequence goes on from JBBQDZ010000020.1 coordinate 6,215, forward strand.
CGTTCGCCAGACGGTGAGAAACGCTTCCTGCACGGCGTCCTCGGCCAGGGACCGGTCGCGGAGGATCCGCAACGAGAGGCCGTAGGCAACCCTTCCGAATCGGTCGTAGAGGACGCCGAGAGCCTCGTCGTCCCCGCGCGCGACGAGCGCGAGCAGAGCCTCGTCCGAGAGGTGCGCGAAGTCGCGGTCCGAGGGCCGCTGGCGGCGATAAGCGATGCGCAAAGCTAGCACCCGTTGCTGGGGGTCATGCGGGGTCTCGTCGGGGCTGCTCACGTCGGGTCGATTCTTCACTCGGCAGGGTTCCGTACCACCCCTGCCGACGCGTGACACATCAGGAGGCATCCGCCCGGAACAGGAGCTCGCCGGTGAGATGGGAGACGCCACCCTTGCGCTCCAGCGAGACGGCCACCTCCGCCCCGAGCGGCACCTTCCGCTCGAGCGCGACAAGGACCCGGCCGCCGCCGCCGAAGATCCCGGCTGGCTGCGGCGCGCCGCTTCGCAGCACCCACAGCTCGTACGTCTTGGCGCGCGGGGCTGCGTCGAGGTGAGCGACGGCCAGCGCTCCGTCGCGCTCCGGGGTCACCGCGAGCACACCCGGGGCTCCGTGCAGCGGGAAGCGAGCCGTCCGGGGATCGGCGAGGATCGCGAGAGCGCGCGCCTCCCCCCGCCGCGCCTTGCGCTCGTTCCGTAGGGAGTGGGAGAGCGCGAGCGACCAGATGCCGACGCCAACGGCCGCACACGCTGCCGCGACGGCGAGGGCGGCCGCCGCAGGCACCGCCCGTCGCCGTCGCTGCAGCGCCACGACGGCGCGCCCCCCTGCGAGGGCCGCGAGGATCCGGCCGCGAAGGTCCGGCGGGGGCTGCGCGGATTCGACGTCGAGCGCGAGCGCGGCTGCGGTTTCCTGGAGAGCGGGGACGTCCGCACCGCAGCGCGTGCACTCCCCCAGATGCCGCTCGAACGCCGCCCGCTCGTAGCTCGAGAGCGCGTCGAGCGCGTAGGCGGCGGCACTCCCGTGAAGCTCGTCGAGCGTCGTCTCGACCTAGAAGTAGTAGGGAGCGAGCTGGAGGGCTCCGAGTGCGTACCAGACGCCGAACGCGAGGCTTGCGAAGCCGAGTGCAGGCGCCATCCGGCCGAACCACCGCTGCACCGGCGCACTCGTCAGCGTCATGCCGAGCCCGGTCGAGAGGAGCGCCATCGAAACCGCGGTGAAGAACGCGAACAGCGCCAGGGCGATCACCGCGATCACATGGCTGTGGATCGTCGCCAGGAGGAGGATGCCGACGCCGGCGCTGCCCCCGATCCCGTGCACGAGCCCGATCGCGTATGCCCGGAGTGGCGAGCGGCCGCGCGGCAGACGGTGAGGGTGGGTGGTGCCGTTGTGAGAGTGGCCGTGGACGTGGAGCCCCTCATCGTGCGCGTGCAGGTGCAGGTGGAAGAGGCCTCGCCGCCAGCGGACGAGGAGCCAGGCCGCGAGAGCGATGATCACGAGGCCGATCGTCGTCTCGGCACCCTGCTGCACGCGCTCCGGCAGGTAGGCCTTGAAGAGGACGATCGGCAGGCCGAGCGCGAAGAGGGAAGTCGCGTGCCCGAGGCCCCAGGCAAAGCCGAGGCGCGCGGCCGCCTGCTTCGTCCGTTCCTTACCGGATGCGATGAGTGTCGTCACCGCTGTCAGGTGGTCGGGGTCGGTGGCGTGTCGGAGGCCGAGCAAGACGGCGACCGCGACCACGAGCGCGAGGGCCGTTCCATCCGAGAGCCCCGCGATCCAGTGGTCGAATCCGAACATTGTCAGCTCACCTTCGGGATGGCGCGAACCGTCATCGCGAGACCGGCGCCGAGGATGACGAGGGCGCTGAAGGCCGGGAGCAGGCGGACGACGGGGCCGTTGAAGCTCAGGCGCGAGAACGCGCGCTTTGCGAGCACCGCGACCAGTCCGATGCCTGTGATCGTGAGCGCGAGCCCAGCGCTGAAGGCGACGATCAGCACGAGCCCGAAGGCAACACGGTGGAGTGAGATCGCCGCCAATAGGACGACGAGGGCCGAAGGGCAGGGGAGAAGTCCGCCGGAGATGCCGACCGTGACGAGGCCACGCAGCCCGGGAGCCTGCGGCACGTGGCTGTGCGCGTGCCCGTGTCCGTGGTCGTGCGCGTGATCGTGCCCGTGCGCGTGGTCGTGGTCGTGGTCGTGGTCGTGCGAGTGACCATGAGCGGGGCCGCGGCGGCGCACGCGGGCGTAGAGGACGGAGGCGCCGATCCCGACCACGAGCGCGCCCGAGACGAGATTCAGCCACGGGTAGAGCTGGTCGGGCACGATGAACTGCGACAGCGCGAGGGTAATCAGGCCGAGCGCGAACACGCCGACTGTGTGCGTGGCGGTGACGATCAGGCCGAGCAGGCCCGCATGCCACGCGGTTCCGCGCTGGCCGACGAGGTAGGCGGTGATGATCGTCTTGCCGTGGCCAGGCGAGAGGGCGTGGGCGGCGCCCCAGAAGAGCGCGGCCGCCAGCGAGGCGAGGATGACGAGCGCGCTCAGGTGGTCACGCCCGATCAGGCCCGCGAAGCCGGCGTCGGCGACCCGGTCGGGCGCCCGGAGACCGCTGCCCGATGTCAGCGTGGGCGGGGCCCCGGTTCCGGTGCCGGCCGAGACGGTGGCGTGGGCGGAGCTGACGGTCAGCGGGCTGCGGAGCAGGTCCTTCGGGTAGGCGCGTAGCTCGTCGCTGATGCTCTGCGCGGGAGCGCTCGAGCGCAGGACGCGCGCGCCACGATCCGACTGGACGACGATCTCCTTCCAGCCGATCCGCCCGGCGTAGTTCTCGTCGCGGTAGGACACCACCGGGCGCCCGCTGAGGCGGGGCCCGGCCAGCACCACCTGCAGGCGAGTTGTGCGCAGGCCCCCGGCGCCGCGGGGAAAGGCGAGGACGTGGCGGAGCGGGACGAGCCGGGCGGGGGCGCCATCGACGGTGAGCCGCAGATGCTCGGAGATACGGCGGGCGTACGCGCCGGCGTCGATCCCTCCTGCCTGCTGAGCCTGGAAGGTCGGGATCTCCGCCATGTCGAGGACGTAGAGGGCGTAGATCCGGTTGCCGCTGACCTCAAGCCGGCTGTACCGGTTGATGGTGAAGTTGCCGAGCGGATGTGCGAGCGCGGCCGCCGGCGCGAGGAGGGCCGCGGCGATCGCGGCCAGGAGGATGAACCGCTTCACGACGCGAGCCTCCTCGCGACCGGCAACCACAGGAGCGAGAAGTGCGGGTTCAGCGCCAGCGCGCGCCGGAACCAGCTGACTGCCGCCACTCGGTGTCCCAGGCAGCGTTCGATCATCCCGCGGTGGAAGAACTTGAGGGCGTCCTGGGTGCCGAGCCGGAGCGCCAGGCGCGAGTAGCCGATCGCCTCCTCGCAGCGACCGTTGCGCGCGAGCGCCCAGGCGAGGACGTCGTCGCCGTCGATGGAGGGGCGCTCGGCCCGCGCGAGGCGAGCTCGGGTGAGGGCCTTGTGCAACGCGATCCCGTGATCGACGTCGAAGAGTGCAATCTCGAGATCAGTCTTGACGCCGTTCGCGGCGAGCAGGGTGTCGATCGCACCGATCAGCGCATACTGCCGCCGAGCGAGCACCGGGTGCCCGTCGAGGCGGTAGAGGTCGCCGAGCGCACCGACGTACTGGGGGAGCGGGATCGTCGAGACGGCCCGCCGCTCGAGCGCGATCGCCTGCCGAACATGTCCCCTCGCGGCCTCGACCTGAGCGAGCGCGTCGAAGCCGTAGGCGTAGTTCGGGAAGCTCGCGACCCCGACTCGGTACTCGCGCGCCGCGGCGTCAAGGCGGCCATGGTTGAAGTAGAGCTTGCCGAGCTGCACGTGCGTCCACGCGGTGGGCTCGGCGGCTGCCGTGGCCGCGTCGACGGCCAGCTTCATCGCGCCGATTGCCTTCCGCGTGTGTCCGATCAGCTCGCGCCCATAGGAGACGCGAGCGTAGGAGGAGAGAGAGGGGCGAAGCTTGTTCATCCGGTCGAAGGCGCGGAAGGCCTCCGGGTAGCGGCCGAGCTCGACGAGCGCGTCGCCGATGACGCCGTAGTTGCGGGCGCTCGAAGGCGCGAGATCGAGGGCCTTGCGGCCAAGCGCCAGCGCCTCGCGGAATCGGTGTCGCGAGAGCGCGAGCGAGCCGAGGCCGCTGTAGACGAGGTAGTCGTGGGAGTCGAGGCGCAGCGCCCGGTGGAGTGCGCCGTCGGAGCGCGTGTAGTAGGCGGGGTCGCCGCTCTCGCGCGCACGCTGCTGGTAGGCGAGGCCGAGAAGCGTCCAGGTGTGCTCGTCCTGCGCTTTACCCCGGAGCTGCGACTGCAGCTCGAGAACAAGCGTCGCCGTGTTTGCGTTGAGCGCGAAGCCCGCCTTGAAGTCCTCTGCCGCTTGCGGGGTTGCAAGCGCAGCGGCTGGCGAGCTCGAGCCGCGGAAGATCCCGCCGAAGAGAGCGGCTGCCGCGGCGAGCAGGAGTGCTGTCAGCGCGAGGATGAGGCGGGTGCTCTTCATGGTTGAGAGAAGGAGGAGGGCCCGCTGGGCGGGCCCTCCTGCGGCCTCGTCCTACTTGCCGATCGCCTTCGCGTTGTCGTAGCCGGAGTACGGCGTCGCGACGTACGGGAAGTGACCGAGCGGCTTGTTCGCATCGGCGTTCACACCGTCGCCCAGGGGCACCTTCTTGCCCTTGAGGAAGCCAGCGACGGCCCGCTCCTCGACGTCGACGACGTCGTCGACGAGGCGGCGGCCGTTCGGGAAGCCGGCGTTGTCCCCGCCGACGACGCCGAACGTGTTCACCTTGCCCGCCGCGGTCGGCGGGATCGTCAGGTTGAGCCTGAGCTCGTCCGCGGGCGTGTTCCCGGTGAACGTGACCTTCGGGATGCCCGTCAGGAGCACGGCGACGAGGTCATCGCGGTTCGTCGTCGGCACTCCCAGCTTGTACAGCTTGTTCATCACGGCCGCGAGAATCGGGGTCGTGTAGTACTTCTCGAACTGACCGTCCTGCGCCGGAGTCACCTGGTTCCACAGATCCTTGAGTCCGGTCGGGATGATGACCTCGTTGATCAGCGGGTTACCGAGGCGGGACACCTGCGTCCAGCCGGAGTGCAGCTTCCCGTTGACGGTCACGTTTTTCCGGTCGGTCGACGACCAGACGCCGATGATCTTCGCGCCGGCCAGGCTGATCGGGATCTGCATCGCGATCGTGTGCACGTTGTAGCCCGACAGGAAGTCCTTGCCGCCGCCCTTCGAGCCCGTGTCCTTGCGGAACGCGAGCAGGTCGAAGATGGCGCCGACGTCGGCGAAGAACGGATCGTCACGCTGGCCGGCGAAGATCGCGACGCCGCTCTTGCGGACGATCGTCTTCTGCGCCACCGGCTCGTACTTCGCGGCCTTGTTCAGGCCGTTGAACCGAGGGCCGATGTTGTCCGGCGGCGTCTTGCCGGTCGCAAACGGCTTGCCGTTCTTCGTGACCGTGTAGCTCTGGATCGTGTTGCCGAGGAAGAACGGGCCCGTCGGCGTCTTGAACCGGAAGCTGTAGGTCGTGTTGGGCCTACCGTCCCCGTTCGTGTCGATGTAGATGTTGTACCGGGCGCTCTGGGAGAACGTGTAGTAGTTCGGCCCGGCGGCAGGATCCTCACCGGGGATCCAGTTGGAGACGATCGTGAACGTGCTCGGCTTGTCCGGGCTGCGGAACGCGTAGAGGTCCGTATTGTCCGCAGTCGGATCCTCCGAGATGAGGGGTGCCTCCCTGTGGCTGGACGCCTTGCTCGAGCTCGGGGTCAGGCGACCCGCGAACAGTACGAGCGTAAGGGTTCCGGCGGCCGCCAGGAGAAGCAATGCGACTTTGCGCATTCTTTGGGCTCCTTTCTCCGACGGCCGGGTCGGGTTGGTTTACAAACTGGCCGTCGTTTCGTCGCGGCTCATTCGTCGGTGGCCTGCGATCGGTTCTAAAGTGGGCGAAGCAGAAGCCCCGTCAAGCGAAGGCGGGCGCATCGGAGGGGAGGGACGGCGGCCCGCTTCTCGCCGTCCGCGCCGACGCTCCATTCGTGGGGGAACACGCCCGTTCTCGAGCGAGCGGACGGCAAGGGACCGGTCTCGTTCAGACTCTCGAAACCTGGCTGCGGAGGCACGAAGAAACCCTTTGTTTGCAGGCCTCTGCCCCGAGTAGACATGTCCGGGGGCCTGACCCCCGAACATGTCCCGCGCGGACAGGACGCGCCGATCGGAAACGACGTGCCTCTAGCGGACGCGCTCGCGGATGCGCTCGGCGACGGCCTCCATCTCGATCGGAGCGTCCGTCAGCTCGCGGAGCAGGTCGTCCGCCGAGAGCCGGGATCCCTGCGCCCACAGCTCTCGCAGGAGCGACCCCGCCTCCCGCCGAGCGAACCAGTCGTTCCCGAACTCGCCTCGCAGGAAGTCGCGCAGCTGCGCCTCGAAGGCCCACGAGCGAAGATAGGAGGTGACGTATAAGCCGGAGTCGACGTCGGCGAGGTAGTCCGTCGGGCTCGGCTCGATCTTGAGAGCCTCGCCGAGCAGCTCGACGTAGCGCGGCTTCAGCACGGTGACGTCCGCCGCCACGTGGAGCTCCAGCTCGTAGAGGAGCTTCGCGCAGTAGCGCCTGACCATGTAGAGGAGCTCGATCGCTCCCTCCCGCGCGTACTCCATCGGCCGCGGGAAGTCGAGGCGGCGATTCAGCCACGCCGGCTCGGTCGTCAGGTGCTGCATCAGCATCGCCCAGCCCTCGGTGACGGCGACGTCCCCGAGCCGGCGTTCCTCGACCGAAAGGTCGGGCGAGGTATTGCCGTAGTGCTCCGCATGGCCCGCCTCGTGGAAGAGACCGGTCCAGTCGTCGGCGCCGCCGATCGGCTGGATCACGAGCACGACCCTGTCCGGAACCTCGATCGGCACGCAGAACGCTCGCGGCGATTTCTGCGGACGCTGCTCGAGGTCGAGCTCGATATTTCGCTGGCCGCGCAGGTCGATGCCGAGATCGGCGAGAGTGCCCTCGAGCGCCGGGAGCATGCGGTCCGGCGGGAAGGCGGCGTCCCAGTCGGCAGCGCGGAAGAGCCGGGCAACGTCCCAGCGCCGGGCCTCGTGGAGGCCGATGCCGAGACGGTCGCGGAAGAGACGGGAGGCAGATTCCTCGTAGAGGCGCTCCGTCGAGTCGAGGAAGTCCCGGCACTGGTCGGCGAGTTCCTCGAGGCGGAACCCGAAGCGACGGTAGAGCTCGACGTTGTTGTTCGAGCCGAGCTCCGCGGCCGCTCGTTGCTCAACCCGACTCGCATCGAGGTAGACCGGGTTGAGGTGCTCGTCGGTGAGCTCGTTACGGACGCGCTCGAGGCACTCGCGTCGCGCGCGGTCGGGCTCGTTCGCGATCGTGGGGCGGAGCATCCGGAACGGAATCGTCTCGCCGTCAGCCGTGGCCTCGAGCTCGGCCTCGAGGCCTGCCACCTTCTCCGCGTGGTCGCGCGTGAGATCGCCGACGTAGCCCTCGCAGGCGAAGCGCCAGAGCTCGCGGACGCGTCCTTCCCCATCGACTGCCTCGCCGATCGAGAGGGCTTGCTCGAGGCGCGTCAGCTCGGCGTACTCCTCGTAGATCGGGGCAATCTCCAGCGTCGCCTTGTGGCCTGCGTAGTGGAGGTAATACTCCTCGTCGAGCGCTGCGATGAACCGGTCGGCCCGCTCGCGGTAGGCGTCGAGCTCGCGTGCCGTGGGCGGCGTCGGCGCGGACATAGCTTCTAGGATACGGGCGTGCAGGAGATCAGCCTTCGCACGGAGCGGCGGACGCAGCTCGTGGACGTGACGGAGCTCGTCCAAAGCGCGCTGAACGGCGACGAGGGTGCGAATGCGGCACTCGTCTACATCCCCCACACAACGGCGGGTGTGACGATCAACGAGGGGGCTGACCCACTCGTGGCGCGCGATCTCGAGACCGCGCTCGAGCGCGTGGTCGACGACGGCTGGAATTGGCAGCACGTGGAGGACCCGGATGGCCCGAACGCGCCCTCCCACGTGCGCGCCTCGCTGCTGAGCCCGCACGTTCTCGTGCCGCTGCGAGAGGGCAAGCTCGCGCTCGGCCGCTGGCAGGGGATCTTCTTCTGCGAGTTCGACGGCCCGCGCGACCGGAAGGTCTACGTCACGACGCTGAGATAGAGGGCGGCTGAGAGATGGCCGCACCAGTCGCCCGCGACGACGAGCTCGAGCTTCGAGTCGACTCCCTCGCCTACGGCGGGAACGGCGTCGCGCGCCTGGACGGGTTCGTCGTCTTCGTCCGCCGCGGGTTGCCGGGCGATCTCGTCCGCGCGCGCGTAACCAAGGTCAAGCGCAGCCACGCCGAGGCCCTCGCGATCGAGGTCCTCGAGCCGGGCGCAGCGCGGGTCGAGGCTCCGTGCGTGCACTATCCGGCCTGCGGCGGGTGCCGCTTCCAGGATCTCGCCTACGAGGAGCAGTTGGCGGCGAAGGAGGCGCAGGTTCGGGACGCGCTCGTGCGCATCGGAGGATTCGCGGAGCCGCCGCTCGAGGCGATCCTGCCCGCGGAGTCGATCTTTCACTACCGCAACAAGCTTGAGTACTCCTTCACGCAGACGCCGTCCGGGCCTGCGCTCGGGTTCCACAAGGCCGGACGCTGGGACGAGGTGCTCGAGCTCGAACGCTGCTGGCTGACGACGAAACTTGGCAACGCAATTCGCGACGCGGTTCGCGACTGGGCGCGGGAGGAGCGACTCCGTGCATACGATCAGGCCGAGCACACGGGATTCCTGCGTCACCTCGTCGTGCGGGAGGCGCGGAACACCGGGCAGGCGCTCGTGCAGCTCGTGACGGCGGCGGGCCCGCTCGACGAGCCAGAGCACTTCGTCGAGACACTGCGCCGGTTCCCGGAGGTGCGCTCGATCCACCGCGCAGTGAACGAGTCGCGGGCCGAGGTGACGAATCTTCCAACGGAGCTCCTGTGGGGAGAGGACGCGATCGAGGAGGAGCTGCTCGGCTTCCGCTATCGCGTCCGCCCGAACGCCTTCCTCCAGACGAACACGGCGATGGCCGAGCGGCTGTACGGGCTCGCCGTCGAGTTCGCCGCGCTCACGGGTGGGGAGACCGTCTACGACCTCTACTGCGGGATCGGCACGATCGGGCTGTCGATGGCGCGGAACGCGCTGACGGTGTGGGGGGTCGAGGTGTCCGAGGAGTCGGTCGCGTGCGCCCTCGAGAACGCCGACCTGAACGGGGTCGCAAACGCGGCGTTCTTCGCGGCCGAGGCGGGACGGGCACTCGAGGAGCTCCGCGCGCGGGCGGGCGACCCGGACGTGGTCGTAGTCGATCCGCCACGAGCGGGACTCTCGGGGAAGGTCGTGCGCCGGATCGGCCGCCTGGCGCCGCCGCGCCTCGTCTACGTCTCCTGCAACCCGACCACCCTCGCCGGAAACGTGAAGGAGCTGGTCGGCGAATGGGGCTACCAGCTGGAGCGGGTAAAGCCGGTCGACATGTTCCCGCACACCCCGCACGTCGAGACGGTGGCGCTGCTGACGAAGAGCTGAACCTATCGGTCAACCTGGGTCGCGGCTCGGCACGGAGGCGGGAGCTCGCCGGCCGCGCCCCGAGCGGGCCCTTGCCGGCGTCCAGTGGAGACATGTTCGGGGGTCAGGCCCCCGGACATGTCCATGCAGTGCCAGCGCTGACGCCGTAACGGTTCGCGAGCCGAAGGTCGAGCCCTCACGGATGTCCCGCCCGGACGAGACCCGACAGCCACGCCCGAGGTGCCACCGCAGCTCGTTACGCCGTCGTCTCCGGGGCTGCGCGCCGGCCGCCACGTAGCGCCCGCCACACGAGATCGATGTTCACTGCGAGGAACGCCAGCGAGAGCAGCGGCAGCGCCGGCAGGCCGCCGATGCCGAAGAAGTCGTGCGCGACGGCAAGTGCCATCGTTGCGCCGAAGGAGGCGACGAGCGCGGCCCAGGTCCAGCCGACGCGCAGGCCGAATCGCGCGGCCGCTGCGAGGAAGAGGCAGAAGAAGAGGAGATCAGGAAGGCCGAGATTCGCCGCGCCGTGCTCACCGGGGATCGGGAATGCAAACGAGAGGGTGGCGAAGACGTCGCGCCGCTTGGTGACGATGTCGTGCGTCGGCCCTCGCCAGACCGAATACGCGTCCACCCAGGGGATGAGGAATGCGATCAGCGCCACCCACGTCACGCTCTCGAAGTAGCCGAGGAACCAGAATGCGAGCGCGGTCATGGCGGCGAGCTTCGCGAAGTTCGCGGGCACGTCGATGCTCGCGCGGTCGAGGAGGAGCGCGAGCGCGAGCAGTGCGAGTCCGACGAGCAGCAAGCCGCGCGCTCGTCGCACCGGCAGCACGATCAGCACGAGCGCGAAACAGGCCGGGATGAGCACGAACGCGAGGAACGACACGTCCCACCACGTCGAGACGTTCGGGAGCCGCTCGTGGATCTCGTAGTAGACGACGAGCACAGCCAGCAGGCCCAGGAGGGCCAGCACGCGGGCGCGCGTCAGTAGGGCGGGAGCTCCGCCCACCAGGGGCCGAGCGACTTGAAAGCGGTCCAAAAGCGTGTCTTTGCGGCTTGCTCGTCCAGGGAGGAATCGACGTCGGGCACGAAGAGTGCCTCAATTGTGGGCGTGAACCCCTGGAGGACCCCCGGCGAGGGGTCAAGTCGGCCCGCGAGCGGGAACTCCAGCGCGTTCAGGAACTCGAGCGCGTCGTCGCCCATGACGACGAGGAGCTTGGGCTGGACGATGTGCAGCTCGCGGACGAGGAAGCGCTTCGCTTCCTCCTGCCGGTGCTCGGCGCCGACGAACTTCAGGCAGTTCGTCCCGTAGATCGCCATCGGGTCGACGTGGAGGCGCTGGAGCGACTTCAGGATCGCCTGGCCCGCGCGCCCGTAGAACGCGACTCCCTCCTGAATCTCAGGGGGCTGCGCACCGTGCTTCAGCAGGAAGACGTCCGCGAGCGGATGCCCCGAGCCGAGCACCGGCACGCGCTCGCTCCCTGCCGCGTGAGCGATCTCGTCGCCGAGCTGGTTGATCTCGGTGATCGCCTTCTGGAGGTAGCGTTCGTAGATCTCGTCGGTCGGTACGGCGGTCACGGGCGGCACGAATCAGTTCTTCCCTAGCGCACTCTTTCCTTGGCCTGGGCCATCCACTTGAGCGACTGGAGGTAGACGAGCGACCGCGGTCGCCGCAGAACCTCGGCGGTTCGCAGGCTGATCAGGAACTCCTCGGGTGTGTGGAACGCCCGCATGCGCAGCGCTCCGGTTCCGAGGCCCTGGAGGACGTGTGCATCGGAACCAGCGCCCATCGTCAGGTTGTACTTGCTCGCGAAGCGCAGCGCCTCCTCGTTGAAGCCCTCGAAGAGGAGCCGCGCGTTGTAGACCTCGAAGACGTCGATGTCAGCCAGGTGGCGGTGGAGGATCGCGGGGTCGGGGATCGCGTGCATCCGGTCGAAGGGGTGGGGGAGGTACACGAGCCCGCCCTGCTCGCGGATGGCCGCAATCGTGTCGGCGAACGAGAGGCCGCGCTCGATCTCCTCGGAGAGAAAAAGCCCGATAACCTCGCCCTGGCCGTCGGTCTTGACCTCCTCGCCGGGAATGACCGTCAGGTGCCGGCTGCGGGCGAGTTCGACCGCCTCGCGTGCCCCGCCGAAGACGTTGTGGTCGGTGATCGCGATCGCCCCGAGCCCCTCCGCCTCGGCGTGATCGAGCAGCTCCTCGACCTCGATCTGGCAGTCATGTGAGAAGGACGTGTGCGTGTGCAGGTCGCAGACGATCCAGTCGCGCTCCTCGAGCGGATCCCCGGCAGCGGGTCGCGGCCGCCGCTTCCGGGCACCGATGCCTCCGTAGAGCGTTTCCAGCTCACCGACGAGGGAGGCGAAGCTCTGGCCTTCCGCTTCGCTTCGCGCGCGTGCCGCCTCGTCCGCACGCAGCCGGGGATGCTCGGCGAGCCGGGCGAGCGCGGCGGTCGCGAGCTCCGGCTGCTCCCGAACGCCCGGAGGGGAGGCGATCGCGGCTCCGGCGGCGGCCGCCTCCAGCCGGACGCGCTGCAGGCCGCTTGGAGAAGGGGCGAAGATCGCCGCGGGGTTCAGGAAGCTCGCCCGGGTCGGGCCGTCTCGCCCCGTCCGGAGGTGGACGCGCTCGCGCAGCGCGCGTGGCACGTAGGGGCGACCCGTGAGTGGTTTCGTCCGCAAGAGGAGGAGCTCCCAGTCGGGCAGCTCCTCCATCACCCCGAGCGCCGAACGGACGACAGCCCGGTCGGGCGGACGCCACTCGAGGACGATCGAGCGCTGCTTCGCCTCGGGACGGAAGAGGTCGGTGTCGACGCCCGGAGTCAGGATGCGGTAGTCGCCCGGGAAACGCTCCGCCGCGGCCGACGCGACTTCCTCGGAGTTGGCGATCAGCGCGTCGAGGCGGCCGAGGAGCTTCTCGCGCTGCGTGCGGGCGGGCGGGTAGCCGAGCCGTTCCCCCGAGACGAAGGTCGCGACGGCAAGGCCCGGCGCCTCGCGAAGCGCCAGGTAGGAGAGGCTCGGCAGCCCCGGCTCGAACCCATGGACGACGTCGAAGTCGCCGTTCCGGAGCGCGAGCGAGAGATTCGCCCGCACGCCGACAGGGACGCCCACGCGGCTCCGTCTCGAGATCGGCATCGCGGGTCCGAGGGCGATGACCTCGGCGTCTGCGCCGTTCACGAGCGCTCGCCGGCCGGCGAGGAGGTCGGCTGCGCGCGCGGACGGCGCGAGAACGGTGACGGAATGGCCAAGGCCGCGGAGACCGTCCGCGATTCCGGCCACCTGCTCGTTCACGTCGTGCGGCTGCGACCACGCAAACGGCGTGACGAGGCAGACGCGCAGGGGCACTCGGCGAGTGTAGATGCTCGATCGGCGAAGCTGCGCGAGCCGGATGGTGGCCCTGACCCAGCGCAGGATCAGCACGTCCGCTCACCGTCCGGAGCGCTGCTACGAACGGCAAGCGGCCGTGCTGACCTGCTTGGTCAGTGCCATCCCCGGCAGTGCGCGTTTCACCGATCGAGCTTCCAGATGCAGAGGGTGGTTTCCCTCGCACGCGCGCGGGTCACAAGAAGGCCATGAGCGACCAGGAGCACGGGATCGACGAGCAGGGGCGCAACCCGACCCAGCAGCGGATGGACGAGGACGGGACGACGGGCCAACCGGTCATCGACGATCCGGAGTTCGAGGCTGACGTTGCCGAGAACGACGACGACGACGTCGCTGACGCGCCCTGATCTTCGTCAGCTGCGCCAGACCGGAAGCTGCCCCTCTGCGCGCATGATCGCGAGCCCTGCCCGCGGCAGGCCGAGCATGCCCTCGTAGAGCAGGTAGCGGGGTTCCCAGCGCGGAAAGAACTTCGCGTTGAACCGGTAGAGGCTCTCGATCTGGAAGTAGGGGTTCGCGACGCCGATCAGACGCCCGAGCAGTCGCTCGCGCCGTGTCTCCGGGCTGTGGAGGAGGCGTGCGAAGGCGGCGAAGTTGAGCGACACCTCGTCGATGTGGCGCTCGCGAAAGAGCTCGATCGACCTGGCGGCGAGGAACTCCATGAGCCCATTGGGCGAGCCGCGGTCGCGGCGCATGGCCGATAGGGACATCGCCGGGCGGCCATACGAGGGCACGAAGTGGATGTATCCGCGTACTCGACCTTCCGGGTCGCGGGCGAAGACGACGGCGGTGTCGCTGTCGTGGTCGCCGCGCAGCGAGTCGAGGGCCATCGAGAACCCGCGCTCCGCCGCCCTGCCGCGCCAGTGCGCGGAGACGTCCCCGAGTTGGCGGAGCGTCGGCTCGTCGAGCGTGGCCACGCACCGCAGCTCGGCGGTGTAGCCCGCCTTTTCGAGCCGCGAGACCGACTGTCGCACCTTTCTGATCGGGCGGCCCTCGAGCGAGAACGTGCGCGTGTCGACGATCCCCTCGTCACCGATGTAGAGAGACCGCAGACCCGCCTGTTCCCAGAGCGTGACGAGCCGGTCGCTCGTGCCGACGGTGGCGATTCGGAGTCCGCGCGCCTCCGCGAACGCGCACAGCTCGCGTACGAGCCCCGGGAGCGCCTCGGCGGGACCGACGGGGTCGCCCGAGACGACGAGGACGCCGTTCTCGATCCGGTAGCCGACGAGCGCCTCGCCGTCGGAGCCGAGGAAGTAGTGCTCGTCGCGGCGGAGCTTGAAGAACGCAAGCGTGTCCGAGCCGTGCGCGCGCACGAGCTCGAAGGCCGTTCGGCGCAGCTGCGCGTCGGGCAGGCTCCGAGGCGCGGCGAGCGGGCGGAAGACGACGTAGGCGGCGACGAGCAGTGCGGCAATAGCCACCAGCCCGACGCCCACCGGGAGCCAGGCGGCGTCGTCGCGAAACG
>JBBQDZ010000021.1:0-20367 GCA_038320185.1 Gaiellales bacterium
GGATCCCGGAAAGGCGAGAGCTTCGAGCCGCTCGCGCGTGCGGTCGGGCCGAATGTGCTCCGCGCGTACCTCGTAGGCGAGGCGGCGCCGGAGCTCGCCGCTGCGCTCGAAGCGGCCTCCGTCGCCTACGAGTTGAGCGGAAACCTCGAGGGCGCCGTCCTCGCCGCCACGCGCGACGCCGCGGCGGGCGAGGTGGTGCTGCTCTCGCCCGCGTGCGCGAGCTACGACCAGTTCGAGAACTTCGAGCGGCGGGGCGAGGAGTTCAAGCGGCTCGTGCGAAGTCTCCGAGAGTGAAGAGGGGTCTCGAGTCTCATCTGCTGATCCTCGTCACCCTCGCCCTCGTCGCGTTCGGCCTCGTGATGGTCTACAGCGCGACTTCCGCACCCGCCGCAGTCGGCGGCTCGAATCCGAACTACTATCTGGAGCGTCAGCTGATCTACGCGCTCCTCGGCATCGCGCTGATGGTCGTCGCCTCACGGGTCGACTTCCGCACCTGGCGCCGGCTCGCTGCTCCCCTCGTCCTCGCGAGCATCGGACTCCTCCTCGCCGTCCTCGTCCTCGCGCACCCCGTGAACGGCGCGAAGCGCTGGATCTCTCTCGGCCCCGCGGTCTTCCAGCCCTCCGAGCTCGCGAAGCTCGGGTTCGCCGTCTGGGCCGCCTCCTATCTCAGTCGGCGCGACCCGCCGCGGACACTGAAGGCCCTCGGCCGCCCGGTCGGCCTGCTGGCAGGGGTCTTCTGCCTGCTGCTGCTCGCGGAGCCCGACCTGGGGACGGCGATCGCCCTGCTCGTGATGCTCGGCGGAATGCTGCTCGTCGCTGGAACGCCGGTACGAACTCTTGCGAGCGGAGGAGCGATCGCCTGCGCTCTCGGCGTCGCGGCGATCTGGTTCGAGCCCTACCGCCGGGCGCGTATCTTCAGCTTCCTCAACCCGTGGCACGATGCGCAGGGGGCGGGTTTCCAGACGGTGCAGGCGCTGCTCGGCTTCGGCTCCGGCGGGCTCTTCGGCCGTGGGCTCGGGCAGAGCGTCGCCAAGATCTTCTACCTGCCCGAGGCCCGGACCGACATGATCTTCGCGATCATCGGCGAGGAGCTCGGCCTCGTCGGGGCGACACTCGTCGTCGCGGCCTACGTCACCTTCGCCTACGCCGGCCTGCGGATCGCGCTCCGCTGTCGCGATCCATTCGGCAAGCGCCTCGCGGCGGGCCTGACCGTGCTGATTTGCGGCCAGGCCTCGATCAACCTCGCGGCAGTGCTCGGGCTCGCTCCGCTCACGGGAATCCCCCTCCCGTTTGTCTCATACGGAGGCTCGAGCATCGTCGTCGCGCTCGGCTGCGTCGGCATCCTCCTTAACATCGCGCGAGGGGATGGTGTCGCGCGAGCCGCTCAGGTGCCTGATCGCAGCCGGGGGAACGGCCGGACACGTGCTGCCGTCGCTGGCGGTGGCCGAGCAGCTGCGAGCTCTCGGCGTCATGGTGAGCTTCGCCGGGTCGGCGGATCGCGCCGAAGCGTTGCTCGTTCCTGAGGCGGGTTTCGAGCTCGACACGTTCAGAGTCACGGGCCTGCCTCGTCGGCCGGGTCGTGCGCAGGTGCGGGCAGCGCTGCTGGCGGCGGCTGCGCCGCTCGCCTGCCTGCGCATCCTGGAGCGGCGTCGGCCGGACGTCGTCTACGGAGGCGGCGGGTTCGTCGCCGGGCCGATGGTTGCGGCCGCGGCGCTACGGCGCATACCGGCTGCTCTCGCGGAGGCGGACGCGCACCTCGGTCTCGCAAATCGTCTGGCGGAGCCCTTCGCGCGCCGCGTCTTCCTCGCGTATCCGGTCCGCACCGGGCCGAAGTACCGTCTCGTCGGGCGTCCGATCCCGGCCCGGTCTCGCTCCTGCGATCCGGTGGCTGCCCGGCAGGAGTTCGGGCTGCCCGAGAGCGGGCCGGTGCTCCTGGTCGCGGGAGCCCTCGCGGGGGCCCGAGCCCTGAACGAGCTCGCGGTCGAGGCGTGGGGACCCGCGGGGCCGGCGATCCTGCACCTGGCGGGAGAACGCGACTACCCCTCGCTGCTCGAGCGCGTCGTCCGAGAGGACTACCGGCTTCTTCCCTCGACGGAGCGCTTCGGCGCCGCGCTCTCCGCCGCGACCCTCGTGCTCGGTCGCGCCGGGGGGTCGGTGTGGGAGCTCGCGGCCGCCGGTTTGCCGGCAGTGCTTGTGCCCTATCCCCATGCAACGAGCGACCATCAGGCGCTGAACGCAGCCTTCTTCGAGCGAGCCGGGGGCGCCGTCTGCGTCCGGGAAGCGGCTCTTGCGAGCGTGCCAGGTCTGGTCGAGATGCTCCTCGCCGACACCCGGCGGTTGCGGGAGATGAGCGATGCCATGCGCCGCGTCGCGCGGCCCGACGCCGCCCGCACGATCGCGGAGGAGCTGGTGGAGCTTGCTCGCGCTTGGAGCCTCAAACGATGAGCACAAGTCATTCTGATCGTGGCTCTTGAGGGGCGGCGCCTCTGGTTCGTCGGCATCGGCGGGGCCGGGCTGTCGGCGTACGCCGTCCTCGCGAAGGCCTGGGGTGCCGAGGTAGCCGGCTGGGATCGCGTGCGGACCCCGTATCTCGATCACGTCGAGGCGGCCGGGATCGACGTGGAGATCTCCCCTGAGCCGCGGGGAGCTCCCGCCGGCTTCGAGGCGGTGGTCTCGACGGCCTACGCGGGACGCGTCGCGGGGCGGCCCCGGGCCGAGTTGCTCGCAGAGCTCGTTGCGCTCCGCCCCTCGATCGTCGTCGCCGGCGCGCATGGCAAGACGACGACCACGGCGATGATCGCCTTCTGCCTCGATCGGGCCGGGAACGATCCCTCCTTCCTCGTCGGCGGCGAAGTGCCGCAGCTCGGGGGCAATGCCCGGGCAGGTTCGGGTTGGCTCGTCGTCGAAGGCGACGAGTCGGATCGAACCGTCGAGGCGCTGCGGCCGCGGATCGCAGTCGTGACGAACGTCGACCTCGACCACCACGCCGAATTCGGGTCCCGGGCCGAGGTCGCGGAGTTCGTCGAACGCTGGCTCTTGCAGGTGCCGGAGGTCGTGAGGGGCGACGAGCTCGCCCCTGTCGACTTTCCGCTCTTGGTTCCGGGTGAGCACAACCGGCGGAATGCAGCCGCGGCGCTCACGGCGCTGGAGCGGGCGGGGGTTCCACGTGAGGTCGCTGCCGTGGCGCTTCGCGAGTTCCGCGGCGTGGGTCGGCGCTTCGAGCTCGTCGGCGAGATGCGCGGGGTCAGGGTCTTCGACGACTACGCGCACAACGCCGTGAAGGTGGCAGCGGCGCTCGCCGCGGCGCGCGAGCAAGCGGCGGGTCGCGTGCTCGTCCTCTTCCAGCCGCACCTGTTCTCGCGGACGCGCCACACGGCGCGGGAGCTTGCTGCGGCGCTGGCCTGCGCGGACGCGGTCGCCGTCACCGACGTCTATGCGGCGAGGGAGGAACCCGTGCCGGACGTGACGGGGAAGCTCGTCGTCGATGCGCTCGCGTACCGGCGGCCGGGAATGCCGCTCGCGTGGACCCCCGCGCTGGAGGACGGAGCGCGATTCCTCGCGAGGCGGGCTCGGAGGGGCGACCTTCTGTTGACGGTGGGCGCCGGAGATGTGGATCAGGCGGCGCCGCTCCTGCTCCAGCTCCTCGAGCAGGCGCTGCTGTGATCCGGGAGCAGGTTCCTCTCGCGCGCCTGACGACGATCGGCACCGGCGGCAGAGCGCGCTTCTTCGCCGCGCCCTCGACGCTGGACGAGCTGCAGGAGGCGCTGCACTGGGCGGCCGATCGCGGCTGCGGCGTCACCGTGCTCGGTCTCGGCTCGAACGTCCTCGTCGCGGACGCGGGCGTCGACGAGCTCGTCCTGAAGCTGACCGGCGAGCTTGCGGCCGCGGAGACGCAGGAGGACAAGCTCGTCGCGGGGGGAGGCGCACCGAACGCCGTCTGCCTCCACCGAGCGCGTGCCGCCGGGCTCGGTGGGTTCGAGTTCGCGTGCGCGATCCCGGGCACTGTCGGCGGCGGCGTGCGCATGAACGCCGGGGCGTACGGCGGCGACTGGTCGGCGATCCTGCGCCGCGCGCTCGTTGTCTCCGCCGACGGAGCAACCTGGCGAGGCGCCGCAGAGCTCGGGCTCTCCTACCGCAGCTCGGGCCTCGGAGCCGGCGAGGTGGTGGCCCGGGTCGAGTTCGGGTTGTCCGCACGTCCGATCCAGGAGATCAGGGAGACGGTCGCAGCGATGCAGGCGAGGCGCAAGGCGACGCAGCCGACGAACAGACGAACGTTCGGGAGCGTCTTCAAGAACCCCGACCACGAGCTCGGCGCGGGGCGGATCGTCGAAGCGTGCGGCCTGAAGGGACACCGGATCGGCGGAGCGCAGATCTCGCCGCGCCACGCGAACTTCATCGAGAACGCCGGAGGGGCTCGCTCCGCCGACGCGGTCGCGCTGATTGCCGAAGCCAAAGTTCGCGCGCGGGAGCAGTTCGGCGTCTCGCTGGAGCGAGAGGTGGTGTTCCTCGGCGCGTTCGAGCCGGGCTCGGGCACGTGAGAGGTCTCCCCGACAGGACCCTGTGCGGGGACGGCGAAAGGGGCTCCGTGGCCGTCAGCCGTTCGAGAGCGTCACCTCGCGCGGCCGTAGCCGTGAAGCCCCGCGCGGGAGATGGCTTCGAGCTTCGACTCGACCGCTTGCTTCCTTCCGCGCGCTCGCTCCTCCTCGGACTCGCGCTAGTCGCCGCCGCTGCCGGCGCGTACCTCCTCGCCCGTGACACCTCGCTCTTCGCCGTTCGCGACGTCGAGGTGCGGGGAGCGCCACCCGCCCTCGCAGCGCAGGTCAGGACTGCGCTCGAGCCGCTCGCAGGGAGAAGTCTCCTGCGCATCTCCGCGACCGACGTGCGTGCGCGTCTCGCCTCGCTGCCCCAGGTCGCAAGCGTGTCCGGTGACCGCCACTTCCCGCACACGCTCCGCGTGCTCGTCGTTCCCGAGCTGGCGCTCGCGGTGGCGCGTCAGGGCTCGGACGCCTGGCTCATTTCCGCCGAGGGGAGAATCCTGCGGGCGCTGCCGCACCCGCGGCTGTCGCTGCTCCCACGGATCTGGCTCCCGCGCAGAGCCTCCGTCGATGTCGGGGGAACGGTCGACGACGTTGGCGCGCGAACGGCGCTGCGGGCGCTCGCGCCGCTCCGCGGCCACCCGTTCCTGCGTCGCGTTCGCGACGTGCGTGCAGACGCAGGCGAGTTGACGCTCGTCCTTCGCTCGGGTCTCGAGCTTCGACTCGGCGACACCTCGAACCTCCGCCTGAAGCTCGCGATCTCACAGCAGATCGTTCCGGACATCTCGCCGCCCGGGTACCTCGACGTGAGCGTGCCGGCACGCCCCGTCTCCAGTGTCAACCCTAAAGTCGGAGGTTGAGGTTGAGCGTTATAACCCTCATGTCGCCATTGACAGGTCGGAAAACGGACCGTACTCTCCACGCACAGGAGGTGCTCGACAGCCCTATCCTCTACTACAGCCTCAGGTCGAGCCTGGTTTAGCTATGAGAGATCAAGCGGGGAACTACCTGGCAGTGATCAAGGTCGCCGGCGTCGGCGGCGGGGGAACGAACGCGGTCAACCGGATGGTCGATGCGGGTGTCTCCGGCGTCGACTTCATCGCGGTCAACACGGATGCGCAGGCGCTGCTGATGTGCGACGCCGACGTCAAGATCCATATCGGCGAGAAGGCGACGCGCGGACTCGGAGCCGGCGCCGACCCAGCCGTGGGCCGCGCGGCCGCGCAGGAGAGCCGCGACGAGCTGAAAGAGGTGCTGAAGGGCGCCGACATGGTCTTCGTCACCGCGGGTGAGGGCGGCGGCACCGGCACGGGAGGAGCGCCCATCGTCGCGGAGCTCGCGCGCGAGCTCGAGGCGCTGACCGTCGGCGTCGTTACCCGGCCGTTCTCGTTTGAGGGTCGACGCCGCTCGCAGCAGGCCGAGCAGGGAATCGAGGACCTCCGCGACCGGGTGGACACCCTGATCGTGATCGAGAACGACCGTCTCCTCCAGGTCGTCGAGAAGAAGACGTCGATCGTGGACGCGTTCAAGATGGCCGACGACGTGCTGCGCCAGGGCGTCCAGGGCATCACCGACCTGATCACGATCCCTGGGCTCGTGAACCTCGACTTCGCCGATGTGCGCACGATCATGCGCGACGCAGGCTCCGCGCTGATGGGAATCGGCGCCGCCTCGGGTGAGAATCGAGCCGCCGAGGCGGCGCGTATCGCCGTCTCCTCACCGCTGCTCGAGGCGACCCTCGAGGGCGCGACCGGCATCCTGCTCAACATCACCGGCGGGACCGAGCTTGGTCTCTTCGAGGTGCACGAGGCGGCCGAGGTCGTGACGAACGCGGCCGATCAGAACGCGAACGTCATCTTCGGGGCCGTGATCGACGAGGCTGTCGGGGACGAGGTCCGGGTGACGGTGATTGCAACCGGCTTCGGCGCAGCCCGGGCCAGTCGCCGCCGCCGCGCCGCGACGCCCGTCGCTGCGACCGCGTCGGAGCCGCGGCCCACGCGCCGTGAGGAGTCGTCGGGCTTCGACGTGCCGGCGGACGTCCTCGAGATCCCGTCCTTCCTTCGGGACGGCTGAGCCGGCGGCGGAACCCGCCCCGCGCGGGAGCAGGCACGCTGGCGGGCAGCAGGCTCCCGGCCTCGCGGGCGCGATCTGACCACTAGCATCCGCCGCGTGCAGACGCTGGCGCGGACGCCGCTCTATGACCGCCACCTCGCGGCGGGTGCCCGGATGGTGCAGTTCGCCGGCTGGGAGATGCCGGTCTCCTACGAAGGGGTGATTCCGGAGCATCGGAGCGTCCGCACCGACTGCGGTGTCTTCGACGTTTCGCACATGGGCGAGATCGAGGTGGAGGGGCCGCGTGCACGTGAGCTCCTCCAGTCGCTCCTCTCGAACGATCTCGACAGGATCGGGCCGGGTCAGGCCCAGTACACCCTGCTGACGAACGACGACGGAGGGATCGTCGACGACCTGATCGTCTACACGCTCGATCTGTTCCGCTTTCTTCTCGTCGTCAACGCATCCAACCGTCACACCGACTTCGAATGGCTGAAGGAGCGGGAGCTGCGTGGCTCCGAGGTTCGGGACGTCTCGGACGAGTACGCGCTGCTCGCCGTCCAGGGGCCGCGCTCGATCGAGCGGCTCGGGCTGGACGAGGCGCCGGCCTTTTCCTTCGCGAAGGGAGAGATCGACGGGATCGAGTGCATGGCTTGCCGCACCGGCTACACGGGTGAATCGGGAGCCGAGCTCCTCGTCATGGCCGAGGACGCCTCGGAGCTCTGGGATCGCGTCCTCGCGCGAGGGTCGAAGCCGTGCGGCCTCGGCGCGCGCGACACGCTGCGCCTCGAGGTCTGCTACCCGCTGCACGGCAACGACATCTCGCCGCAGACCGACGCGATCTCGGCCGGGCTCGGCTGGGTCTGCGCGCTCGGGCGGGAATTCACCGGAGTCGAGCGTCTTCGCGCCGTCAAGGAGGCGGGATCGGCGCAGCGGCTCGTGGCGTTCGTCATGGAGGACAAGGCAATTCCGCGCCAGGGCATGCCGATCGAGCCCAGCGGAGTGGTGACCTCCGGTACGCACTCGCCAATGCTCGATTGCGGCATCGGCATGGGCTACGTCGATGCGGCTTCGGCTGCGCCCGGCACGGAGATCACCATCGACGTCCGGGGGCGTTCCCGGCGAGCGCGCATCGTCGAGAAACCGATCTACAAGCGACAGGAGGCTCGGTAAGCGATGGCAGCATCTGAGACCTACCCGGACGGCCTGAAGTACCACCCCGAGCACGACTGGGCCGCGATTCACGGAAACGAGGCGACGCTCGGAATCACGTGGTACGCGCAGGACTCTCTCGGCGAGCTCGTTCACTACGAGCCCCCGGACGTCGGGGCCACGATCTCGAAGGACAACCCCTACGGCGAGGTCGAGTCCGTGAAGGCCGTGTCCGATCTGATCGCGCCGCTCTCGGGCGAGGTGATCGAGATCAACGACAAGGTCGTCGAGGCCCCGGAAACGGTGAACGAGGATCCCTACGGCGACGGGTGGCTCATCAAGATCCGGCTCAGCGACGTGACCGAGCCCGACCGGCTCCTCGAGGTCGAGGCCTACCGCGCGCACGTCGCGGAGCTTTGATCCGCGCCTACCGACCCTTGCGCCGCCCCGCGGCGAACCTCCGCGCGCCGTGAGCTTCCTCTCTCTCACCGACTCCGATCGTGCGGCGATGCTGGAGACGATCGGCGTCGGATCGGTCGACGAGCTGTTCGCCGATGTCCCCGCCGGTGTCCGACTCGACCGCCCGCTCGAGCTCGAGCGGGCACTGTCGGAGCCCGAGCTGATGGCTCATCTCGAGGAGCTGGCGAGCCGTGATGTCCCTGCCGGTGCAGAGGTCAGCTTCCTCGGCGCCGGGATGTACGACCACTACGTTCCGGCGATCGTCGATGCCGTTCTCTCGCGCGGCGAGCTCCTGACCGCCTACACGCCCTACCAGCCGGAGATGAGTCAGGGGGTCCTCCAGGCGATCTTCGAGTACCAGACCGCGATCTGCGAGCTCACTGGCATGGATGTCTCGAACGCGTCGGGCTACGACGGGACAACGGTGGCAGCGGACGCCTGCTACGTCGCCAAGCACGCGACCGGCCGCACGAAGGTCGCGATCTGCGAGACGGTGAATCCACAGGTCAGGCAGGTCGTGAAGACCTACGCGCCGGGTTTCAGCCTCGAGGTCGTGGAGGTCCCGCACCGGAACGGGATCACCGACCCTGAGGAGTTCGCGGCCTGCGCAGAAGGTGCTGCATGCGCGATCTTCCAGCAACCGAATTTCTTCGGCTGCCTCGAGCCGGCACCGGAGCTCGCCGCCGCCGCCGCTGATGTCGAGGCTCTGGCCGTGGCCCACGTCGACCCTCTCTCGCTCGGGCTGCTCGAGGCACCGGGGAACTACGGCTGCGCGATCGCCATCGGAGAGGGACAGGGTGCCGGGAACTACCTGTCCTTCGGGGGTCCGCACTACGGGTTCCTCGCCGCCAAGTGGGACTACCACCGCCGGATGCCGGGAAGGATCGTCGGCGAGACGCGAGACGCCGCGGGCAAACGCGGCTTTGTCCTCACCCTCCAGACCCGAGAGCAGCACATCCGCCGGGGGAAGGCCACGTCGAACATCACGACGAACCAGACGCTGCTCGCGATCGCCGGGCTCGTCTACCTGTCCTGGCTCGGGCCGCAGGGATTGCGGGAGGTGGGGGAGACCTGCCTCGCGCTCGCGTCATACGCGAAGGAGCGTCTGGTCGCAGCGAGCTTCGAGCTCTCGTTTCCAGATCAGGCAACGTTCAAGGAGTTTGCCGTACGGGTCGGACAGCCCGCATACGAGGTGGTTCGCGCCGCGCGGGAGCGCGGCGTCCAGCCGGGGTACGCCCTTGGCCGCGACTACTCCGGCTTCGAGGACACGCTGCTCGTCGCGACGACCGAGAAGCGCACCCGCGAGGAGGTGGACCGGCTCGTGGACGTCCTCACCGAGGTCGCGCGCGCGTGAAGCTCGTCTTCGAGCGCTCCCAGCCGGGCCGGCGCGGCTCGAGCCTGCCGCGCCCGCGCCTGCCGGTGCCGGACCTCCCGGAAGCGCTGCGGCGGGCACAGCCGCCCCGGCTGCCGGAGGTCGCCGAGCCCGAGCTCGTCCGCCATTTCACCGAGCTCTCGACCCGCACGTTCGGGATCGACACAGGCTTCTACCCGCTTGGTTCCTGCACGATGAAGCACAACCCACGGGTGAACGAGCGTGCTGTCGGCTTGCCCGGGTTTCGCGATCTGCACCCGCAGCAGGACGAAGACGGCGCGCAGGGTGCGCTCGAGCTGATGTGGCGTCTCCAGACGATCCTTGCCGAGCTGGCGGGGCTGCCGGCGGTGTCGCTCCAACCGGCGGCCGGATCGCAGGGCGAGCTGACCGGACTGATGCTGATGCGCGCCTACTTCGCGGAGCTCGGGGAGGGGGCGACCCGGCGCAAGATCGTCATCCCCGACACGGCGCACGGAACCAATCCTGCGAGCGTCACGATGGCGGGGTACGAGATCTCGAAGGTCGGCACCGACGAGCGCGGCAACGTCGATCTCGATGAGCTCCGCGCCATCGTCGACCAATCTACGGCCGGCCTGATGCTGACGAACCCCTCGACCCTCGGCCTTTTCGACGAGGGGATCGAGGAGATCGCAGCGATCTTCCACGAAGCGGGGGCGCTCATGTACTACGACGGCGCGAACCTCAATGCCGTCTGCGGGATCTCGCGGCCCGGCGACATGGGCTTCGACATCGTCCACTTCAACCTCCACAAGACGTTCTCGCAGCCGCACGGCGGCGGCGGCCCCGGCGGCGGCCCGATCGCGGTCCGCGACCGACTCGAGCGCTTCCTGCCCGTCCCGGGGGTCGTCCGCGACGGAGAGCGCTTCCGGCTCGACCACGACCGGCCAAAGACGATCGGCAGGGTGCGCGGCTTCTGCGGTCCCTTCGGCGTGTTCGTCCGCTCGTACGCCTTCATCCGGATGTACGGGCCCGCGCTGCGCGAGATGTCGGAGGTTGCGGTGCTGAACGCGAACTACCTCCTCGCCCGGCTCCGAGGTGCGTATGAGCTGCCCTTCGACCGGCTCTGCATGCACGAGTTCGTCCTCTCGGCGCGCGCGCTGAAGCGCGAGCATGGCGTGACCGCACTCGACGTCGCGAAGCGTCTGATGGACTACGGATTCCACCCGCCCACGATCTACTTTCCGCTCGTCGTGCCGGAGGCGTTGATGATCGAGCCGACAGAGACCGAGGCGAAGGAAACCCTCGACGCGTTCGTCGACGCGATGCTCGCGATCGCCCGCGAGGCAGCGGCGGACCCCGAGACCGTGAAGGCGGCGCCGACCACCCGTCTGGTGCGCCGGCTCGACGAGGTCGGGGCGGCGAAACGTCCGGTCGTGAGGTACGCATTCGCGGAACACCCCGATCCGGGTTCCCGCCCGGCGGAGCCGCGCCAGCTCGAAGCTCAGAAGGGAGCCTGACATGCCAAGCTCGAACGCGGTGCTCCGGCGGTGGCTTGCGGCTGCGGCCGCCGGCGCGGTGCTCGTGATCGCCCCTCATGGGATCGCTGCTTCGCACCCTGCCGCGGCGGGGACCGTGACCGTCAAGGTGAAGGTCACCGGGCAGTCCCGTGGCGCGGTCGCGGGCACCCATCCGGAGGACGGCAAGGACCAGATTCCCGCGAGGAACGCGTGTACTCGCTTCACCGCCCCGAAATTCGCGGTGCCGGGACGGCCGCTCGCCTACAACGTGAGCTTCGGGAACCCGGATGTCCTGAACTTCCGCCCGGGCATCTTCTTCGCCTTCTACTACGACCCAAAGCAGGTCGGGCGGCCCCAGAAGCTCTATACGAGGGGCGGCGGCGCCAACCTCCTGCTCGTCGTGGCGAGAAACGAGGGCTTCGCCGTCGCCCAGCCGGGATGGGCTGGGACGGTGACGCTCGGGGGCGACCTGCGCAGCGGGAGCTTTTCGATCACGGGCGCCCGCGGCATCATCGGCAACGCGAAGGTGACCGTCACGGGAAGCTGGCGCTGCTCGTCGGTGTTCGCACGAGCGACGTAGCGGCGTGAGCGGCCCGCTCGGGCGGCGTCAGGCGTGGGCGTAGAGGTACGCGCCGACCTCCGCCGCGTTCCGGTCGGGTGGGAAGACGGGGTAGAAGACCTTCGCGACGGTACCGTCGAGGGCGACGAGCGTCACGCGCCTGTAGAGGGTGAGGCCGCCGATCTCGAACGTCGGTAGCCGTAGCGCCGCGCCGAGCCGAAGCTCCGGGTCGGCGACGATCGGGAAGGGCAGGCGGTTCCGCTCGACGAACTCGAGCTGGTCGTCGAGCGACTGTGCGCTGACCGCGACGAGGCTCGCGCCGAGCTCGCGCAGCTCGGCAGCGTGGTCGCGGAAGGCACAGGCCTGTGGCGTGCAGCCTCGGGCGCCGGGGATCGAGTCCCAACCGGGCAGCATCGGGACACCCGGCCTCCCCGCCCGCGGATACAGGTAGACGACCGCCCTCCCACCGAGATCCGAGAGGCGCAGCGGCCCGTCTGTCGACATCAGCTCGAGGTCGGGGAGCTTCGTGCCAGGCAGGTGATCGCAGGCGCCGTCGTCCAGCGGCACCGGAAGTCCCTCCGGGAGGGTGTAAAGGTCTTCGGTCACGCCGGCGCAACCGCCGACCGGCGCACAAGCCGCGCCCGTCCCTCCGCCGCCAGCTGACCGCAAGCCGCCTCGATGTCGCGTCCGCGGGTGAGCCGCACCGTCGCGGGTAGGCCGGCCTCGTCCAGTACGCGTTTGAAGGCCGCGATTGTCTCGCGTGAGGACCCCTCGAAGCGCCCGGTGGGGTTGTAGGGGATCAGGTTCACCTTGAAGTAGCGGGGGTCGAGCAAGCCCGTCAGCTCGCGCGCCTGCTCGTGGCGGTCGTTGACGCCGGCGAGCAGCACGTACTCGACGAACACCTTGCGGCGCCGGAGCGCGAAGTAGCGCACGCACTCGTGAACGACGTCCCGAAGCGGGAACCGCTCGTTCACCGGCATCAACTTCGACCGCAGCTCGTCGTTTGCCGCGTGCAGGGACAGGGCGAGGCGGATCGGCTCCCCGACGTCGTCGATGAAGCGGCGCAGACCCGGCAACCACCCGACGGTCGAGATCGTCGTCCGACGATGTGTGATGCCGAGGCTCGGGAGTCGGCGCGCGGCGCCCAGAACCTCGTCGAGGTTGAGCATCGGCTCACCCATGCCCATGAAGACGCAGTGGTCGATCGGCTCGAGGCGCCGGAAGTGGAGTGCCTGGTCGAGGATCTCCGACGCGGTCAGGTTGCGTCCGAAACGCATTGCACCCGTTGCGCAGAAGGTGCATGTCAGCGGGCAGCCGGACTGCGAGGAGACGCAGATGGAGCGCCGGCCGTCGCGGTAGCGCATGAGCACGGCCTCGACGGCGTGCCCGTCATGTGTGTGGAAGAGAGTCTTGACGGTTCCGTCACTCGAGACGGACTCGTGCTCGAGACGGAGCGTCGAGAACGGCACGGCCTGCTCCAGCTCGCGTCGCAGTGCTGTGCCGAGGTTCGTCATCGCGCCGTACCCCGGTGCTCCCCGCGCGGCCCAGGTCACGACCTGGAAAGCGCGATACGAGGGCTCGCCTCGCTCGCGAAGCCAGCGATGCAGCAGGTCGAGATCCACGAGGCAACGGTAGCCGCCTGTCGCACCCTTCGGCCCGCGGCGCGCCCGCCTTGAGCCCTGGCCGTGTCCCGCAGAGCCACGGCCAGGGTCTGTCCCCGGGCGCGTCTCGGCAGGCCGTGACCGGCCCAGCCTCGGCGCGCGCCACGGATTGGCGCGAGACCCGGCGCCGCGGCCCCAGTCGGACTCCGCCCGGACGTGCCTCGATCCTGGTACCGGAGCTTCGTCGTCGATCCCGCGCCGACCCTGCGGGCGTTGCGAGAATAGGCGCGTGATCGACCTTCGCTCGGACACGCAGACCCAGCCGACGCCGGCCATGCGGGCGGCGATCGCCGCTGCTGTCGTCGGCGACGAGCAGCGAGGGGAAGACCCGACGGTGAACCGTCTCGAGCGGATGACGGCGGAGCTCCTCGGGCAGGAGGAGGCCGTCTTCGTGCCGACGGCAACGATGGCGAACGAGATCGCGCTGCGCGTGCTCGGCGAGCGCGGCGACGAGGTGCTGGCGGAGGAGAACTCCCACATCTTCATCTCCGAGCTCGGCGGTCCCGCCACCTTCGCGGGCCTCATGGCAAGGCCCGTGCCGTCGCACGCCGGCCGCTTCACCCCCGAGCAGGTGCGCCGCGCGTTCCGGGCCGGCAACGCGACGCACACGCCCCGCACGCGGATCGTCTCGATCGAGAACACGCACAACAGCTCCGGCGGTCGGGTGTGGCCGCTGACGGAGATCGGGGCGATCGTCTCTCTAGCCCGTGAGCTCGGCCTGCGCCTCCATCTCGACGGCGCGCGCGTGCTGAACGCGTCCGTCGCGCTCGGGGTGCCGGCGGCCGAGATCTGCCGACCCTTCGACACCGTCACGCTCTGCCTCTCGAAGGGCCTCGGCTGCCCACTCGGCGCCCTGCTCGCGGGCGGTCGGGACACGATGGCGGAGGCCCGACGGGAGAAGCACCGCTTCGGCGGCGCGATGCGCCAGGCGGGGATCGTCGCGGCCGCAGGCGTCCACGCGCTCGAGCACCACGTCGATCGTCTGGCCGACGACCATGCGCGGGCGCGGAGCCTGGCGGACGGTCTGTCCTCGGCCGGGCTTCCGATCGATCTCGACCAGGTGGAGACGAACTTCGTCCAGCTGGACGTGGGGGCACTCGGCCTGTCGACCGCCGATGCGATCGCCCGACTGCGGGCGCACGGCGTCGGCCTCTCGAGCACGATCCATCCCGACGTGCTGCGGGCGGTGACTCATCTCGACATCACCGACGAGGACGTCGAACGGGCCGTGGATCTCATCCCCCGAGCGCTCGATGCCCTCGTCCGCACCTGAGTCACTGGCAGCCGAGCTCGCGCGACTGGTCCGCAAGGCGCAGTCGGAGGACCGCCTGCCGAGCCTCTCAGCGGCGGTCTTCCGGGCCGGCGAGACGATCTGGAGCGACGCAGTCGGCACGGCCGGGGCCGCCGGCGAGCGGGCGAGCCCGGAGACCCAGTACCGCGTCGGCTCGATCACGAAGACCTTCACCGCCGCGGCGGTCCTGGCGCTGCGTGACGAGGGCAAGCTCGCGCTCGACGATCCGGTCGGGAAGCACCTGCCCGAGGTGGCGCACCCGGAGCCGACGCTGCGACGGCTGCTCGCGCACAGCTCGGGCCTCCAGCGCGAGTTCCCGGACGAGATGTGGGAGACCTTCGTCGATCCGCCGCGGGAGGAGCTCCTCGACGCCGTGGCCGGAGCCGAGCAGGTGCTCGACCCGGGGGCTCACTGGCACTACTCGAACCTCGCGTACGCGCTCCTGGGCGAAGTCGTGGCGCGGGTCTCCGGTGCGGCCTGCGAGCGAGTCATCGACGAGCGATTCCTGCGCCCGCTCGGGATGGCGCGCACGACATGGCTTCCGCAGGCGCCGGCGGCGAAAGGGTACTTCGTCGAGCCCTACCGGGACGGCCTGCGGGTGGAGGCGGACATCGTGCTGCGGCGCTCCGCGGCGATCGGCCAGCTCTGGAGCACCGCCGGAGATCTCGCCCGGTGGGGCTCGTTCCTCTGCGAGCCCTCCGAGGAGGGGATCCTGGCCGAGGCGGCCGTCGAGCAGATGCACGCGGTGCAGGTGATGGCAGAGACGGAGCGCTGGACCCGCGCCTGGGGCCTCGGCCTCGAGCTCGCGCGCCGCGGGGACCGGATCTTCGGCGGGCACGGAGGCGCGATGCCGGGCTTCCTCGCCTACCTCGTCTACTCGCGGGAGGCGAAGACCGGAGCGGCCGTCCTTGCAAACACCTCCGCCTGGGCCGGGGTGGCCGAGCTGCCGTTCCAGCTGGCGGAGAAGGCGATCGAGCTGCTGCCACCGGAGATCGAGGAATGGCGTCCAACGGACCCTCCGCCGGCGGAGGTCGAGGCGATCCTCGGCCGCTGGTGGACGGAGGGGAACGAGGTCGTCCTCTCCTACCGCGCCGGCCGGCTCGAGGCCCGGCTCGAAGGCGCTCCCCGGGAGCTGCCGCCCGCCGTGCTCGAGGGCGAGGGCGAGGATCGCTATCGCGTGGTCTCGGGACGGGAGCGGGGCGAGCTTCTGCGTGTGGTGCGCGACGAGGCGGGCGTACCGGTAAAGCTCTACTGGGCGACCTACCCCTGCACCCGCGCCCCCGAGGTCTTCGGTCCTGCGCCTGGGCCATAGCCGGGCTCAGCGGTCTCCGGCGATCCCGAAGCCGGCGACGACTCCGGCGTAGACGGCGAGCAGCAGAAAGCCTTCCCAGCGACGGCTGCGGCCGTCGGCCACGACGAGAGCCACGAACACCGCCGCGCCGGCCATAGCGACGAGCTCCACCGGCCGAAAGGCGAGTGGCAGCGCCGGGGAGACCGCCCAGGAGAGGAGGGCGATAGCCGGTACGACGAAGAGTCCCACCTGGGCGCTCGAGGAGACGGCGATCTCGGTGGCGAGCCGGATCTTCCCCCGTCGCGCGATCACGATCGCACCCCCGTGCTCGGCTGCGTTTCCGACGATGGCGACGATGACGGCGGCGATGAAGAAGCGCGAGAGGCTGACGGTCTCGGCGAACGAGCTCAGCGAGTGGACGAGCACCTCGCTGACGACCGCGGTCACACCGGTCGCGGCTGCGAGGACGAGCAGCGCCCGCGGCAGCGACCAGGCGTCGGGACGGGATTCTCTGCCGGTCGCGGCGTGGATCCGCCGGTGACGGCGTAGAGACTGCGTCGTCGATCCGAGGTAGAGCAGCAGCAGGACGATCGCGACGGGAAGCGTGAGGAGCGCGAGCGAGTGCCTCTCGGGATTGCCATGCCAGCCAGGAATCGAGGGGATCAGAAGCAGCAGCACCGCCGCGGCGACGAGGCCGAGTTGGCCGAGCAACGAGCGGCGATCGAGCTCCCGTTCTCCTTCGGACTGGAGGGCGAGGGCCGCTCCGAGGACGAGCAGGATGTTCGAGACGATGCTGCCGGCGAGCGAGCCGCGGACGACGTCGGGAAGACCCCCGGCGATGGCGAACAGCGCGATGATCAGCTCCGGCGCGTTGCCGAAGCTCGCGTTCAGGAAGCCACCGACGCCGGCTCCCGTGTGCTCGGCCGCGTGCTCGGTTGCCTCCCCGATTAGCCACGCGAGCGGAATCAGCGCGAGTGCCGAGAGGACGAACAATGCGACGTTACCCGCGTGTGCCGCGAACCGCAGGACGACCACGAGCGGCGCGAGGGCGAGCAGCGCCCACAGGACCTTCCGCGCCACGCCCGAACCCTACCGGCGCCGGTTCGGGCGGCTCCGTAAGCGGTCGTATCGGACAACGCTCTCGCGACTGCCTGAAATCGTCTTGTTTGTCAAGTCTTGCGCAGACCCCCGGGCCTTGCTGACAATCCAGGGGTGCAGCCGAAAACGATCCCGGTGGAGCGGGTCCTTCCCCTCCACCCGCAACACGACGTCGAGTGCCGGCGCTGCGAGGTCCACTGCGACAAGATCGTCTACCCCTCCGCGTGCGTCGAGCGCGACTGCCCGTTCCTCTACTCCTACATCGCGCACGGGCACACCTACATCGGCTGCATCGAGAAGGTCTACAGCGTCGAGATCGATCTCGACCTGCTGCAGGCGGCGGAGGCGAGCCGGGAGGGCTTCGGAGCTGTGCGGGCAAGCAAGCGGCCACTCCCGATGTGCAGCTCGAACATCGAGAGCTGCTACGAGAGCCGGACCGACGACCTCGGCTGCGTCAACCCCGAGTTCTTCGAGCTCCCGATCGGGGAGCCGACCTTCAGGATCTTCGCCCAGATCTCTTAAGAGAGCTGCCGCAGGTTGCATGCGTGACGATCGAGGCGTAGAGTCACGGCACGGCAAGGGGGAGAAAAAGACTCGGAAGGAGAAACCGATGAAGAAGCTCGGCCTGCTCGTCACCTGTCTGCTCGCACTCGCGCTCCCCGTTGGGGCAGCGGCCCTCACGGTGACGCCGATCATGAGCGGCCTCGACAACCCGCGCGGTCTCGCTTTCGGACCCGACGGGGCGCTGTACGTGGTCGAAGGCGGCCGCGGTGGTACAGGGCCCTGCGTCGTCGTCATGGGAGCCCCGGAATGCATCGGCCTGACCGGTGCCGTCAGCCGACTCGCCTCGCTGGGCCAGCAGCAGCGGATCATCACGGGGCTGCCGTCGCTGGCGCGAACGTCGGGCGACGAGGCGAGTGGACCCTCCGACATCTCCTTCCGCGCTGGAAGCGCCTTCGTCACGCTCGGGCTCGGCACCAATCCAGCGCAGCGTGCGCTCCTTCCTCCCTACGGCCGGTTCCTCGGTCATCTCGTCCGGCTGACGCTGGACGGCGGGCGCTTCGATGTCGCCGACGTCTCGGCCTGGGAGGCCGCTGCGAATCCCGACGGGGGTGCGGTCGACTCGAACCCCTACGGGGTGCTCGCGCTCTCCGGCAAGGAGATCGTGACGGACGCAGGCGGAAACGACCTCCTGCAGGTCGACGGATCGGGCGCCGTCTCCACGATCGCCGTCTTCCCGGCCCGCTCCAGCGGACGTCAGACCGACTCCGTCCCCACAGCCGTGACCGTTGGCCCGGACGGTGCCTACTACGTCTCCGAGCTGAGCGGCGCCCCCTTCCTCCCCGGCGCGGCGAACATCTATCGGGTCGTGCCGGGCCAGACGCCGACGGTTTTTCAGCGCGGCCTCACCGACGCCATCGACCTCGCGTTCGACTCCGCCGGCAACCTCTACGTGCTCGAGCACTCGGCCTGCGGGCCGTTCTTCTGCGGTCCCGGCGACCTCCTCAGGATCTCACCCGCGGGAGCCCGGACAACCGTAGTGGGAGGCCTCGACAACCCCACCGCCTTCGCCTTCGCACCCGGTGGCTCATTCGTGATCTCGAACCACGGCTCCTCTGCCGGGGTAGGCCAGGTGCTCTGGGTGCAGCCCTAGTGACGAATCGCTGAGAGTGCATCGGACTTTCAGCGACTAATTTCAGCGACTACGAAGGTGGAGCTCGCGGAGCTTGCGCACCTCGTCGGCGTCCGGACCCTTGCCCTCCTTGCCCGGCACCTCGAGGAGAGCCGGAAGCCCCTGGAGATCGGGATGTCCGAGGAAGACGCCGAGCTTCTCGCCCATCAGGCCCTCGCCGATGTTGTCGTGCCGGTCGCGGTTCGATCCGAGTCCGGCTTTCGAGTCGTTCACGTGCAGGCAGCGCAGCCGGTCGTGGCCGATCGTGGAGTCGAGCTCCTCGAGCATTCGGTCGAGAATGTCACTCTCGGTCACGTCGCAGCCCGACACGTAGAGATGGCACGAGTCGAGGCAGACGCCGAGACGCTCGTGCCGGTCCAGGCGGTCGAGAATCAGCGCCAGCTCACCCAGCGAGCGGCCGATCGCGCCGCCGGCGCCGGCCGAGTTCTCCATACAGAGCCAGGTTCTCTCGGAGCAGCGCTCCAGCGCCTCTGCAAGCGCGGGAACCACCTGTTGGAGCCCCACCTCTAGCCCTGCCCCCAGGTGGGAGCCAACGTGGAAGACGACGGCGTCCGCGTCGATCGCGCAGGCGACATCCACGGTGTTGCGGAGCGTCGCAACCGACTTCTCATAGATCTCGGGCACCGGGCTCGCGAGGTTGACGAGATACAGCGCGTGGCAGACGACGGCTTGCACGCCCGCTTCCTTCCGCCGCGCCCTGAAGCGTTCGAAGTTGGCCGGGTCGTGGTTCGTCGGGCGCCACGCGCGGGGGCTCTGCGTGAAGATCTGGACGGCCTCGCCTCCGAAGGCCTCGATCCGGTCGATGGCGGTGTGGATGCCCCCCGAGGTCGAGACGTGGGCGCCGATGTGCACCTCTCTACGATAGGACGCCCATGTCCGTTCGCGTACGCATGGCGCCGAGCCCGACCGGAGCCCTTCATCTCGGCGGCGTCCGGACCGCGCTCTTCAACTGGCTCTATGCCCGCAATGCCGGCGGGGAGTTCCTGGTGCGGATAGAGAACACCGACACGAGCCGCGAGGTGCAGGGAGCTGTCGAGCACGCGCTCGAGTCCCTCTCCTGGCTGGGGCTCGACTGGGACGCGCCGCCGAGGTTCCAGCTCGACCGCGTCGCCGATTGCCGCGAGGTGGCCGTCCGTCTCGTCGCCGAGGGGAAGGCCTACGAGGACGAGGGGGCGATCCGTTTCCGGATGCCGGACGAGGGGGTGACCGGCTGGGACGACGTCGTCAAGGGCCGGATCGAGTTCCCGAACGCCCAGCTCGAGGATCTCGTTCTCCTCCGTTCCGACGGCCGGCCGACGTACAACTTCGCGTCGCCGCTCGAGGACGTCTGGGATCGCATCACCCACGTCATCCGCGGCGACGACCACATCTCGAATACGCCGAAACAGATCAACGTCATCCGCGCCGCAGGGGGCGAGCTGCCCGTGTACGCGCACGTCCCCAACGTGCTCGGCACAGACGGCCGCAAGCTCTCCAAACGCCACGGCGCGACGGGAATCGACGAGCTCCGCGCGCAGGGGTACTACGCTCCCGCACTCGTGAACTTCCTGGCTCTCCTGGGCTGGGCTCCGGATGGCGAGACGACGATCATGTCCCGCGACGAGCTCGTCACGCGGTTCTCGCTTGAGCGCGTCATCCCGAGCCCCGCCGCATTCGACTATCAGAAGCTCGACTGGCTGAATGGCGTCTACCTCCGCGGCCTCTCGCCAGAGGCGTACGCGGACGC
>JBBQDZ010000022.1:0-19968 GCA_038320185.1 Gaiellales bacterium
GACTCGGTCCGCCCGGCGAACGAGCAGCTCCACCGTCTCCCGGGGGCGTCCCTCCGCCCAGTAGGACTCCTTGGCGAGGTACCGGTGGACAGCGTCGACGTCGATCCGGTCGCGGTCGTCGTCGAGCTCGAAGCCGCCGGCGAGGACGCGTCGCATCTCGCTCAGGCAGAGAGCGTCCGCAGCCGGAAGCCGCCGTGATACTCGTACGAGGACGAGACGACCGCAAGGCAATCGCGCGCGCCACGCTCGCAAAGACCCGCCTCGCCTGCCTCGGCCAGCGGCCGGCGCAGGAGTGCCTCCATCCCCGCCAGCCCCTCCGGCGAGAGGGCGAGCGCGCCTCCGGCACACGAGCGGCAGACCGCGCCGCCGGCGCTCGGGGAATAGCCCGCGAGCGAGCCTTCGGCGCCGCACTCGGCACAGCTTCCGAGGTGCGGGAGGTAGCCGGAGAGCCAGAGCAGCTTGAGCTGGAACGAGAGCGCGAGCGGGTCGAGTGCCGCTCGCGCGGCGCGAGGGCTCCAGACGTCCAGCACGTCGAGGAACCGCGTCAGCGCCTCGAAGGCGCGCCCGTTCGCCTCCTGCTCGCTGAAGAGGCGCAGCATCGCCTCGAGCCCGATCAATCCGACGGCCAGCCGGTAGGGCTCCTCGCGCGCCTCGTGGTGGGAGCGGACGAGGTCGGCTCCCGTGACGGTCTGGAGCTCGCCGGTCCCCTGATGGAGCGCCAGGTCGACGTGACTCAGCGGCTCGAGCCGGGCCCCGAAGCGCGAGCGCGTGCGCCGCACGCCCTTCGCGACCGCGCCGATGCGCCCGCGGTCGAGCGTGTAGAGGTGGAGCACCCGGTCGGCCTCGCCGAGTCGCAGCGACCGCAGGACGACGGCTTCCGTCTGGTACGTGCGAGCCGCCATCCGAGCAAGTCTAGATTCGCCGTCACCCGGAACATCTGCGCGGAAATATCCGTTACAAGTCGTAGTGGGCAAGATCACGATGTACACCACCGACTGGTGCGGCTACTGCATCCGGGCCAAGGCGCTCCTCGACGCCAGGGGGCTCCGGTACGAGGAGATCAACCTGGGCGGCGACCCGCAGTTCCGTCGGCGCCTCCAGGAGCTGACGGGCGGCTGGACGGTGCCACAGATCCTCATCGACGGACGCCCGGTCGGCGGCTACACCGAGCTCTGGGCGCTGGACAAACGCGGCGAGCTCGAAAAGCTCGCGGCCTAAGTCCCGCGCGAGGCGGGTCAGCTCCCCGTGTGGCGGCCGGGGTGTGGAACGTGCTTCGTTCTCGTTCGGCGTCTTGCGCCCCGTCACGCCCCGAAACGGGGATACCTGACGTTGTCCGGCGGGCGCTTGAGCGAGAACGGCACCGAGGTCGCACCCGTCGACACGAGGCGTGCCCTGACGCTTCCCGTTGCCGGCCCCGCGAACGTTCCCGCGAAGATGCCGTCGTCCCCGCTCGTAACCTCGGCGAGCGTTCGCCAGCCGCCCTCGAAGGTCTGCTCCAGGACGATGTCCTCGCTGTCGCTCGAGGGCGTTCTCCCCCACACCTGCACCTGACCCTCCTTCTCGAACGCCACGACCGGAAATCGAAACGCGTAGAAGGAGCGCTTCGGGACATCCTTCGAGATGCTCGGACCTCGGAAGTACAGCCCCGACTGGTAGAAGGTCAGCCGGAGCGGGTCGTCGCGGATCCGCCACCAGGCGACGAGGCTGACGCCGGCATCCCACATGCGGTAGAGGGCCTCCGCGATCCACCGGCTCTGGAGCGCAAGCGGCACGCCCCGCGGGTCCGGAGGGTTCGTGTCCCACGAGAACTCGGTGACCCAGAAGCGCACCGGCTCGTCCGACACGAGGTGGCCAACCTTCACCGCCGCCCGCAGGAGGTTGCGCACCTTAGAAAGATCGGCCACCGCCACGTCGTCGCCGCCCGGAGCGTGGCCCGAGGGCGCACCCGAGGTGTAGGGGTGATGCGACCAGACGTCGAAGTGAATCGTCTTGGCGCACGTCGGGCGCGGATCGACGACTCCCGAGACGCAGAGAAGCTGCCGCATGAACGCGAGTGGCGCGACCGCGGTGCTCGTGGTGTAGGGCGACGTCCCACCGGCGACGACCAGGTTGTCCGGCGAGGCGGCGTGAACCGCCGTCGCGGCGCGATTGACGAGGTCGCGGTACCAGTCAGCGGCGCCGGCCTTGAGCTGCGGGCGACCTGGATGGTTCGGCTCGTTCCAGATCTGCCAGTAGCGGACCTGCGGCAGGTCGGGCGAGCTGCCGTCGTAGCGGGTGGCCGCCGCGCGGAGGAAGTAGCTGTACTCGACCGGGTCCGCCCGGGAAAGGCCGCCGGCACGACGGACGGGCCGCAGCGCCCATCTCGGAGCTCCCGTCACCGTCACGATCGGCTCGAGCTCGTACTTCGAGGCCAGCCGAACCTGGGAGTCGAAGTAGCGCCAGTGGTAGCCGGGATCAGCGGGATCGGTCGCAATGAAGTGCGCGGGGCGGCGCTTGTCCGCCGAACGCGGCGCGATCTCGCGCCAGTCGATCGAGAGCCGGACGAACGTCGCACCCGCTTTCTGCACGTGAGCGAAAGCGAGATCCGCCCCCGGGCCTGAGAACGTCACCGGGTCGACGACAGCGGTCGCCAGCGAGCCGCTACCCCCGGCGATCGCCGCCGGAACGAGCGGGACGCCGAACGCGGCGAGCAGGAAGACGAGGAGGGTCTTCAGGGCCAGGACGGCGAGTGTAGACGTGATCCGGCTTGGGCCGGAAGGGCCATCCGTCCCACCTTCGGCGCCCGGCGGGCCGACCCGCGCGCGCGGCAGCGAGCACGAGCCGGTGTGGGCGCTATCGCTGGCAGCGCGGACAGAACCAGGTTCCGCGACCGCCGACGCGGATCTTCTCGATCGGGGTGCCGCAGCGCGAGCACGGCTCGCCCTCGCGGCCATAGACGCGGAATTCGCGCTGCATCCCGCCGGAGGCTCCGTCCGGCGTGCGGTAGTCGCGTAGCGTTGCGCCCTGCCGTGCGATCCCGACCTGGAGCGCATGTCGGACGCTGCGATGGACTGCACGAAGCTCGTTCGGTCCGAGCTCGCCGGCCGCCCGCCGGGGATGGATGCGGGCGCGCCAGAGCGCCTCGTCCGCGTAGATGTTGCCGATTCCGGCGGCGGTCTTCTGGTCGAGCAGCGCGGCCTTGATCGGCGTGCGCCGGTGCTGGAGCCGTGAGCCGAGCACGCGGCTCGTGAAGCTGTGGGCGAGCGGCTCGGAGCCGATCCGCGCGTCCAGGTAGGGCGCGAGCTCCGGAGACTCGAGGAGGTTCCAGGTGCCGAACCGCCGCACGTCATGGTAGGCGACTTCCGCACCGTTGTCTAGAGTGACAACGGCACGACGATGCGGTTCCTCGTCGACCATC
This sequence comes from Gaiellales bacterium, assembly GCA_038320185.1. GTDB lineage: Bacteria > Actinomycetota > Thermoleophilia > Gaiellales > Gaiellaceae > JBBQDZ01. Next base: position 3,398 of record JBBQDZ010000022.1, read on the forward strand.
GACCCTGCCGGCACGTAACGCAGGCTCCCCGTCATCCGGAGGTGAATCAGGAGCACAAAGCCAGTCTCGAACCGAAAAATCAGATACTTGCCGCGCCGCTCGAGGGCGATGATGCGCTCGCCGGTCATGGCCGCGGCGATTGCGGCCGGATCGTGGGGTCGTGTCAACCGCGAGTCGAGGATCTCGACGCGGTGGATCGCACGGCCGGTCACGTGCGGCGCAAGGCGCGCGCGGATCGTCTCCACCTCGGGAAGCTCGGGCACCCCGGCAAACCCTAGCCAGCGAGAGGGTCGATCCCGGTCGCCCTCGCCTGTGCCTGATTGAGTCGTTCTTGCGGGGTCAGTCGGTGCCTGCCGGGTCGTCTGTCGATGCAACGACACCCAGGAGGATGCTGCGTGGCGAATTCGCAGCCTCGGCGAGCTCGTACGCTTCGAGCACGGCCGACGCGGCGCGATCGGCTGCGGCCTCCGTCGGCGCATGAACGTCCGCCAGCGGCTCGCCTTCGGCGACGATGTCACCTCGCTTTCGATGGCACACGACCCCGACGGCATGGTCGATCGCGTCGGTCTTCGTCCGACGTCCGGCGCCGAGGTCGAGGGCGGCCAGGCCGACACGGCTCGCACTCAGGCGCGCGACGGCGGCGCCTCGCGGCGCCAGAACTGGGCGGACGACGGGCGCCGCTGCAAGCACGGACTCGCGCGGATCGCCACTCTGCGCGCGGATCCAGCGCTCGTACGCACCCAACGCGGAGCCGTTCGCCAGCGCGCGCTCGGCGAGCGCCCGGGCGGCGGCTGCGTCGACGCCGAGATCGCTGAGCGCGAGGAGCCTCGCCGACGCATCGAGCACGAGCTCCGCGAGGTCCGGCGGCCCCTCTCCACGGAGCGTCGCGAGCGCCTCTCGGATCTCGAGCGCGTTTCCGACTGCACGCCCGAGCGGCTGATCCATGTCGGTCAGGAGGCAGACGACCTCGCGACCGGCCCGGCGGCCGAGCTCGATCATCACCTCTGCAAGTTTGCGCGCCTCGGCCTCCGTCTTCATGAAGGCGCCGTCGCCGACCTTGACGTCGAGCACGACCGCATCCGCCCCGGCCGCGATCTTTTTCGACATGATGCTCGCCGCGATGAGAGAGGTCTCGTCGACCGTCGCGGTCACGTCGCGCAGCGCGTAGAGACGCTTGTCGGCCGGGACGAGACCCGCGCTCTGTCCGACGATCGCAAGTCCCACGGAACCAACCTGAGCAATGAACTCGTCGGTCGTCAGCTCTACGCGGAAGCCGGGAATCGACTCGAGCTTGTCCAGCGTCCCGCCAGTATGGCCGAGCCCCCGGCCGCTCATCTTTCCGAACGGGACGCCGCAGGCGGCGACGATCGGACCCACCGCGATCGAGGTCTTGTCGCCGACTCCGCCGGTCGAGTGCTTGTCGACCACCTTCCGCCCGAGCGCTCGCCCCAGTGCAATCGTCTCGCCGCTCCCGATCATCGCGTCCGTGAGCGCGAAGGTCTCCGCGCTCGAGAGCCCCCGGAAGTACACGGCCATGAGGAAGGCGGACATCTGGTAGTCCGGCACCTCGTCCCGTACGAAACCCAGTACCAGCTCGGCGATCTCGCCTGCCTCGAGCTCGCCCCCGTCCCGCTTGCGCTGGATCAGCTCCGCAGCTCTGATCACGGCTTGTCCGCGACGGCCACGACGACCGAGCGCCGAGCGCGCAGCGGCCCCTCGAACGGCGGGACGGCCGCCGCGAGATGCTTGTGGCGGATCGAAGAGCGGATGTAGTCCCGGACGGCCTCGTAGTCCGGAAAGACGACGATGCCCTCGACGGCGTGAACCGTGACGAGGCTGAAGTACCGGCGAAGCAACACCTCCGCGTTGTCGCCGCGAAACACGGGCTCCTCGCCCGCCCGGTCGCGCCCGCCGAGCCTCCAGAGCTCCTCGAGATGGTGGCGCCCGTTGGTGGTCGCCACCAGGCGCCCACCCGGTGCGAGCACGCGGTGCAGCTCGCGAAGCCCACGATCGAGATCGGGGACGTGGTAGAGCATCCAGGCGGCGACTGCGCAGTCGAACTCGCCCCGGCCGAACTGCAGCTCCTGGACGTCGCCCACCTGCGCCGCCACGCCGCGCCGCCGCGAGAGCTCGACCATGTGCGGCGACAGATCGAGGGCCGTTACCTCACAACCGAGTTCGCGCTCAAGCCGGGCAGCGAGTTCCCCCCAGCCGCAGCCGACCTCGAGCACGCGGCGCGGGTTTCGCTCGGCCACCGCTCCCAGCACGAGGTCGTGGACGTCGAGGGTGCCGGGCTCGGAGGCCCCGTAGACGGCTGCGCGTGTCCGCAATCCGCTGTCGCTCGCGTATTCGCGCCGGACGACCGCGGGGTCGTTCAGGCTCAAGGGTCGACGATGGGTTGTCCCGGCATGCCGCGTCCGGGCGACCGACCGCCGAGCCACCCGTTGACGGTCGCGCCGACGTCGGCGAACTCGCCATTGTGGATCCGGCCGGCGGCGTTCCTGCCCTCCACGTAGGCCAGGAGCAGCGCGTGCTCTCGTGAATGATCGGTCGAGGGCGTCGTCGGGTCGCAGCCGTGGTCGGAGGTCAGGAGCAGCACGTCGCCGGGCCGGAGCGCGTCGAGGAGGCCCGGCAACCTGTAGTCGAAATCCTGGAGGCAGCGGTGGAAGTTGACCGGATCGTTCCGGTGGCCCCAGAGCATGTCCGTCTCGACGAGGTTCGTGAAGATGAATCCGGAGTCGAGCTCACGCAGCAGACGCTCCGTCTGGGCAATTCCCTCGACGTTCGACTTCGTGGCGTACGCCTCGTCGATGTCGCAGCCCGCGAAGATGTCGTGGATCTTGCCCACCCCGTGCACGGCCGACCCGGCGTCGCGCACGAGGCTCAGGTAGTTGGGGCGCCGCGGCTGGAGGGAGAAGTCGTGCCGGTTCGGCGTCCGCTCGTAGTTCCCCGGATCGCCGACGAAGGGCCGCGCGATCACCCGTCCGACGGCGTGCTTGCCGGTCAGGATCTCGCGGGCGGTGCGACACGCGTCGTAGAGCTCCTCGAGCGGGATCGTCTCCTCGTGCGCGGCGATCTGGAAGACCGAGTCGGCGGAGGTGTAGACGATCCACTTTCCCGTCTCCTGATGCTGCTCTCCGAGCTGCTGGATGATCTCCGTGCCGGAAGCGGGCCTGTTTCCGAGGACGCCTCGGGCCGTGCGGTGCATGAACGGGTCGATCACGTCGTGCGGGAAGCCGTGCGGGTAGGTCGGCAGCGCCTGCGGCGTCACCACTCCCATGAGCTCCCAGTGTCCCGTCGTCGTGTCCTTGCCCTTGGAGCGCTCGACGAGTCGGCCGGCGATCGCGGGCGCCCCCGGCTGCGGCGGGCAGCCCTTCAGATCCGCCACGTTCCCGAGTCCCAGCGCCTCGAGATTGGGGAGGTCGAGCCCACCGACGGCGCGGGCGATGTTGCCGAGAGTGTCAGAGCCCTCGTCGCCGAACTCCGCCGCGTCGGGGAGAGCACCGGCGCCGACGGCGTCGAGAACGATCACGCACGCGCGACCCATGGGGCTATTCTAGGAGCCGGTGGCCACGATCCTCGGACTGCTCGGCATGGCGATCTTCATCGTCTGTGTCATCTCGTTCGCGGCGGGCGCGACCTGGCTCGTCGTCAAGCTCAGCCCGACGCCGCAGGCGAAGCGCGCTGAACCCGCCGAGTCCTGAGCTCCCTCTAGAGGGCGAGCGGAAACAACTCGTCGAGCGGCAGGTAGGCGAGCCGGTGGGCCTGCGCCACGGCCTCATAGGTCACGGAGCCGCTGACGACGTTGACGCCTCGCCCAATCGCGGGGTCTAACGCCGCGGCTTGGCGGAGGCCGCGGTCGGCGATCGCCTCGACGTACGGAAGCGTCGCGTTCGTCAGCGCCTTCGTCGAGGTGATCGGAACCGCCCCGGGCATGTTCGCCACGCAGTAATGCGTAACGCCGTCGATCTCGTATACGGGGTCGCTGTGGGTCGTCGGCCGCGAGGTCTCAGCGCAGCCGCCCTGATCGATCGCGACGTCGCAGAGGACTGACCCCGGCTTCATTGCGCCGATCATTTCCCGCGTGACGAGCTTCGGCGCCACCGCGCCCGGAATCAACACTGCCCCGATGACGACGTCGGCCTCGCGCACCGATTCCTCGATCTGCAGGGTCGAGGACATGACGAGGCTGACACGGCCCGAAAGGATGTCGTCCAGATACCGCATCCGGTCGATCGAGCGCTCGAGGATCGTCACGTTCGCCCCCAGGCCGAGCGCGATGATCGCCGCGTTGTAGCCGACGATCCCGCCACCCACGACAAGCACGCGCCCCGGCGCCACGCCTGGGACGCCTCCGAGCAAGAGCCCACGCCCTCCGACCGGCTTCTCCAGAAAGTAAGCGCCCGCCTGAGCGGCCAGGCGCCCAGCGATCTCGCTCATCGGTGCCAGCAGTGGCAGGCGGCCGTCGTCGGTCTCCACTGTCTCATACGCGACGGCCGTGATGCCGCTGTCCACGAGCGCGCGCGTGAGCGGCTCGTCGGCCGCGATGTGAAGGTAGGTAAAGAGGACGAGGCCCTCCCGGAGCCGGTCGTATTCCGCCGCGATCGGCTCCTTGACCTTGAGGAGGAGCTCGACCTCCGACCACACGTCCTCGACTGCCGCCAGTCGCGCGCCGGCGGCCGCGTACGCCGCATCGGAGAACGCGCTCCCCTCCCCCGCTCCCGTCTCGACGACGACCTCGTGACCTCGCTGGACGAGCTCGCGCGCGCCGGCGGGCGTGAGCGCGACGCGGTACTCGTCGCGCTTTATCTCCTTGACGACGCCGATCCTCATCGGAGCGGCGCAACCTTAGCTCGCGGCCCTCTGCCGTGCCCGGGGCGTCGAGTCGTTCCCCTCCGTTCCACTTCCGTCTCGAAGGTGTTCGCACCTCGACGTTACGCTCGCAGCGGGGAGGAGGACAAGGGCACCTCGACACCTGCCGAAACGGACACGCCCGCGCCGGACACCTCCTCGGGGCGCTGGAGCGGGACGGCGGCGGACGCTACGTCGGCATCGAGGGCCTCGCGAGCGAGGCTGAGACGAGACTCCGCAGGTAAAGAAGCAGTCCGACGAGGGTCTTCGCGTCCTCGATCTGCGAGAGCAGCCCCTCGAGCTCGCCGGTCGGCACGCGGACGAGCTCGAAAGCCTCATCGGCGCCGGGATGCGCCTCCCCGCTCTCGACGCCCTCTGCGAAGAAGAGGTACATGCGCTCGCGGCAGAACCCCGGTGTCGTGTGGAAGCTCGTTACAGCCTTCCACTTCCCCCCCTGAAGGCCTGTCTCCTCGGCCAGCTCGCGCCGCGCGGCGGCGAGGGGTTCCTCTCCCGGATCGATCCCACCGGCCGGCAGCTCGAGCAGCTCCCTACGCGCCGCCTCGCGGAGCTGGCGAACGAGCGCCACGCGACCCGCGCAGTCGATCGCGACGATCGTGACCGCGTTCGGCGATTCGACGATCTCACGGCTACGTCCCCCCCACTGCTCCACGACGACCCGCAGCAGGCTGCCGTCGTAGACGGTCTCCGATCGATCCGCCGTCACGCCGCGAGCCGCTCCACGAGCCGTCGCTCCTGAGAACCGAACCACGGGCCAGCTCCCGCGGCGGCGTTCTCGTGGACACGCTCCGGCTTTGAGGTCGCAGGGACGACGACGTCCACGCGCCTGTCCGACAGCGCCCACTTGAGAAGCGCCTGCGCCCAGGTCTCGATCCCGAACCCGCGCAGCGGCTCGAGCGCGGCAGGGCTCGGGCGCCTTGCCGCAAGCGTTCCCTGGCCGAGCGGTCGCATGACGATCACGGCTATTCCAAGCTCCTCTGCGAGCGGCAGGAGGACTCGCTCGCAGTCGCGCTCGAGCGGGTTCAACGGCAGCTGGACGGTCTGGAAGCGTCCCGTCCGCATTGCTCGAGCGAGCTCGTCGAACGCGCCGGGGCTGTAGTGAGTGACGCCGAGCCGCCCGATGTGTCCGGCGTCGCGTTCCTCCTCGAGCCAGCCGAGGTGCTCCTTCCACGACACGAGGTTGTGCACCTGCTCGATCTCCACGCTCCCGAACCACTCGAGCTGGCGGACGAGCTGCTCGCGCCCCTCGCGCTCGGAGCGGGCCCAGATCTTCGTCGCCACGTTCACGTGGCCCGGGCGAGCGCCGAGCGCGGCCGCGAGGGAGCGTTCTGCCTCACCGTACATGGGCGACGTGTCGAGGACACCGCAGCCCGCTTCGCGCGCGGCGCCGACGACGGCCTGCGCCGCTGCGGCGTCGCCGGCGAACGTGTTCCACGTCCCGAGCCCGACGACGGGGCCGAGCTGCCGCTCTTCCATCATGCGATGAGTTTCCGTGCGAGACGACCGGCCGCGAAGGCGGCGGCGAAGAACCAGGGATCTTCGACGGACTCCCGGCCCATGTGCTCGAGCGGAAACCCGGCGCACTCCGCCTCCCATCCCGTCACGTCGACCTCCTCGATCGGGAGGTCCTCGGGCGCTGCCAAGCCTCCGGGCCACGCGACCGTGACGTCTCCGAGGCACAGCTCGAGCGCCGAGCGCGTGTGGTGCGAGACGCCCCGGTGGCGCTCGCGGCTGTCGGCGTCGGAGACGCGTGGCGCGAGGATCGGGCGCCCGCGCAGGGCGTAGGCGGCATTTGCCGCCTCGGCCGCCGCGAGCCCGCCATGGCCGAAGCGGGACGCGGTCCCGACGACTCCCGGCCCGATCGCGCACACGATCGCGTCGAATTCCCTGGCCGCCGCCCAGGCGAGGGCCGAGGCCGTGGAGACGCAGGCGACGTCTCCGTCGACGCACGAGCCGATGGCGACAGCGATGCTCAGCACGCCCCGCGCCGTGAGCGTGCGCACCGCCTCGGAGAGAGAGACCGGCAGTGCGCCTCCCGGCAGTTGCAGGTAGGCGATTCTCAGACCGCCGCCCAGTCCGGCGCAGACGGGCGCGAGCTGGCTGTGCAGCGAGCAGCAAACGACCGGTCGCCCTGCCAGCGACTCGGCGAGCGTCTCCGTCTCCTCGGCGTGCCTGGTCGCGACCTGACCGGGCGTGTACGGAAGCTTCATCACGTGCGCCCCGGCCTCGGGAGGCAACCCCAGGCCACGCGTCAGGTTGACGTGGAGGATGTCGAAGCCGCCCGAGCCGAGCTCGAGGTCGCGCGCCTGCGTGTTGACGACCACCTCGTCGCCCGGCTCTACGGATCCCGTCAGCCGCGGATAGGCGATACACGGCACGCCGTCCACCTCCAGCCGGACGAGGCGTTCGAGCGACTCGACGACGGCCGTCACCCTCCCCCGCCTAAGCGTCAGCACCACGCGCCGCCTCGACGAGGGCGAGAGTCACGTCGACCATTCGCTCGAGGTCCGCGACGGCGATGTGCTCGTCCGGCGTGTGGATGTTCGCCATCCCGTTCGCGAGATTGACGCAGCGCAGCCCGTTCTCGTTGAACGCATTCGCATCCGCGCCCCCGCCGGAGAGCCCGTACCGCGGCTCGAAGCCGGCTTGCTCGAGCGCCGCGGCAGCGAGCCGCACAGCCGGGTCGTCCCGGCGGAAGCGGTAGCCGGCGTAGCTCTTTTTCACCGTCGTCTCCACCTCGCACTCGGCGAGGCCGGCCCCCCAGGTAAAGGCATCGAGCATCTCCTGGACGAGGTCCGCGAGCTTTCCGTCGTCATGGGAGCGCGCCTCCGCCGTCAGCGTGCACCACTCGGGGACGATGTTCGGGGCCGTTCCTCCCGAGATCAGCCCGACGTTGGCAGTCGTCTCCGCGTCGACCCGTCCGAGTCGCAGCTCCGCAATCGCACGGGCCGCCGCGGCGATCGCCGAGCGTCCCTCCTCCGGGTACATCCCCGCGTGCGACGCGCGGCCGTGGAAGCGGGCCTGGAGGCCGCGAGCACTCGGCGCGCCGAGAATCACCTCGCCAATCGGTGCCGCCTCGTCATAGACATAGCCGATCCTTGCCGCGAGGCGCGTCGGATCGAAGGCGAAGGCGCCGCGGAGCCCGACCTCCTCCTTGGCCGTGAGGACGAGCTCCACCCCTGCGTGCGGGCGCCCCTCCTCGACCACCCGCCGCAATGCCTCGAGCATCACGGCGACGGCCGCCTTGTTGTCCGCGCCGAGGATCGTCCCGCCCGCGTTGCGCACGACCCCGTCCTCGACCACGGGCTCGATCGGTCCCTGCGGCGGGACGGTGTCGAGATGGGCGCAGAGAAAGATCGCGGCGCCTGCCTCTTCGTGAAACGGCGGGAGCCGGCAATGGAGGTTTCCGGTATCCGACCCGATGCGCGGCCCGGCATCGTCCTCCTCGGCATGGAGCCCGAGCTCCCGTAGGTAGTCGATCGCGCGATCGGCGACCTCCCGCTCCTGACCGGGCGGGCTCGGGGTCGCGGCCAACTCCGAGAAGAGCTCGAGGAGGTCGGGAACCGGCACTCGCCGGATGTTAGGCGCGCGCTGAGTGTTACGGAGTCGGTCTACGCCCCGGCCGCGACCGCGCCGCGGGAGCGCTCGAGCGCCCGTGTCAGCGCAGCGCCGACGAAGTCGCGGAAGAGCGGAGCCGGGCGGGTCGGGCGCGACTTGAACTCCGGGTGGAACTGACTCGCGACGAACCAGGGATGGTCCGGTAGCTCGACGATCTCGACGAGCTTCCCTTCGTAGACGGTGCCCGAGACCACAAGCCCGGCGTCGACGAGCCTCGGGCGGAAGTGATTCGAGACCTCGTACCGGTGCCGGTGGCGCTCATGGACGACCGACTCGCCGTAGGCCTCGTACGCCTTCGTCTCCGGCGCGACCTCCACGGCTTGCGCCCCCAGCCGCATCGTGCCGCCGAGGTCCTCCACCTCTTTCTGCTCGGGGAGCAGGTCGATGACCGAATACGGCGTCTCGGGATCCATCTCGGTGGAGTTCGCGCCCTCGAGGCCGACGACGTGGCGCGCGAACTCGGAGACCGCGACGTGCATGCCGAGGCAGATGCCGAGGTACGGGATGCCTGCCTCGCGCGCGACGCGACACGCGAGGATCTTTCCCTCCCAGCCTCGCGACCCGAAGCCGCCCGGCACGAGGACCCCGTCGACCTGCTCGAGCTCGTGGCGGGCCTCCTCGAGCGACATGCCTTCGGCGTCCACCCAGCGCACGCGGACGTGACACGCGTGGTGGATTCCGGCGTGCTTCAACGCCTCGTGTACCGACAGGTACGCGTCGTGGAGCTTCACGTACTTGCCGACGAGCCCGATCTCGACCATGCCGCGTCGCTCGTCCAGGCGCTCGATCAGGTCGAGCCATTCGCCGAGCTCGGCCTCGCCGTCGGGAAGACCGAGCTTCCGACAGACGAGGCTGTCGAGCCCCTGCGCCTGGAGCGCCGCCGGCACGACGTAGACGTCCGGGACGTCCTCGTTCGAGACGACCGCCTCGAGGTCGACGTCGGCGAAGAGGGCGATCTTGTCGCGGATGTCCGGCGAGAGCGGCTCCTTCGAGCGGCAGACGACGATGTCCGGGTGGATGCCGATGCGGCGCAGCTCGTTCACCGAATGCTGTGTTGGCTTCGTCTTCAACTCGCCGGCCGAGTCCACGAACGGGACGAGAGTCACATGCAGGTAGAGCACGTTCTCGGGTCCCACCTCGCGGCGAAACTGCCGGATCGCCTCCAGGAAGGGAAGCGACTCGATGTCGCCGACGGTACCGCCGATCTCGGTGACGACGACGTCGGTGTCGTCAGCCCGGGCGGCGCGGCGGATGCGCTCCTTGATCTCGTTCGTGATGTGCGGGATCACCTGGACGGTCGAGCCCAGGTACTCCCCTCTGCGCTCCTTGCGCAGTACGCGCTCCCAGATACCGCCTGCGGTGTGGTTCGAGTGCGCGGAGAGGTTCTGGTCGAGGAAACGCTCGTAGTGACCGATATCGAGGTCGGTCTCGGCGCGATCCTCGGTGACGAAGACCTCGCCGTGCTGGAACGGACTCATCGTTCCCGGATCGACGTTCAGGTAAGGATCGAACTTCTGCACCTGCACCTTGAGCCCGCGCGCCTTCAGCAGCCGGCCGAGGGAGGCCGCGGTGATGCCCTTGCCGAGCGACGACACGACGCCGCCGGTGACGAAGACGTACTTCACGGGGCGCGGCCTCACGCCGGCCGACCGAGTGTGTCGAGGCCGCGGAGCAGAGGCGTCCGCTCGATCAGGGCGCCGAGGGAGGTGCGCTCGCCGAGAAGCGTGAGGCTCGCGAGCGCGCCGATTGCGGTCCACCGGCCTCGCTCCGTGAGACGACTCACGGAGCTCAAGCCTAGCATCGCGCCCAGCGCGTTCGATCCGGCGTCCCCCAGCATCGTCCTCTCTCGAAGATCGTAGGGAGCCAGGAGGACGGCGAGCCGGAGCGGGGCACCCAGCGGGATCGCCGCCATGAGATACGCCTTCAGCGCCCGTCCCGGGCGGGTGTCGAGCTGGTTCAGCGCATTTGCGGAGAGCCCGACGAGGAGAGCAGCAGAGATCGAACGCGTGCGCAGGAACGCGGCGCCCGGGATTCCGATGAGCTTCAGGACGCCGGTCGTTCGGCCCGCCCGAAGGTGGGCGCGAAGACCGCGCTCGCGGCCGCTCCAGAGGTCGTCGGCGAGGCCGATCGCCGCCACGAGCGGCTCGTGCACCGCGAAGACCCAGCCGACGAGCGGCAGCCGTAGCCCGCGGTGGTTCGGGGCGAGCGGGCCTGCCGCGAGCAGGAGGTCGGCGAGCTGTCGCCCACGGTGGACGAACCCGCGGAGGTCTCGACCGCTCGCCCTGTGGCGGAGGTCGATCTCCCGTTCCTGCGTCGTCAGACCTGCCCGCACGACGTCGATCGTCATCCGCACCTCGACCCCGAAGCCCGGGGCGAGCGGGAAGGCGGCGGCCCGCGCGCGGGCGGAGAGGAACCGCTGTCCCGAGAGTGGCTCGCGCGTTCGCAGACCACAGCGAAACCGGATGAGAGCATGCGCGAAGCGCTTCGCGACTCCGAAGCCGCCTCCCTCTCGGTGTCGGAACCGCGCGACGACGAGGTCGGCTGCGCCGCTCGGTTCGAGCAGCTCGCGCAGATTGCCCTCCACGTCGGCATCGCACAGGAGGAGCGGGCCCGCCGGCGCGGCCTGCTCGGCGAGGGTCAAAGCCTGGCCCTTGCCCCGCCTGCTCAGCCGCAGCACACGCGCACCGGCCCGTTTCGCCTCGGCGGCGGTGCGATCGCGGGACCCGTCGTCCGCGACAATGACGTCCGCCGCCGGAAAGGCCTGGCGAAGCGCCGTCACCGTCCGCGCGATCCTGCGCTCCTCGTTCCGTGCGGCGAGGAGGATCGCGACCGGCTCCGTCACCGGGCGCGCGGTGGAGGCGCGGGCAGGCCGACCGGCGGCAGAAGATCGTCCGAGGAGGCCTTGACCCCGTAGTGGCCCGGCTGTCCGCCGGAGAGGAGGACGGCGAGCGCGAGACGCCCGAACGGCGTGTCGACGTCGTCGACGCTCGAGAGGCCACGCGCGCGGAAGACGGCGATGGCGCTGCCTTCGCTGCCCGTCGACTCCACCCCCACGACCGGTTCGCTCGACGGGCCGAGGCCGGAGTAGAAGCCGCGGAGGAAGCGGGCTGTTCCCCGCTGCTGCGCGGGCGCCGAGCGGACGACGACGATCGCATCCGCAGGCTGCAACGCGCCGCCCGCCCGCTCCTCGAGGAGATCGTCCGCGAGCGCGTTCCAGAGGGGAGTCCTGCCGCCGTGGGCGAACTCCTCCGCGAGCGCGCCGCCGAGGTCGCCGAGGTGAGCGACGCCCGCGTAGCGGCGGAGCCCGCGGGTCGTGCCGAGGATCCGGTTCAGTCCGAGGACGTCGATCGGCACCTTGAGCGCGCGCAGGCGGATCATCCCGCCGGCACCCGCGTCGTCGAGCGTCTCCTCGACGAACGACCGCACGCGCCCGTCGACCGGGCCGACGAAGACGACTGCCACGCGCACGCTCCGGAGCCGGTCGGACATGAGCGCCGGGTAGGTGCGCACGACGAAGGTCTCGGCGTTCCGCTGAGCGTTCGCACGAGCCGAGCTGCGCCGGCCGGCCGATTCGAGCCGCTGCTGCAGGTCGGCGATCTGCCGGTGAAGGTAGTTGCGCTCCGAGGTGTCGATCACGCCCTGGGAGGAGACGCCGACGCCGACGAGGATGCCGATCACGAGGGCGAGGAAGACCGCGGCGAGCGAAGCGACGTGGTAGCGGAGGTCGAACATGCTCGCCCGGGCTCAGAGGGTAGCCGCTGTCTGCACGAGCTCGTACAGGCGGTAGAGCGCGAGACGGGCGAGGGAGTGGCGGAATCCGAAGCGCCAGCGCGCCTCGACGAGGAGACTCGCATGTGTGTGCTCGCGGGCCGCGGCCAGTCGCAGGTCGGCCCTGAGGCGGTCCCGCAGGAAGGTGAATGCAACCCGCTCCGGCGGCTCGACGCTATCGACGAGGAGCGTCTGGGGTTGCGGGGGACGCCAACCGGTCAGCGGGTTCCAGGCCCCGACCTGCACCCGCCACCGCGCACCCTCCGCGAGGCCGCGCCGGTCGGGCTCGACACCCGAGAGCCCCGGCCACCAGTCCGCCAGGTGATAGGGCTCCGCGAGAAACGCCCACACGTCCTCGCGCCGCGCGAGCAGGTCACGCTCTGCCTCCAGCCGGGGCATCTAAGACCCTAGGAGCTAGCCGAGCCCGAGGGCGTCCCGGATGCGCAGCCAGAGCAGCTGGATCGCGTGCCGGAGTCCGGGCGAGGCGGCGACGGCGACGACGACGCCTGCGAAGCCGGCAAGGGTGAACATGAGGAGCGGCCAGAGGCCGACCTCGCGGCTGACCAGACGGGAGACGCCCTTTGCGTCGACGAGGATCTCCCCCACCTTCAGCCTCGTGACGAAGGTCGAAGACATGCCGTCGCGCTCGCGCTCGAGGAACTCGATCAGGTTGAAGTGCGTCCCCACGGCGACGATCAGCTCGGCGCCTTTCTCGTAGGCGAGAAGGAGCGCGACGTCCTCGCTGATCCCGGTGGCCGACACCACCTGGTAGGGCAGCCCCGACGCATCGGCCCGGGCGGCTCCCGGCGCGCGACCGTCGGCGTAGGCGTGGACGAGGATCTCCGCGCCGGAACCGAGCGCCGCGTCGGAGACCGAGTCCATGTCGCCGACGATGACGTCCGGGTGGTAGCCCGCCTCCAGCAGCGCGTCAGCGCCCCCGTCGACGGCGACGAGCACCGGCTTGAAGTCCCGGATGTACGGCCGAACGGCCCGCAGATCGTTCCGGAGCTCAGGTCCGCGTGCGACGACGAGCGCCTGGCGGTCGCGAAAGCGCGTCTCGAGGGGCGGGAAGTCGATCCCCTCCGCGAGGAGCTTCCCCTCCTCGCGGAGGTAGCGCATCGTGTTGTCAGCGAAGTCGTGCAGCGCCTCGGTGATGCGCCCCTGCTGCGCGCTGAGCGCTCGCTCGAGCTCCGACTCCTCGAGAACTCGTCCGGTCGCGAGACACGTGCCGTTGCGGAAGAGGCTCGCTCCGCGCACGGTCAGCGGCTCGCCATCGTGCACCTCCTCGAAGAGCCCTGACCCGCCCGCGTCGATCAGGCGCACGCCTCCGCGAACGAGGAGCAGTGGCCCCGGGTTCGGAAACCGACCGGTTTGCGAGTCGGCGACGTTGACGACCACGCGCACGCCCGCTCCCAGGAGTTCCTCGGCCGAGACGCGGTCGAGGTCGGCATGGTCGATGATCGCTATGTCGTGCGGCGCGAGTCGCTGGACGAGATGCTTCGTGCGGCGATCGAGCCGCGCCGGTCCCGTGTACTCGACGAACGTGTTCACGACTGGATGCTCGAAAGGAACTCGCGGCCGCCGAGCATACGCTCGATCTCTTCGCGGCGCGCCTGCTCGGGGAGAGCCTGTATGCGTGTGTGCGTCGGGTCGCCCGCGATCTTCTCCACCCTGAAGTGGCGCTCCGCAAGCGTCGCGATCTGGGGCAGGTGCGTGATGGTGATCACCTGAGCGCGTTCCGCGAGCCGTGCCAGGACCTCGCCGACCGCGTTTGCAGTGCGCCCACCGATGCCCGCGTCGATCTCATCGAAAACGAGCGTCTCGCCGCCCGCAACAGCTGCGATTGCCAGCGCGATGCGGGAGAGCTCGCCCCCAGAAGCGGTCTCACCGACCGGTGCGAACGGAAGGCCCGGGTTCGGCCGGATCGAGAACGAGACCTCGTTCGCGCCGGTCGGGCCCGGCCCGGTTTCGCGAAGCTCGGCCCGGAACTCCCCCTCGCCCATGCCCACCCCGCGGAGCTCGGCGGCGACGGCGCCCGCGAAGGGACCGGCCGCAGCCTGCCGCGCGACCCTTAGCTCCTGCGCAACCGCCCCGACCCGCTGCTCTGCGGCGTCGAGCGCCTCGCCCGCCGCGGCGACCGGGTCACCCTCCCCCGCCAGCGCCTCCAAGTGGCCCCGCGCCGCCTGCGCCCGGTCGAGGAGCTCCTCGTAGGTTTTGCAGGCGAAACGCCGCCTCGCGCCGGCGATGCGGTCGAGCTCCGACTCCACCTGCTGGAGCCGCGCAGGATCCGCCTCCAGGCCGCCGAGGAAGCTGCGCAAGGCCGCGGCGACCTCGCGAAGCCGCACCTCGACGTCGCGAAGCTCCTCCACCGATTCGTCGAGCTCGGGTGCAATCGCTGCCACGGGCGCGAGGATCCGCTCCGCCGCGCCTGCCAGCCCCGCCGCTCCCTCGGATTCCTCCGGTGCGAGCGCCTCGGCGGCTGCAGCCGCGGCCTGCGCAAGCTCGGTGACGTGGCGAAGGCGCTCGCGCTCCGCGCGCAGCTCCCCCTCGAAACCGGGCTCGAAGCCCTCCGTGTCGTCGACGAGCGCGCGCAGCTCCGCAAGCCGTGCCCGCGCCGCGTCCGAGTCCCGGTTCACCTCGTCGTGGTGGCGACGCGTGGCCTGCAGCTCACGCCAGGCTGCGCGGGCCGCTCGACGGCGTGCGAGTTGCTCCTCGCCGGCGAACGCGTCGAGCACCTCGAGCTGGTACGCGGCGCGCGCCAGCCTGCGCTGCTGGAACTGACCCGACATCGCGAGCAGTCGTTCGGCGGCCGCTGCGACGTCCTCCCGGGCCGCGCTCCGGCCCCAGGCGTAGGCCCGGGTGCGACCGTCGCCGAAGACGCGGCGCGCGAGCACGAGACCATGCTCGTCATCCGGCCGCAGCTCCGTGAGCTGCTCGAGCTCGCCGTCCGCGTCCGGAAACGAGTCGAACTCCGCCTCGACGTAGGCCTCGTCGCCGTCCGGGCCGACGAAGGATGCCTCCGCCCGCGCGCCGAGCAGGAGTCCGACCGCCTGCGCAAGAATCGTCTTGCCCGCACCCGTCTCGCCCGTGATCGCGTTCAGGCCGGGCGCGAAGACGAGCTCGGCCTCCCGGATGAGGACGAGATTCTCGATGCGAAGGCGCCGGAGCACGGTCCGATCGTATGCCGCGCGAGGGCGGCGCACCATCGGCGCAAGGGACTAGGCAGCAGCAGCCGTCACGCGGAGAACGTGTCCCGGTAGCGGCGGAAGAACGTTCCCTCCGGGAGCGTCGCGAGGAGGCTGCGGCGCTCGCCGAGACCGACGTTGACCGTCCCCTCAGGCTCGACCTGCGCAAATGTGTGGCCGTCGGCGAGGACCGTGAGGGCCACGTCCGGAGTGTGATTGACGATCGAGACACGGCGGCTCCGTGGCACGACGAGGGGACGGGCATGGAGCGAGTGCGGGGCGACGAACGTGACGGCCATCGCGTCGAGGCCCCACACGAGGACCGGGCCGCCACTCGAGAGGTTGTACGCCGTCGAGCCGGAGGGGCTCGCACAGATCATGCCGTCGCAGGCCTGGAGCCCCAGATCCTCGCCCCCGACTGCCCAGCCGAGCTCGACGATGCGTCCCAGGGTGGAGCTCGTCGTGACGACGTCGTTCACCGCGGTGCGGCGCTCGCCGGCGGCTTCCGCCTCGAGCGTCGCCAGCTCGTGCACGGCGTACTCGCCAGCGAAGACCCGCGCGAGACCCTTATCCATGGCCTCCCGGGGGATCGAGGTGAGGAACCCGACGCGGCCGAAGTTGACGCCGATGACGGCGGTACCCGTGCCGAGGAAACGCTGGAGCGCCCGGAGCATCGTCCCGTCGCCGCCGAGAACAACCGCGAGGTCGGCACCCTCGTCCTCCCCTTCCGGCAGCACCTCGACGCCGCGCTCGGAGGCCAGGCGCTCGAGGCGTTCGAGCGCCGATCCGATCGTCTCCGGCTTCCCGTGCGTGACGACGGCGAGCCGCCGCACGGGACTAGGCGACGGCACGAGCGATCCAGCTGTCGAGAGCGTCGGGGAGAACTGGTCGGCGCCGGTGGACGAGGTGGAGGAAGGACTCACGATTTCCCTTCGGGCCGGGAAGCCCCGAGTCTACGACGCCGACTGTCTCGGCTTCCCACTCGAGGGCCGCCTCGGTGAGGGCGTGCAGTACACGACGCCGGACCTCCGGATCGCGAACGACGCCCCTCGGCGTCTGCGCGCGGCCGGCCTCGAACTGCGGCTTGACGAGGACGACGGCCCGCCACCCCGGTCGAGCCAGCCGGAGGGC